>JAQTRC010000020.1:16455-43764 GCA_028712665.1 Desulfuromonadaceae bacterium
AACCTGATCCTGCGACCGAAGGGAGCATCATGTACGGAAAAATTGACAAAATACACTTCGTAGGCATCGGCGGCATAGGAATGAGCGGCATTGCCGAAGTGCTGCTCAACCTGGGATACAAGGTTTCAGGCTCGGATCTGCGGGGCTCTGACATCACCGAGCGCCTGTCCGGACTTGGTGCTGAAATCGGCATCGGCCACAGAGCTGAAAACCTGAAGGATGTCGATGTGGTGGTAATTTCCTCCGCAGTACATGACAACAACCCCGAAGTGATCGAAGCCAAAAGGATGCATGTGCCGGTCATCCCGCGAGCAGAAATGCTGGCCGAGTTGATGAGGATGAAGTACGGAATCGCCATAGCCGGCACTCACGGAAAAACTACCACCACTTCGATGGCCGCCGCTATTCTGGGACATGCCGGTATCGATCCGACAATTGTCATCGGTGGCAAACTGAACGCCATCGGGAGCAACGCCAGGCTCGGTCAGGGCAAGTTTCTGCTGGCCGAGGCGGACGAGTCGGACGGTTCCTTCCTGCTTCTTTCGCCTACAATCGCTGTGGTAACAAATATCGACGCCGACCATCTCGATCATTATTCCGGGATTGAAGAGATCAAGGAGACCTTTGTGGAATTTATCAACAAGGTCCCCTTTTATGGCTTGGCCGTCCTCTGTCTGGATGACACAAATATTCGTGAAATCCTTCCACGGGTTAAAAAACGTTACACAACCTACGGTCTCTCAGCCCAGGCTGATATTCGTGCCACACATATCAAACATGACGGTTTTCAAACTTCGTTCATAGCTCATTTCAAAGGATACCGATTGGGTGAAATCTCCTTTCCGATGCCGGGACCGCATAATGTGCTGAACGCTATGGCCTGCATTGCAGTAGCGCTTGAACTGGATGTGCCGTTCATAGCAATCCAGGAAGGTTTTGCAGCATTCAGCGGAGTTGGACGACGCTTCACTGTCAAGGGAGAACCGAAGGGGATCATGGTAGTAGATGACTATGGCCATCACCCAGCCGAAATCAAGGCGACACTTGCAGCAGCACGTCAGGGTTGGCCGGAGCGGCGTATCGTAGCCGCCTTCCAGCCTCATCGCTACACCCGAACTCATGAGCTGTTCGCTGACTTCGTCACGGCTTTTTACGATGCTGACGTGCTGATACTGACTGACATCTATCCCGCCGGTGAACAGCCGATCGAGGGCGCCACAACAGAACGGCTGGCAGATGAGATTCAACGCCACGGACAGAAGGACGTAACCTGGATCGCCGATCGCGAACTGATCCCGGAGCATCTGGCCGGGGTGGTCAAGGAGGGGGACATCGTTATTACTCTGGGAGCAGGCAATATTTGGCAGCAGGGGGAAAAGCTGGTGACGATGCTGGAGGAAACAAACTGAACCGGATTGCCTTGGAGATACGCGGCACTCTGCTATGGGACGAGCCGATGCACCTTCACACCTCGCTCAAGACTGGAGGTCCGGCTGATCTTTACGCGATTCCGGAGGATGCGGCCGACTTGCAGGTTCTGTTGCAATGCCTGAAGGATCAGAACATACCCTGGATGGCCGTCGGTCGTGGATACAATCTGCTGGTGCGCGACAAGGGGATCCGTGGAGCTGTTATTTCGCTGCAACGGATCGACCGAATTGAGCTTATTTCCCCTCCCCCAGCGGGGGAGGGTCAGGGTGGGGGGCGAATCAGGGCCGAAGCGGGAGCGGAGAACCTGGCGCTTGTTCGTTTCGCCCAGGAACAGGGTCTGGGTGGCATCGGATTCATCTCCGGCATTCCAGGCACCGTCGGCGGCGCGATCAAGATGAATGCCGGCGCCTATGGCGAGGGAATCCTTGGGCGAACAGAGTGCCTTACCCTGTTGAGCGATGGAGAAATCCGTGATTTTTGCATCACTGAACTGAATTACGGTTACCGCCATCTCGACCTGAAGCCGGCTGAAATTGTGCTGGCTGCCATTTTCAGACTGGACGAGCGCGAACCGCTCCATACGGAAGAAGAGATCCGGAAGGACCTTGAGTTGCGGCGTTCCAAGCATAATGTAGGTTTCCCGAGTGCCGGTTCATTCTTCAAAAACCCTGCCGGGCAGGCGGCCTGGAGACTTATCGACGCAGCCGGGATGCGTGGATTCATGGTCGGAGGCGCTCAGGTCTCCGAAGTGCATAGCAACTTTCTTGTCAACAGAGGGGGAGCCACAGCGGAAGATTTCCTGGAACTGTCCGACATTCTGAAAAAAGCTGTATTATCCATATCCGGCGTGACACTTGTAGAAGAAGTGCGTATAGTGGGCGAGGAATGACCATGAAAAATATCACATCTAAGAAGATCGCGGTTTTGATGGGAGGGCTCTCGGCCGAACGGGAGGTCTCACTGAAGAGCGGTGCAGCCGTACATCATGCCTTGCTGGCCCAGGGCTACAACGCAGTGGCTATAGATGTGGGACGGGATCTGGCCGATGTTCTGAAACAGGAGATGATCGAAACGGCATTTATCGCCCTGCATGGCCGCTATGGTGAAGACGGCTGTGTGCAGGGGCTTCTGGAGTTGCTGCAGATCCCCTACACCGGTTCAGGAGTGCTGGCAAGCGCTTTGGCAATGCACAAACTGTACAGTAAACAGGCCTTTGCCGCCAGCGGTATCCTTACAGCACCCTTTAGCTGTTTCAGGCGTGGCGAATCACTCTGCCTGACCGATCTCCCCTTCGGTCTGCCGCTTGTGGTCAAACCGGTACAGGAAGGTTCGTCGGTAGGGGTTTCCATCGTCAAAGAGGAGAAACAGATGGCCGCAGCAGTTGATATGGCTTTCCTCCATGACGACGAGATTCTGGTGGAGCAGTACATAAAGGGCCAGGAGGTGCAGGTCGGGATTCTGAACGGTCGACCGATAGGCGCCATCGAGATCGTTCCGAAAAATGAGTTCTACGACTTTGAAGCCAAATATACCGACGGCATGGCCGAACACATCTTCCCGGCGCGTCTTGAACCCGAACTGTACGAAAAGGCTCTGGAGACCGGACTGGCGGCCCATCGCGCCTTGGGGTGCAAGGGATACAGCCGGGTAGACCTGCTGGTGACCAGCGCCGGCGATTGCTATGTACTGGAAGTCAATACCCTGCCGGGGATGACGGCTTTGAGCCTGCTGCCGGAAATTGCGGCAAAGGGAGCCGGACTCTCGTTTGAAGAGCTTGTTTCAGGTATCATTGAGTCAGCATCACTCTCAATAAAGGTGAACTGAATATCATGCGGGATTTTGCAAATTCCACATACCAGAGCCGGAAGGTGGCACGCAACAAGATCAAGATCCAGCGCAAACCATTGGACCTGAAAAAATACCTGCGCCCGCTGCTGAAAATAGCAACCGGACTGATTGCTCTCTCTCTGGCCGTCGGACTTATTTACTTCGCCCATAGGGTGCTTGACTCGGCTACTATTTTCAAACTTAAGAATATCGAGGTTTCCAGCGCCAAGCGCGTGACTCGCGAAGAGATACTGGGGCTTGCAGGGGTGGAACCGGGCAAGGATCTCTTGCGAATGGATCTGAAGCGGATGGGGGAGCATATTCTGCAAAACCCCTGGGTCGAGTCCGTACGGATCAACCGTTATCTGCCGGATGGCATCTCAATAAACATCACCGAGCGCGAACCGCTCGCAATTGTCAATATGGGTTTCATCTATTATCTGGACAAAAACGCCAAGGTTTTCAAGGTACTGAATCAGGGAGACAAGCTGGACTATCCGATTGTAACAGGATTCAGCGAGGAAGGGCTGAACAGTGACCCGAAAGGGACCGGAAAAGCACTAAGGGCCACTTGCGAGCTACTGAAGATATTACGTGAAAAGGGCGCATTTATCCTTGCGGATGTGTCCGAGATTCATTACGATGAGGGATACGGTTTTACCATGTTCACCGCTTCCGGAGCGATCCCGGTCAAAGTAGGCGCCGAAGAATTTGCTTCAAAAATTGAGCGTTTTGCTCATATCTACCATGACCTGATGCTTCAGCGAGCGACACTGCAGTATATCGATCTCGATTATAACGACAAAATAATAGTGAAAAAAAGCTGAATTTAAAATATTAATCTGAGGCAGGGGGAAGTATGTCAGCAACAAAAAGGGAGAATTTGATAGTCGGCCTCGACATCGGCACTACCAAGATCTGCGCCATAGTGGGTAATGTCACCGAAGACGGCATCGACATTGTCGGGATAGGCACCAGCCCATCCAGCGGGTTGCGTAAAGGCGTGGTCATCAACATCGAAAGCACGGTTGGCGCTATCAGGAAAGCCATCGATGAGGCCGAGCTCATGGCCGGCTGCGAGATAAAATCGGTCTTCGCAGGCATTGCCGGCGGACACATCAAAGGATTGAACTCCAACGGCGTCATTGCCATCAAGAACCGCGAGGTTTCCCAGGAAGATGTTCGGCGGGTAATCGATGCTGCCAAGGCGATAAACATCCCGATGGATCGAGAAGTTCTGCATATCCTCCCCCAGGAATTCATCATCGACGAACAGGACGGCATCCGTGAACCACTCGGCATGAGCGGCGTACGTCTGGAAGCAAAGGTTCATATCGTAACCGGCGCTGTTGCCAGCGCACAGAACATAGTCAAGTCCTGCAATCGGGCCGGTCTGGATGTTGCCGATATTGTTCTTGAGCAATTGGCCTCATCTCACGCCGTTCTGTCGGAGGACGAGAAGGAACTTGGGGTCTGCATGGTCGATATAGGCGGAGGAACGACAGATATTGCCATTTTTGCCGATGGGGCCATCAAGTATACCTCGGTGCTTTCCTTGGGGGGCAACCACCTTACCAATGATATAGCCGTCGGTCTGCGCACACCGATGGCCGAGGCCGAGAAGATTAAACAGAAATTCGGTTGTTGTCTATCCGCGCTGGTCGGCAAGGAGGACAAAATAGAGGTGCCTAGCGTCGGCGGCCGCAAACCGCGCGAACTCTCACGTAATGTATTATGCGAGATCCTGGGCCCCCGTGTTGAGGAGATTTTTTCCCTGGTAAACCGCGAAATCATCAAGTCAGGATTGGAAGACTCGATAGCGTCGGGCGTGGTCATAACCGGCGGCACCAGTATTCTGGAAGGGATGCCGGAACTGGCCGAACAGATATTCAACCTGCCGGTAAGACGCGGTTTACCTCAGAATATCGGCGGACTTATCGACGTCGTCAACTCGCCGGTCTATGCGACCGGTGTGGGCCTTGTAGTATATGGCAGCCGCAATTCGGGGGCAAGAGAGTTCCCCTCCAACAAACCGGAAGGGAACCTGTTCGGATCCGTATTCGGTAGAATGAAGACATGGTTCCGCGAATTTTTTTAACTGATATTTTTTAACTTATATTCCTGTTTGACGTTACAGGCCGTTTATCCGATTTTTTGTGGAGAACGGCCTGTTTTACTCCTCAAATCTTTCTCTTTCATCGAATCATCCAGCTAACACTCTGTTTTTTAAAGGCCCAAAAACGATACAAAAATAAATTATTTTTTCCTTTGATTCTTGTCAAAATTGAGGTTACATTTCACCAACTACGGATGAATCACTTCCATTGCTCCAGGGGGAAAATGCATGTTTGAATTTGACGAGGCTATTGAACAGAGCGCTGTTATCAAGGTCATCGGGGTTGGCGGCGGCGGCGGTAATGCCGTCAATACGATGATCGACAGCAATATACATAAGGTAGATTTCATTGTTGCCAATACAGATGCACAGGCGCTTCGAACCTCAAAGGCGCCGGTCAAGCTTCAGCTTGGCCGCGAACTGACCAAGGGACTCGGCGCAGGTTCCAAACCGGAGGTGGGTACCGCAGCCGCTCTTGAGAATATAGGGCAACTGGTAGAGGCTATCAAAGGCGCGGATCTGGTTTTCATCGCCGCGGGTATGGGTGGTGGTACCGGCACTGGTGCGGCGCCGGTGATCGCCGAAGCCGCACGCGAAACCGGTGTCCTGACCGTTGGCGTCGTGACCAAACCGTTCACCTACGAGGGGAGGGCTCGCTCAGCCCTGGCCGAACAAGGCATTGCCGATCTGAAAAAACACGTTGACTCGCTGATAATCATCCCAAATGACCGGCTTATCAGCCTGGCCAGCCGCAACATGTCCCTTTTCGATGCCTTCAAACCATCCGACGATGTTCTCCGGCAGGCGGTTCAGGGCATAGCAGAGCTTATAACCTCTACCGGCCTGATGAACCTCGACTTCGCCGACGTAAAAACCGTTATGAGTGTTCGAGGAATGGCGATGATGGGCATCGGCATCGGTAACGGTGAAAACCGCGCAGCCGAAGCGGTCGGCAATGCCATCTCAAGCCCGCTGCTGGAAGACAACGATATCTCCGGCGCCAAGGGCGTGCTGGTCAATATCACCGGTTCCTCCTCGATGACAATGGACGACTACAACACTGTCAACCGGATTGTTCACGAGAAGGTTCATGAAGACGCCAACATAAAGATCGGTGTTGTCCGGGATGACGAAATGGGCGACACCATCAAGGTCACCGTAATAGCCACAGGATTCGGCGATCGCTTCGATACCGAAAAAGCGAGGGATTTCCGTAAAAACAGTCTTTCAATTGCAGACAAGCATGCGCATGCTACCGGCAAGAGTTCGCTCGACAGGCCGACCTTTCAGCGCGATCGGGAGAAAACAGAAATCGTAACCCGCATTCGTCCGACAGTCTCATTTATCGAGGAGGATGAAGACCAGTACGATATCCCGACCTTCCTGAGGAAATCTGTCGACTAGTTTCTCCAATAATCTTCAGGTGTAAAGAGGGGGTCGCCATTGATTGGCAGACCCCCTTCTTTTTATCCGATGCTTTCGCTTTTTCTCTGCTGTAGTTCTTTTTAGCTCAACCCCTCTGTTTCACGCTATCGTATGCCGGATATCCTTCCCCTTGACCATGAAAATCACCATCTCGGCGACGTTGGTGGCGTGGTCGGCGATCCGCTCCAATGATTTCGAGATGTAGTTGAGCTTCATGGCGCGGGAAATAGTAGTCGGATCTTCGATCATGAAGGTCAGAAGTTCCCTCTGAATCTGGACGTTAAGGTCATCGACGAAACTGTCGTCCTTGCAGACCTTGATTGCGAGATCGGCATCGCCGCTCACAAAGGCGTCCAGCGCCTGCTTTACCATCACCTCGGCCCAATGGGCCATGCGGGGGATGTCGATGTATGGTTTCAGCGGCGGCTCTTCGTTCAACTCACGCGCCCGTTTGGCGATATTGGCGCACTGGTCCCCCATCCGTTCCAGATCGGTGACTATCTTGAGAGCAATCGTGATAAAGCGCAGATCGCGGGCGGCCGGTTGACGCAGTGCAAGCAGCTCCAGACAGCGCTCGTCTATCGACATCTCGGCAGCGTTGACCTCATGATCAAATGCAATAGTGCGCTCGGCCAACGGTGTGTCCCTGTCTACCAGCGACTTGACCGAGTTGGCAATCATCAACTCCACCTTCCCCCCCATAACCAGGATGCTCTGTCTCAATTCATTCAACTCGATATCGAATGCGGTACTGATATGTTCGCGCTCCATAATCTCTCCCCTTCGACGGACGAGGAATTTTTCGTTCTGGTCAGACAATCTAGCACCTGTGCGGAAGCGTACTCATAAGTACGCTGCACAAGCGGGTGCGACGATTGGCGAAACCAGGGCGGAAAAGAACCGTCCGTTAACCGAACCTTCCTGTGATGTAGTCTTCTGTCTGCTTCTTCTCCGGATTGGTAAAAATCTTGCGGGTTCCACCGGATTCAATCAGCTCCCCAAGATAGAAGAATGCGGTGTCATCCGACACACGCGCAGCCTGCTGCATGTTATGGGTGACGATAACGATAGTATACTTGTCTTTCAGCTCTTCTATCAACTCTTCGATTTTGAGGGTGGAGAGCGGATCTAGAGCCGAAGCCGGCTCGTCCATCAGGATCACATCAGGTTTGATCGCAATAGTTCGGGCAATGCAGAGCCGCTGCTGTTGACCGCCTGAAAGATCCATCGCGTTACTTTTGAGGCGATCCTTGACTTCATCCCAGAGAGCGACCCGCTTAAGGCTCGATTCCACTATTTCGTCGGCATCTCCCCTGTTCAGACGACCCCCCAATTTGTAGCCGGCAACAACGTTATCATAGATCGACATCGCAGGAAACGGATTCGGTTTCTGGAAAACCATACCGACGCGACGGCGGATGAGTACCGGGTTGCTGGTTCGATCGTAGATATCGGTCGTATCTATAACGATGCGACCGGTAACCCGTGCCGCGGGGATCATGTCATGCATCCGGTTTATGGAACGAAGTATTGTCGATTTGCCGCATCCCGAAGGGCCGATAATTGCGGTAACCCTGTTTTGCGGGATATCCAGCGAAACATTCTTCACCGCATGTGTCTCACCGAAAAAGACGTTCAGGTTTTCAATCTTTATTTTGGTCGTCATGGACTCCTCAACTTGTTTAACGTTTGAATATGCTGCGATCATCTCCCAGATCTGCCGGCTCTCTCCCCGGTCATCCGGTCATCCGGTCGACTTCTCCCTGCCGAACCATCGTGCGGCCAGTGAGACTACGAACATGATGACAACAAGCACCAGGGCTCCGCCCCAGGCCAGACGGTGCCAATCATCGTACGGTGCAATTGCGAAACTGAATATCTGCAAAGGGAGCGCTGCCATCGGTTCGGTCAGTTTTTTACTCCAGAACTGGTTCCCCAGCGAGGTGAAGAGCAGCGGCGCCGTCTCGCCGGCCACACGGGCAATGGAGAGCAGGATACCGGTGACTATCCCCTTCATTCCGCTCCGGAGCGTCACCAGCAACGTGGTGCGCCAGAAGGGGACCCCCAATGCCAGTGAGGCCTCGCGCAGTGTGACCGGAACCATTTTGAGCTGCTCCTCGGTGGTGCGCAGGACAATCGGGATCATGATCAACCCGAGGGCAAACGCGCCTGCCAGGGCTGAAAAACCGTGCATCGGCACCACGATCAGGGTGTAGGCCACCAGGCCGGTTATGATGGAGGGAACACCGGAAAGGACGTCGGCGCTGAAACGGATTACACTTGCCAGACGGTTCCCTTCGTATTCGGAAAGATAGAGCGCGCCGAATATCCCGGTAGGAACGCCAAATATGGATGCCATAAGGATTAGAATGGCCGACCCGGCGATTCCGTTAGCCATCCCCCCTCCGGTTTCGCCGGGCGGATTCGGGATCTGGGTGAAAAAAGCCAGGTTGATCGAACCTGCGCCCATTTTGACGATCTGGTAGAAAACCAGGATCAGCGGGGTGAGCACGAGGAGTGTCGCGATCCCCATTAGCAGCATCATTCCGACGTTCTTTATCGACCTCGTACGCATACCGTTCACCTGCGGCCTCCGGCACTCTGTTTACTCGTCACACTCCAGATGAGGACGCGGGCCGTGATATTTATAATCAGCGTAAGCGCCAGCAGAATAAGCCCGATTTCCATAAGCGCCGAAGAGTGCAATTTTGAGGTGGCCTCGGCGAATTCGTTGGCGATGACGCTCGGCATGGTGTAGGCCGGATCAAGCAAGGAAAGCGAAATCTGCGGGGTATTGCCGATGACCATAGTTACTGCCATGGTTTCTCCGATTGCCCGGCCAAGACCTAGAATTACCGCTCCGAGAATGCCGGAGCGTCCGTACGGCAGAACCGCCATCCGGATCATCTCCCATTTGGTCGCTCCGAGTGCAACGGCCGCCTCCTTCTGGCTCTGTGGGACCGCCAGAAGCACCTCTTTTGTTATGGAGGTGATAATCGGTATGATCATAATCATGATAATGAAGATTGCCGCCAGCATGCCAACCCCATAGGGGGGCCCCCGGAACAGCGGAAGAAATCCAAAATGTTCGATTAGAAAAGGTTCCACCGTCTTTTGAAGCCAAGGGGCCATGACCACCACCCCCCACAATCCATAGATCACGCTGGGGATAGCAGCAAGCAGTTCCACCAGGGAAGCGATGGCTCCCCCCAGTTTTCTTGGTGCAAGTTCAGTGATGAATATCGCTGTGCCAACCGATAGCGGTGTGGCGGCGATAATAGCCAGAGCTGAAGAAACGATCGAGCCCCAGATATAGGGGAGAGCGCCAAAGCTCCCCTGGACCGCATCCCAGTCGGAGCCGGAAACGAATTTCCAGCCGAATCGTTTCATGGCTGGAAGAGCCTCGACCGCCATTCCGGCCGCCATCAGCAGAAGAATGAGTATGACGGTAAGGGCGAATCCGAGGGTTATCCCCTTGAAGATTCGGTCGCCGTCGAATCGGCCCGCAAACCGGGCATCTCGTACCTCTTCATCGTGCGACATGGCAGCCTCTGCATCTCTCTTGTTCTGAACATGATTCATGACTGTAATATTCCCAAATCATTAAAGAGGCGAAGTGTGGAACAGCCCGCGCCTCTTTTTTGCAAAGTGTCAGACGCTTACTTGATGCCTGCGATGCTCTTTTCCACCATCTTGACAACGTTTTCGGGTAGAGGCGCATAGAGGAGCGAGGAGGCCATCTTCTGTCCGCTTTTCAGCTCCCACTTGAGGAATTCGACCAGTTTCTTCCCCTTGACTGCGTCCTTCTGCTGTTCATATACAAGCAGCCAGGTAAAGCCGGCGATCGGGTAGGCCTCTTTGCCAGGCTGGTTCACCAGGGAGATGCGGTAGTCGGCCGGCATATGTTTGGCAGCCCCTGCAGCGGCTGCTGTAGTGCTCTTGATGGTAGGCGCGACATACTGGCCGTCACGGTTTTTCAGGGTTGCGAACGGGAGCTTGTTCTCCATGGCATATGCCAATTCCACGTAACCAACCGAATATTCGGTGTTCTTCACCTGTCCGGCCACCCCTTCGTTACCCTTGCCCCCAAGACCAGCCGGCCACTTGACCGAGGTGCCCATACCGACTTTTGACTTCCATTCAGGGCTGACATTTGAGAGATAATCGGTGAAGATGGCCGTGGTGCCGCTGCCGTCGGAACGGTGTACGAGGATGATCGGCTTGGCGGGCAGGTTGACTCCCGGATTATTGGTTCCGATCCTGGGATCGTTCCAGATGGTGATCTTCCCTAGGTAGATGCCGGCTACCTCATCTGCGGTCAGCTTGAGGGGGGTTTTGACTCCAGGCAGATTGTACGTTACGACAACCGCTCCCATTACGGTCGGGATATGAATCAGCTTGCCGGGGGCAGCTTTCAGTTCGGCATCGGTGAGGAATTTGTCGCTCGCGCCGAAATCGACGGTCTGAGCGGAGATCTGTTTGATGCCGCCTCCACTGCCGATGGACTGGTAATTGAATTTGACCGATTTGTCGATTTTTGCATACTCGCTGAACCATTTGGAATATATCGGGTAGGGAAAGGTGGCGCCTGCGCCGTTAATAAGGGTTTCCGCACCGGCGGCTCCCACCATGGCGCAGAGTGCCGACAGAACTAAAATGCTGCTTCTCATCTTGTTGAACATTGGATGTTCCTCCTTTAGTAAGTTAGAAATCTATTTCTGCATTTATTTTGCAGAAATAGATTTCGTTAACGCACTTATCCCGTTTATCGGGGTTGGGTTTGTAACGAATCTGTAGTAACTATAGCAGATCTTTGTTACAGCGCTGTTACAGGGAGGAAAAAGGTGGGTTAAATATGACGGGGGTATGAACCGTTTTGAACCAGACAAACCGAAGGAGAGGAATTCATCTGTACCGGCGGCCAATTGGCCGCCTTGTTTATCTATTCAACTTGACCTTTTGAGCGTACGCAACTCGTTTTATGCGGCTTTGCGAGTTAGCCCTTCAGTAATGTAGGTTATAGCCAGGGTATTGATGCTTACGCCTTCAAGCCGGGCGCGTGATTGCAGGCGGGCGTGCAGACTTTTTGGGAGACGTTGTACAAACTTGCCGGAGTACGCGCCGTAGCTGCCGGGCTTTGGCACGGGCAAGCCTTTTGCTTCAAGTGCGGCAATAACTGCAACAAGAGCTTGTTGACCTTCGCTTATGGCTTCTTCGATGGTCTCACCATCAGCGATGCACTCGTTGAAATCGGGGAAACTGACAAGAAATCCTCCCCCTTCCTCGGCAGTGAGTGTCCGAAGTTCAAATGGATATTTACTCACATCTTTCATGGCTCCTCCAATAGCAGCAGAAACTTTTTGATATAGATCGGCTTGATTGGTTTTTTCGCCGGAACCGGCAAGGTCTTGCCGGATGCCGTTACAAACACACAGTGGCTTGAGCCGTCGTGCCGCCAGTCTATTTCGAAGCGCCTCGCAACAGCTTGCAAATCCTCAATCCGCCAGTCAAGAGAATTGGCTTTCATTTTTGCAAGAGTTTTGTCAACTTTGCTCATAAGCAGATAGTACTAAGTATAGTATCATTTATCAACACAAAAAAGGACACACAAAAGGTCAGAGGGGTAAAACGATTCAGAACTCTCCTGTAATATACAAATTCACGCCTTCCTCAAGGTAAATGAGAAGATAGATCCTTTGCCTATCTCGCTTGAAACGGAAACAGTCCCGCCATGCAGTTGCACGATATGTTTCACAATAGCCAGCCCGAGTCCGGTCCCCCCCTGTTCGCGGGATCTGGCCTCATCCACCCGGTAAAAACGCTCAAAAATCCGGGGCAGGTCCTTGAAGGGGATGCCGATGCCGCTGTCCGCAACAGACACTCTGACACAATCAACGTCATCTTCCGCAAACAGGCGGATGGAACCGCTATCCGGAGTATACTTGATTGCATTTTCCAGCAGGTTGATCACAACCTGTTCGAGACGCCCCTGATCCGCCATCACATGTGGCAACGCGCCGTCAGCCGATTCATTGATTATCGCAATGTTTTTCTGCGCCGCACGTTCCTGCAGCAGCATACAGACCTTGCCTATCGTTCCTGAGGCATCAATTGGATTAAGTTCCAGGTGAGCCTCTTTTGATTCGAGAGCTGAGAGTGCGAGAATATCGTTTACCAGGTTTGCCAACCGGTCCGCATGGTTGGAGATAATCTCCACGAAACGGACGGCGCGCTCAGGATCGGACTCAAGAGCGCCGTCCAGCAACGTTTCGGCATACCCCTTGATGATCGTTACCGGGGTACGAAGCTCATGGGATACGTTGGCGACAAAGTCCCGGCGCATGTTCTCAGCTTTCTTCAGGTCGCTGATGTCGTGGAATACCGCAACTATACCCTGCCTGACACCATCTACATTGAGCAAAACCCAGTGTGTATATAGTGTGATATCGCTCGGATGTATGGTTATCTCCCGCACCAGTTCGTTAACATCCGGTTTGCCAAGATCGTTGAAAGCCTCCAGCAGGTCGGGGTGGCGCGATATTTCCACCACCCTTTTGCCCTCTATATTTCCGGTAAGTGAAAAGAGACGGCGGAAGGCTGGATTTATCAGGGTGATGACGCCATCGGAAGCGGTTACCATGATCCCTTCGCCCATGCTCCGGAGTATGGTGTCGAGACGTTGCTTTTCTGCTGAAAGGTTCTGAACCTGATCTTCGATCCGTTCCGACATCTCATTTAAAACCGTGGCCAGCATGCCGATTTCGTCGTTCGAGCGTACCGGAATTTTGCTCTTTCCTCCCTGACCGACGCGAGCGGCAGCGGCAGCCATGTCGCGCAGCGGCCTGGAGGTCACGTTGGAGAGGAGATAGGCGAAGAGGAGAGAGATCAATATGGTAACCACGATAGCCCCTGCGACAATGCGGTGCAGGGCATCCCGTGCGGATGTGAGGTATTCCAGCGGCAGGGCAAGGCGGATGAAGCCGACTGCTGTTCCGCTGCCGTAAGTCATGGCCGAGTAGAGCATTGTGGTTCGAAGGGTCTCCGAATATCGCAGAGTGCTGCCGATTCCACCCTTGAGGGCTTCCTGTACCTCGGGGCGCTGTAGATGATTCTCCAGCTCTTTCAGTTGCGCCGCTTCCACATCGGAGTCGCCGATTACCGTACCGTCCGGAGTGATCAGTGTGACCCTGGCTTTAATGACTGTTCCGATCGATTTAGCAAGCTGCTGCGGTGATTTGACCGGCCTCTCATTCATTACCAGCAGGCGGGCCAGCTGAGTCTGGCTGATCAGGTTGGCCCGGCTCTCTTCAAACATCCTTTTTTGCAGGGAATGATCGAAGAAGAGGTAGAAGCTTCCCGTAATCAAGGCGATCAGGAAGATGTAGGAGAGTATCAGTTTGGTTCTAAATCCCATCTGTTATACCTCGATTTTGTAGCCGAAACCTCGGACGGTTTTAATGATGTCGCCTGGCGCGCCCAGTTTGCTTCGCAGACGTGTTACATGCGTGTCAACTGTTCTCGTGTCCCCGGCATTGTTGTAGCTCCAGACCCTCTGCAACAGCTGTTCACGACTATGGACCCGCCCTTTATTCTCCACCAGGTAGAGCAACAGCTTGAATTCGGTGCTGGTCAGTTCCACCTCGTTCCCGGCGCTGGTCACCAGGTGGCGCTGTTTATCGATGACTATCCCGCCGATGGAAACAAGTTCAGCATCCGGCAGTTGCACTTCAGGCTCAAAACGCCTCATGACGGCTTTGATCCTCAAGGCCACCTCGCGCATCGAAAAAGGTTTAACGATATAGTCGTCGGCGCCGACCTCGAAGCCGACCACACGGTCAATTTCGTCACCTTTTGCCGTTATCATGATGATCGGGATTCGGGCGGTGCGCGGATCCTTGCGGAGCGCCTTGCAGACCTCGGTCCCGAGCAACCCCGGCAGCATCAGGTCCAGCAGGATCAGATCGGGCAGTTCCTCGCCAGCCCGCTCAAGACCCAGTTTGCCGTCATTAACGGAGGTAGCGGCATAACCTTCCTTCTCAAGGTTGAAAGCCAGAAGCTCCGCCAGGTCTTTTTCGTCCTCGATAATCAGCACTCTCTTCATTTCATGCTCCCGCCCTTGATTCAGAATCAGTTCACAACCATCCAGACCCACATCTATTTGTAGCATACAATTGTTACAAACATGTTGCAGAGAGATAAAGATTTTGTAGAAATTGCATTAAAGGACGACCTTGCGTCAATACAAATTCACAAAGAATTTATCCGACCTCCACCTGATTGTAATACTGATCGTATATACTTGGAAATAACAAGAGGAGGAAGTTGTCAATGAAAATACGACTGAATGAAGAGTATTACTTCTCGTGTTGCGACTGGTGTGATACGGAGAATCTTGTGCTATGGGTAAAACTGCAGGATGGTGCGTATTGCGGCGCCTGCCACAAACCGATGAACCTGCCGGACATGAATGGCATTGTCACAGGGAGAAGAATAGCAACGGGGTTCTGCTAGCCATGCGCGGATGGCTGATATATCTGGCCGAATGGTGCCGCCTGCCGGCGAGATGCGGTTTTGATGAGCTGGACATGCAAATCGATAAATTTCGCATGCTGCGGGACTCCTATCAGACCCAGTTTCAAGGGGTGCGGCCTGATCCAGCTGATGATGAAATCATGTCAGGGAAAGCTTTATTTTCTAAAAATAGGCAGGAGCAACTGGTATGAAATAAATGCAACCAATGCTGATGCCGGAATTGTCAAAATCCAGGCGATCAGTATTCGCTGCGCCACTTTCCAGTTAACCGCTGTTATCCGTTTGGAGAGACCAACCCCGAGAATGGTAGAAGTTATAATATGTGTTGTACTAACCGGCATTCCAACGGATGCCGCCCCCAGAATAACTCCGGCTGAAGCGGTTTCAACGCAGAAACCGTGCACAGGCGCCAGCTTGACAAAATCTCTACCGATTGTTTTGATGATGCGCCAGCCTCCGGCTGCAGTTCCCAATCCCATTGAAACTGCACAGGCCAGCTTGACCCACATCGGCACTTCAAAAGATGGTATCGCGCCATAAGAAAGAAGAGCCATTGTGATGACCCCCATAGACTTTTGAGCATCGGCTGTTCCATGAGAAAACGCCATGAAGGCGGCCGATACGACTTGAAGGCGGCGGAAGCCTGTATTGAGCGGACCGGGCGAAGCGTTGCGAAACATCCACATAATTGTCAGCATGAAGATGAAACCGATGATGGTGCCGATAACTGGCGAGATGACAAGCGCCAGTACGATTTTTTTCAATCCGGCCCATTGCAGGGCATTTGCTCCGGCATGAGCAAGCACAGACCCGACGAGACCCCCAATAATGGCGTGGGATGAGGATGAAGGCAATCCATAGTACCAGGTAATAATATCCCAGATAATAGCTCCCATTACACCTGCCAATACAACCAGCTGGGTAACGTTGTCCTTGTCAACAATGCCCTTGCCGATGGTCCCGGCCACTTTGGTAGAAACCATTGCTCCGGCAAAATTAAGGAAAGCAGACATAAAGATTGCGGATTTTACCGAGAGAGCCCTGGTTGATACACATGTTGCGATTGCATTGGCCGTATCGTGGAAACCGTTGACATAATCAAAGATCAATGCCGCCGATATAACGAGAATCAGAAGAATCAGTGTGGTATCAAGCATTTTTTACAACCACGCTTTCCAGAATATTGGCTGCATCCTCACATCTATCGGTAGTACGCTCCAGAATTTCGTAGATCTCTTTCCATTTTATAAGTTGGACAGGGTCTTTCTCTTCGTCAAACAGGCGGCTTATCGCTTCACGACTTACTTTGTCAGCCTCATTTTCAAGCGAGTTTATTTCTACACAATGTTCGCAGATATCATCGTGCCTCTTGCCAAGATACTTCAGGGCGCTGTTTATAGTATGGCAGCATCTGACGATGATAAAGGCAAGTTCCCTGGCCTCTATGGTCGGCTTTTCGACGCGGTACATGACAAATCGTTGCGCCGAGGCATCAATCAGATCAAGGATCTCATCAAGGGCAGATGCAAGAGCATGAATGTCCTCACGGTCCAATGGTGTGATGAATGTCTTGTTAAGCCTTATGATTATGGAGTGAGTAAGCGCATCACCCTGATGTTCTATTTCTTTTATTTCCCGCTGACTGGCAAGCGGATCTTCGTATTGATCCAGCATCAGTTTCAGCCGTTCAGCTCCGGAAATAAGTATACCCCCCATTTCCTGGAACATCTCAAAGAACTTCTCTTCTTTGGGAATCAAACCGAACATTCCCTTCTCCTCTCATTTCCTATCTGGTTTGCATAGTTGTAACATACATTTGTTACATTGATGTTACGACACGGTTACAATGTTGAAATATTTTTAAGTTGATTAGTGTAACTATTACGGCTTTAATTTTGAGTATCATCCCCCATCCTGCGATTGATAACGACCGATGACCCCGGCAGTTTCTTGGCGCCCTTCTTGACCTCGGTCGAGATCGAAGCCAGCTGGGCATACGACGTGACCGGAGTCAAACGGGTATTTACAATACCGATGGACAGCGAGATCAGCCCGAAAGTTTCCTGTTCTCCCTTACGAATAATCCCCCGGCAGAGCCGGGGGATTATTACTCAGATGAATTTAAAGAGTGTTGGCGTTACAAGTGGGTAAAGAGATTGTGACGGTTTGATGGTGAAACTGCAGAGGAATAAATTTGCTTGATATGATTAATTATGACGTTGCAAAGGCAACCGTGCTGCCAAAAGCCTTCTCAAACAGATCTTTCTTGGCATTGGCGCCGAATATTTCAACTGAAATGTCTTCCGAAGCGGTCAGGCGGATCGTTATTGTTTTCCCGCCAAACTGGCAGGAGACATCTTTTATCAAGCCGCTTCTACGGCGGTCAAGCCCGTCGGCCAGGCGCAGGATGCCGCCAAGACGGGCCACTGTCTCCTGATCCTTTTCCTTAAGAGTCAGGTATGCCTCATGCTTTCTCTTTGGGAGCGATTTCCGATGGTAGCGCGCAATCTGTGCAATAAGCTCCCGTTCACGCGGGGTAAAGCCAAACAGTTCGGCGTGGCGGATGAGATGGTATGAGTGTTTGTGATGACTGCCGTAACTGATGAAATATCCGCAATCGTGGAGAATGGCCGACGCTTCGAGAAGTTTTCTCTCCGGTTTCTTCAACCCGAAAGGGAGCTCCAGCGCGTCAAAAACAGAGAGAGCCAGGCGGGCTACTTGAGTAGCATGCGGTTCGTCAATATGACAGGAGCGCGCAAACTCCTTGACCGCATCTTTCCATGTATGCGGATTATCGCTTCCGGCTGCAAACCCAAGCCGTTTGATTGCCTTTATTAACAGCCCCTCCCGTATTCCCCTCTCATTTACCAGCACCCGGTTGGCGTCGAAAAAACTCATCAGTTCGTCGATCACCACCAGGCCGGCTACGATAATATCGGCACGGTCCTGGTTAAGCCCCGGAACTGTCCGGCGCCCTTTTAGATCCTTGTGGATCAGCATTGCCAACAGGTGGACTACTTCAGAATGGAGCACTTCGTATCCATGTATTGAGACGTAATTGTCCTTGCGCATCTGCATGGCCATGCAGCCCAGCGCGGTAAGAGTTCCACCGGAGCCGATCAATGAATCGACGGAGACCCTTTTGCCGGCGAAGGTCCGCTTGAGCCCTTCCCTGATATGACGCTGGAGTTTCCGCAGTTCGTTCTCGGCAATCGGGTCGCTAGGCAGGAAACGGTCGGTCAGCACAACTGCGCCAAGGTCAAGTGAATAGAATTCTTCAACATGGTTTCCATACGCAGTAACGATCTCGACACTCCCTCCGCCGATATCGACCATGGCATAACGTTTGCCGTACATGTCAAAGTTGGAGAGAGCGGAAGCTGCCGTCAATTCGGCCTCCTCCTCACCAGAGATGACCTTGATCTCGTGTCCCAGTTCTTCCGAAAGTTTTGCGACCAACTCTCTGCCGTTGGTCGCGGTTCTGACGGCGCTGGTGGCGACCGCCTCGACCGCCTCGACATTCAGCCCTGTCACAAGCTTTCTAAAACGCCGGATAGCTTCAATAGCGCGGTTGGAGGCATCGGCAGAGATCGCACCGGTAATGGAAAGTTTCTCCCCAAGACGCACCGTCGCCTTCTCATCATCCATTATCTTGAACTTGCCGTCTCCGGAGACCTCTGCAATGATACAGCGAATGGAGTTGGATCCAATATCTATGGCGGCTATGCGCGACTTTCTCATATGACCTCTTATATCAGAAACGTGTAGGTAAGCGGTTTTCGCTCAATAAGTTCGGTTAAGTTCTGCAGCAAGAGAGCATCTTCTTTCAAGAGGGCCGCTCTCGCATACTCCTGTTCCTTCTTGGGCAGATCCAAATTACCGAGCAGCAAACCGAACTCGGAAATGTCATTCATCCGGCCCAGAATTGTCTGGTATTCTCTAAGCAATCCCAGATGAGAGGCGTAATCGCGATCGAGGATCTGTGCGAAAATCTCAAAGAAGTAGCGCCATTTTTTTATCGCAATCCGGAGGAGGTGGCGTGATGCGCGAAGCTCTGGTTTGGTTGAAACTGCAAGCAACCGTTGTATCGGCAGATACAGTCTAAGTGAAACATCGGAAAAATATGCCGGAAGAGATACGCTGTTCCGGTCGGCGATGGAATTCTCTTTCAGTTCTCCAATTACAGCCCGTACCATCCGGTCAAGGCTACGATTGTCGAAGGCAGCAAGCGCCTTCTTAATTCGCTTCAATTCCGCCAGCCGGAGCTTTAAAAGAGCATTGCCAAGCTTAAACTCAGCCGAACCATCCGCATCGAATCGCGACCGGAAAAAAAGCAGCGCCTCATCGATATTGCGCAGTCCTCCCAGCATTCGTGTCAGTTTGCGAACGCTCTTCCTTAATTCCCTCTTTGAATCTTTCGGGGCAAACGGATAAAACAGTTCCAGAGTCGCCCTGAAACGGCGGGATGCGACTCGCAGATCATGAATATCGTCAAGATCGAATGAGTTCATTACAGCGCGTCTCAACCGGAGCAATTCTTCCCATTGGGAGAAGAAAACCCCTCTGGATCGTTCCAGAATGGTCGCAGAATCGGGCCATAATCGTGCAGGCTTTGGTGGCATCTGTCAGCGCTTTTATTGTGAGTTAGACGTTATTTTCTGCTTTTTTTTGCAGAAACAACTTCGTTAACGCACTTATCCTTTTTATCAGGGAGGGGAAATGCCTTTTTGAATGACGTGACCCTGTTTTTGCCGGGAACCAGATACCAGAGAAAAGTGGCAGGCTTATCATCCGTTTCCGGATTAAGCTTCAAAGTCACGCATGCCCCTTTTTTCAGCGAGATCGCTACATCCCCGCGACCAAGCAGAGCAGCAACCAATGAGCCAAGCTGCGGTTCGTGCCCAACCAGCATGACACGTCTGGCATCTCCGCACCCCTTGATGTACGCAACCAATTTACTTATGTCGGCTCCAGGCAGCAGAAGTCCGCTTGCAACAACAACATTTTTGCGACACGCTTTTTCAGCCGCTATCTCCGCTGTCTGTACCGCCCGGGTCAGGGGGCTTGTGATCGTGAGCCGTGGTTTGGGACTGTACCTGGCAATCGACGAACTCACTTTTTTGGTGGCCAACCTTCCTTTTTCAGTCAGGTAGCGCCACTCGTCCTGCAACGTGCCGCTACCCTCCACCGCTTCCGAGTGCCGCATAACGTACAAAATCATGATCTCCTCCAGCGCTGCAATTGATAAATCAAGTCAAGTATATACCCCGACTGGGTAATTGCAATGCATGTAACAAAACATTTACCTGATTGTAACGTTGGCTGTAACTACCCGGATTACACTCAACCTTCAACCTTCAAACTTCAACATTTATATACCGGTTTCACCCGCATCTTCATCTTCTTCAAGCAAGTTAATGGGTAGTAAAGCTGTAACTTCTCCGGCCGGAAGTTCCTGCACGTCCTTTAGTTTCCTTCCGACGGCTCTTGACCTCAACTTGGCCTTCTCAATTGTGTCGGAAGCCTGGTGGAGCTTCTTCTGCACTACATCCAGAATATCACCATACTTCGTCCACTCGGTTTTGACCGCTGCGAGGAGATTCCATACCTCGCTGGAACGCTTCTGAATGGCAAGTGTGCGAAAACCCATCTGAAGGCTGTTCAAAATAGACCAGAGGGTAGTCGGACCAGCGATAACCACACGGCACTCCCGTTGGATAGTCTCTGTCAGACCGGTCCTGCGGATAACTTCGGCAAAGAGCCCTTCGATCGGCAAGAACAGAATAGCGAAATCGGTTGTATCCGGCGGATTCAAGTACTTTCCGGAGATGTCGCTTGCGCAAGCCTTGACACGATTTTCCAGCTGCTTCCCCGCCGCTTCCACCCCTTCGATGTCTCCCCTCTCCTGAGCCTCTACCAGGCGTTGGTAGTCTTCAACCGGGAACTTGGCATCAATCGGCAACCAGACGGTCTCATCCCTGTCACTCCCCTGCCCCGGCAGCTTTACCGCAAACTCTACCCGTTCGCCCCCCCCCTTCGTGGCCACGTTGCTGGCGAACTGATCCGGATTCAGCACCTGCTCCAACAATGCCCCAAGCTGCACTTCACCCCAGGTCCCGCGCGTTTTGACGTTTGTAAGAACTTTTTTAAGATCGCCAACACCTGTGGCAAGTGATTGCATCTCCCCAAGTCCCTTGTGCACCAGTTCAAGGCGTTCGCTTACCTGCTTGAAGGATTCGCCCAAACGTTTCTCCAGCGTCCCCTGCAGTTTCTCGTCAACGGTCTGCCGCATCTGTTCAAGCTGTTTGGCGTTATCACTCTGCATGCTCTGGAGTTTGGCTTCCACCGTAACCCTGAGCTCTTCCAGTTTTTTTTCGTTTGATTCCGAGAGCTTTCCGATCGCCGTTGACATGGATTCAAGCTGGACCTTCTGGAGATTTGCCAATTCGCCCATTGTCTTGGACATCGTCTCGGAAATGCTGTTCAGAGTGGTCACGACCTCCTCCCGCAGCTGTTTTGCACCGGTAGCCGATTCAGCACGAACGGCATCCAGCTGCTCAGCATTGGCCTTTGCAAAGGAGGCGAGTTGAGCGGAGAATGTGTCGAGTTGCCCCTTTTGCATGTTTGCAACATCTGTTATCCGTTGTGCGACCGATTCGCCGAATGTTTTAAAAGTTTCTGTAAGTTCCTGCCGTTGCTCTCTCGCTCCCTTTCCCGATTCATCCCTGCTAAGGGCCACTTCCTCTCTGACTATCCGTTCTGTCCTCTCCTGTGCTTTCTCAAAAGCATCAAGGCGGGAAGGGAGCAGGGATGTATCGGCTTGTGATGATTTCTTCAGCAGCAAGAAGATCAGAATCAGTGAGATGACCAACAGGGCCAGAGCCACGAACAACAGTATATCAGTCACGAAAGACCTCCCTGGGATGAGCATGCATACTTTTTTCCGCTCCCCGTTGCAACGGTCAGACCCTGGCCAGAATTTTCAACAGGTGCGGTACCATCTGTTTCTTGCGGGACATCACGTTTTTCAGTTCATACAGATGCGGCTCCAACTGAGGATATTCCATAACGTGGGAGATGAGGGTATGCCCCTCCACCAGAAAAAGCGTTGTTTCAGTGGTGATGTCGGTTACCATCAATCCGGCGATAAAGAGATTATCCCGTCGCTTTACATCTGCCAGGGCTGTCAGCAACTTCTCTTTCATGCTGTAAAACTCGTCAAAACCTATCACCTCGACCTGGCCGAGCCCAATGCTGTACTTTTCATGCGTAAAGAGCTTGAAGTCGGCGGCCACGACACGATCAGCCGTCCCATAATTTTTCAATGAACTGCTGGCTGCAAAAATATCTCTTCCAAAATCAGCGGAGACAAGCCCGGCCCGCTCTTCCAGCCAGGCGGACATCTGCTGGTCGCCCTCGGTTGTTGTAGGCGATTTTAGGATGACCGTGTCGGAAAGGATGCCGGCCAGCAGCAGTGCGGCGATCTGCCGCTCCGGTTCTACGCCGCATTCCTTGTAGCGACGCGCCACCAGGGTACAGGTACTCCCAACCGGTGATGTAATAAAGGAGATCGGACTGTTTGAATGATTGTTCCCCAGCTTGTGGTGGTCTATTACCTCTTCTATTTCAACCAGTTCAGCACCAGGCACCGCCTGTCCCAGTTCGTTGTGATCAACCAGAATGAGACTGTAGGGTAGCGGAGACAGTAGAGAGGACTTGGTCGCCACTCCGGTCAGAGTCCCATCACCCTCCAGCGCCAGTACTGCGGATACGTTGGTTGTCAGCAGCTTCTGGCGCAAAGCTGCGAGTGATTTATCTACCCCTATGCTTGCAAACTCCGGATCGGCCAGAAACGAAACAGGAGTGGAGAGCCGAGCCAGCCAGGCAGCCGTGGCTGTATCATGCTGGGTCAACAGGACGGTAACACCCTTCTCTGCGGCCAGTTCAATCAGACCTTCTTCCAGAGGACGTCCTCCGGTCACCAACAGTACCCGCACGCCACGTTCAATTGCAGCCTTCTGAATCAAGCGACGGTCTCCGGTTATTATCAGTAGTTCGCGAGGATCGTGCCCCTCGATCCGGCTTGTGAACGACTCTTCCAGCATCGCACCGATGAAAAGGTTTAGCGTAATCCCGGAATCGTCCCCCCCCCCGCAGAGATAACTGCCGGCCAGCGTCCTGGCCAGGCTTGTCAGAGTGGTTCTGATCTGGCGCAGATTTTCCTGACTCGGGAGCAGATAGCTCTCAGAGAGACGCAACAGTGAAAGGAGCCCGCACGGTATATTGAAGTCGTCAACCACCGGCAGCACCCGAACACCGCTCTTATTGAAAAGTTCCAGCGCTTCGTAAGCCGAGGCTTGCCGGCCAACAGTCACCGGCTTGCGTTTCAGGGTGTCACGCACCTTGGGATGCACATCTGCCAGAAAAAGCGGATCGGGAATGCCCAGACGATTCAGGATATAGCGGGTCTGCGGATTCGGGACGCCGGCCATGGCTGCGATGGCATTCGAGTTTCCGAGGCGTTGTTTGAGAGCCGCATAGGCAATTGCAGAAGCTATTGAATCTGTGTCCGGATTTCTATGCCCGATGACATAGAGGGTTTTAGTCATGGTTTTAACCGCCTTTTAATTGCGTGACATGGTGGGATGATATACGATGCCCCCGATTTGTCAACTTGGAAGCCTCTGACACCTTGACGTGAAACAGCCAATTATTTTGTTCATCAGGTTTGTACCGTATTGCAAAGTAGATTGTAAAAAACAGTAGCTGATGATAAAAAGGACATTAAGTCCTAGTTTTCCACATCCTGCATCAAGGAGTCACCAAATGGTTCATAAATTTGTCAAGGTATGCGTTTTTATTGCAGCAGTACTGTTCCTGTCATTTACCGTTATTGAATTTGAAGCGCAAGCAAGGGCCGGTGGAAGCCGATCCTCAGGAAGCCGTGGAACACGGAGTTATTCACAACCGGCCAGCCCAAGTACACAGCCGGCTCCCTCCCGCCCTCAACAGGCATCCCCCTCCCCCACTTTTCAGCAACCGGCGGCAGGAGGGTTCATGAGAAGCATGGCGGGCGGACTTGTGGGCGGGATGCTTGGTGGAATGCTCTTCAGAAGTATGGGATTCGGAGGCGCAGGCGGCGGCATGGGGGGTGGAGGCATCGGCCTGTTTGAAATTCTCCTGATCGCCGGCATCGGCTACCTCATCTACAGGTTTATAAAGAAGAAGAGGGAAGAGAGTTCGGGTGTTTCATCCAGTCAGCTCAATTATCAGGGCGCAAATACCACTCAGGTTATCGACGAATATCAGAACCCGCAGATTGGAGCGGGAGATGTACAGACCGGTTTAATGAATATTCGCCAGTTTGATCCCTACTTTGATGAAAACCGCTTCAATGACCTTGCAATGGACAACTTTTTCAAAATCCAGGGCGCCTGGATGAATCGGGATCTGTTGTCTGCCGCAGCTCTTCTTACCGATGAAATGCGCAGAAACATGCAGCAGGATATTGATAAACTTCTTCGTGACAAACAGATTAACAGGCTGGAAAATATCGCCGTCAGGAAAGTGGAAATTGCCGAGGCGTGGCAGGAATCCGGACAGGATTATATAACCGCTCTGATAACTGCCAACCTTCTGGATTACACCACCGATGAAAACAGCGGCGCGGTTGTCTCCGGCAGCAAGATTGACCCGGTGAAGTTTGAGGAGTTCTGGACGTTTACCAGACCTGTTGGAAATAATCCATGGAAGTTGTCGGCGATTGACCAAAGATAAAAGCTCTACGTATCGCTGGTACATCTTTGCGATGTGCGGCAGCACCTATGTCATCTCCGGTTTCTGGCGTGTTTCCAACGCGGTCATAGCAGGCGATCTTGCACGCGATCTGGCTCTCTCCCCCGAGGTTCTGGGGCTTATGGGGGGAGCCTTTTTTTACTCTTTCGGTTTGGCGCAGTTGCCGATGGGTCCATTTCTGGACCGTTTCGGCCCACGCATCGTCATCAGCCTGCTGGCCTGTTTCGGTGCGGCAAGCGCCGTGGTTTTCGCCATGGCGGGCAGCGGCTCTGTTGCGGTTATGGCACGGGCAGGCATCGGACTTGGTATGGCCGCGGTTCTGATGGGCTCTTTCAAGATTCTAACCACCTGGTTTTCACCCCACGAATTTGCAACCCTGTCCGGCATCCTGATCGCCATTGGCAACCTGGGAGGCATTGGAGCCACCTCCCCTCTGGCATGGCTGACTGATCAACTCGGCTGGCGCGGCGCCTGTCTCTGCATGGCTGCCGTGACCCTGCTGCTGGCCGCCGGCATCTATCTGGTCACGCGCGATCGTCCGCCGCAGCTGGAAGGTGCGCCATTCCCGGCACCCCCCTCTTCGGCGGACATCCGGTCAGGCCTGCGCACGGTATTCGGCAGCGGCGTCTTCTGGTGTCTGGCCCCGCTGGGATTTGCCTCGTATGGTGCATTGATAACCGTCCAGGGATTATGGGGGGTCCCATTTCTGGTAGATACTTACGGCATGAGCAAGGGAGCAGCCAGCAGCGTCCTGTTGGCCATTCCGGTCGGGGTAGTCTGTGGTGCTCCGATATGGGGTCACTGGTCTGACTCGCTCGGACGGCGCAAGCCTCTTGTACTGGCGGGGCTCGGCGCCATGCTGCTGTTTTTTCTGACCCTGACGCTGCATCCGCCGCTTCCCCGCTGGGGGCTGATGGCACAATGCTGGTTGCTCGGATTCGCCAGCGCCTCGCTGTACATTTTGTACACACAGGTAAAAGAGTCATTTTCGCTCTCCATCGCAGGCACGGCTCTGACGGCCCTGAATTTTTTCGTGATTCTGGGCGCCGCGATGTTCCAGCAGATGACCGGACTCATTATGGGGTGCTGGAAACCCTCCGCCGCCGCCACGCTGCCGCTGGCTGCCTATCAGTGGGGCTTCGGGGTTTCGGCCGCCCTGCTGGCCCTGGCTCTGGCCCTGTATGCCGTCTGTCGCGATACTCATCCGGGAAAACATCCTTGAACCTATTTAATCTATAAAAAGCATTTGCCACAGAGTCACAGAGGCACGGAGATCAACATTACAAAAGGTTAGACCGTTTTTTATTACTAATATCTCTTCACCATTTTGGTTTTGATAATATTTAAAAACTCTGTGATTTCCTCTGTGTCTCAGCGCCTCTGTGGCTAAACTGCCGTTTTTAGGTTTAACCGGATGATATTGATCAAGGAATAGTTCAGATGGGAATTTCGAAGCACCCTTCCATAGTCACCATGCCGAAGACCGAAAAACCGTACCCTTCGATCCTCTCTTTTTTAAGCAGAAGATTCCCCGCTATTTCCGGTGAAATCTGGGAAAAAAGGATTTCCGAAGGGAAGATCCTCGATGAAAAAGGGGAGCGGATAACAGTGGATACCGAATACATCCCCTTGAACCGAATTTTGTATTTCCGCGAAGTCAAGACAGAACCGATCATCCCATTTGCCGAAAAAATACTCTTTCAAGACGACGAGATTCTGGTTGCCTGCAAGCCTCATTTCCTTCCGGTTACCCCAGGCGGTCGATATGTTGACGAATGTCTGCTGAATCGTTTGCGACGGAGCGCCGGAATGGAAGATCTGGCGCCGCTTCACCGCATAGACCGTGAAACAGCCGGGATAGTGCTCTTTTCGGCAAACAAAAAGAGCAGAGGACTCTACGCCAATCTCTTCATGAATGGCCGGGTTGAAAAAACCTATCTGGCACTTTCGGAATGTCTGCCAACCCAGAAAACCGCTTCATGGGATGTCGAAAACAGAATCGTGCGGGGGGAACCGTGGTTCCGGATGAAAACGGCGCCCGGAATAGTAAATGCCAGGTCCACCATAGATCTGGTGGAGGTAAAGGGAGAGAGAGCCCGCTTTACCTTGCACCCGCATACCGGCAAAACCCATCAGTTGCGTATCCATATGAGCGGACTCGGGTTCGGGATACAAAACGACAG
>JAQTRC010000108.1 GCA_028712665.1 Desulfuromonadaceae bacterium
GCCCAATACCACAATCGAAGAGGGGCTTGCCAGATTTGTTGAGTGGTACAGGGAATATTTCAGGTGAACCTCTCGGCCTTATGCCGCATTTGGGGTATTGAATGTTGTTTATGAGGTGCGCATAAGATGGCGGCACAAATGGTTATTGGCATAAAATTAAGTGATAGTAGCTATTTAGAGGATTGTTTTGGTTTTGGCATGCTGCCTGCACTAACAGATCAAACACATTCCCTTTGGAGGTAGTACAAATGAAAAAAGTTCTGTCCACAATCGTAGCCGCCCTCGTAGCAATTTCCTTCTCCGCAGTTGTTTTCGCTGCTGACGCCAAGAAAGCAGCTCCTGCAGCTCCTGCTGCTGCCGCTGCTGCTACTGCTGACGCTGCTGCTGCTGACGCAAAGAAAGATGAAAAGAAGGCTGTTAAGAAAGCAAAGAAGGCAAAGAAAGCTGCTAAGAAAGCTGATGCTGCTGCTAAAGAAGAGAAAAAAGACGCTGCTGCTCCTGCTGCTCCTGCCGCTCCTGCAAAGAAATAATTTTTCTTCACGATTGAACAAAAAGGCCGCATCGAAAGATGCGGCTTTTTTTGTGTTCCGTGAGGTAGTATACATGGGGCTCCAGTTGAGATAGAATAGGCTTCTTAGAGGCGGGGAAAATCAATGTCCGATCATATCGTACGAGCGTTGTGCCTTTCGGGCGGCATCAGGATTCTGGCCTGTAATGCCACCCTTCTTGCGCGTGAAATATCTGCTCTTCAGCAAGCCTCTGCAACGGCCAGCATCGCTATGGCCAGGGGAGTTGCGGGTGGCGCTCTGATGGGTTCTATGCTCAAATCCGGGCAACGGGTTGCTCTCAAGTTTGAGGGTAACGGGCCGCTTCGCAAGATGATTGTCGAGGCAGACAGTGATGGGGCCGTCTGCGGCTGTCTGGGAGACCCGGCCGCTGAAACCGTGCCGCTGGATGGTAAATGGGATGTAGCCGCTCTGATCGGCCATGCCGGTTTTCTTACTGTATCAAAAGATATCGGGATGGGTGGAGAGCCGTATCACGGAATGGTGCAGCTGGTCACCAGCGAGATTGGCGATGACCTGGCATACTATCTGACAGAATCCGAGCAGATTCCGTCGGCTGTGGGCTTGGGCGCCTCTTTGGACGAGAACGGGTATATTTCGGTATGCGGTGGTTTTTTGGTTCAGGCGCTCCCTAAAGCTGACGAAACTGAAATAAACAGCATAATGGAGCGGATATCCGGGCTGCCGCCGCTTTCGGATTTACTGAAAGAGGAGGGACCGGAAGGTTTGCTGAAGGCGCTCTTTGGCGATATTCCATACACTCTTCTTGAAACCCGCGACATTTTTTTTAGATGCGGGTGTAGCCGTGAGAAGGTCGAGCGTGCGTTGTTAACTCTGGGGATCGAGGAACTGAAAAACATGCAGTCAAAGGACAAAGGGGCTTCAATAACGTGCGAATTCTGCCGTAAATCATACCATTTTGATGCCGCTGAACTCGAACAATTGATTGCCGGATAACATGCCTACCATTTTACTTACAATCGCTTACGATGGCACTAATTATTCGGGATGGCAGGTACAGCCTAACGGTCTTACAATTCAGCAGGTTGTCGAAGATGCGCTTGAACGACTGCTGGGTGAACGGGTGCAGGTTCGCTCGTCCGGCCGCACGGATGCAGGCGTGCATGCGAGAGGTATGGCGGCAGCCTTTACGACCGGTCGGGATATCCCTCTGCGTGCTTTTGTGGAAGGGACCAACCGATTTCTTCCCGATGATATTTCAGTGCAGGATGCCTGTTACGTCCCGCGCGAATTCAAACCGATTGGAGATGCAGTTGCGAAGCACTATCGCTACACAATCCTTAATAAACTGATCCGGTCGCCGCTTGACAGGTTGTATAGCTGGCAGGTGCGCGAACCGATTAAAATTTCTGCAATGATAGAAGCGGCCGGCTATTTTATTGGGAAACATGACTTTGCCGCTTTTCGAGCTTCCAACTGTGTGGCCGGGACGACCGTGCGCAGAGTGGACAGGGTTGATATAAGCGAGCAGGAGGAATTCATCACCATTGACGTGATTGGCGAAGGATTCCTCAAATACATGGTGAGGGTTATGGCCGGGACGCTTGTAGATGTCGGAAGAGGCCGGTTTGCTCCGGAATATGTCCGTTGGCTTCTATCTGATCGAGACAGAAAAAAGGCCGGAGTAACGGCTCCGGCCTGCGGGTTGTGCCTCATTAAGGTTTTTTACCAGAAAGATAATATGCGTGGCTGAGCCTGTTTCTTTTTCTGCGTATCCCTGAAATGGGCAAGTACGCTCACAGAGGTATTTCAGCAAAAAATAATAGATTACTTAAGCGCCTTGGCGAGCAAGGCATCAATCTGCGACTTGGGCACGGCTCCTACTACCTGGTCAACCACTGCGCCACCCTTGAAAAGGATTATTGTCGGGATGCCGCGCACGCCATATTTACCTGGAGTCGACTGGTTTTCGTCTACATTGACCTTGCCTACCTTGACCTTTCCGGCATTTTCATCGGCAACTGCATCTATCAATGGCGCGACAGCTTTGCAGGGGGCGCACCATGTTGCCCAGAAATCAACAAGGACAGGAATTTCAGACTGTAGTACCTCTCGATCAAAATTTGAGTCTGTAAATGCTACTACGTGTTCACTTGCCATTTGCATCTCCTTTGGAACATATAATAATGTTTTTGAATGATATACAAGACACCGAAAAAATCAAGAGCAAACTCCTCGCATCTGAATTCGTTGAAATGGTGCTGACAAGAGCGTATGCTTCCGCTTCTGTAACTAAGTTACCTGCCTTAAGATTACTTGGATGGTGGAGCCGTGCTGCTGAACGTGGATATGTCAGGAAAAGCCGCTGTTATTATCGGTGGCGGCAAGGTAGCGCGCCGCAAGGCTCAAGTATTGCTGGCATCCGGCGCGCAGGTATCCGTTGTGGCGCCTGATGTCGTGGAAGAGCTCGCGATTCTTGCGCAAGCCGGCAGGCTCGCGGTGCGATATGGTAATTACGAGGCCAGCGACCTGGAAGGTATGTTTATGGTCGTTGCGGCAACGAATGACGTCGAGGTAAACCGGCAGGTAGCATTGGATGCCGGTTTGAAAGAAAAAATGGTCTGTGTTGCAGATGACTCTGAAGCCGGCAGTTTCAGTTTCCCGGCCGTACTTCATCGAGGTAACCTTGAGATTGCCGTCTCTACCGGCGGATGTTGCCCCTCCCTGGCCGTTGAACTGCGCGACCTGGTTGCCACATTGATTACGGAAGAATATGGGGCTATTGTGAGCGAGCTCGCTGAAGAAAGAGGAAAGCTGTTGACGGCAGGGAACCCGAGCACATACAATGCACAAGTTATACGTTCGCTTGCCAGGCGATTGATTTCCGAGCTCAACGCACCCAAGGATAACGCATGAGTCATATTTTTTTCTCTTTAACAATTGCCCTGTATGGCTGTTCCACGCTGGCCTATCTGGTCTATCTGCTGCACACTACCGCAGCTCTCGGTCTCTGGGCCAACCGTCTGGTGCTGGCCGGATTTACGGCTCATCTGCTTTCAACCGTACACCGTTTCAGCTCTTCCGGTCACCTGCCGATAACAAACATGCATGAATCCCTCTCGTTCTTTGGTCTGGTCATTGTTGGCGTCTATATCCTGATCGAGCGAAAATACAAGGTTACAATTCTCGGCCCATTTATCATCCCTGTGGCCCTTATGCTCGTGATATCATCCAGCGCCTTTCCAATGGCTATCAGCGAACTGAACCCCGCATTGAAGAGTAACTGGCTCTGGACACATACCATCATGGCCTTTGTAAGTTATGCAATGTTTACTATTTCGTTCGGCACAGCGGTTGTTTACCTGATCCAGCAGCATTTCCTGAAAAAAAAGAAGCTGGGGGTGCTGTTCCAGAAGCTTCCCTCACTCGAAACTCTGGATGATATCAACTACCGCTGTCTGACTATCGGATTTCCGCTACTAACGGTAGCTATCATAACAGGGGCCATCTGGGCTGAAAAAGCCTGGGGAACCTACTGGAGCTGGGATCCCAAGGAAACCTGGTCTCTTATCACCTGGTTCATCTTCGCCGCGCTTCTACACAGCCGGCTTACAACCGGTTGGCGTGGAAAACGGGCCTCGTTGCTGACTATTGCCGGCTTCCTGATTATGTTGTTTACCTTTATAGGGGTCAATTTATTGCTACCCGGCCTGCATGCCTACAAATAGAAGCTTCAAGGATAATAACCTGAATGAATATCATCGTAGTCGGCCTCTCTCACAAGACAGCCACAGTTGAAATAAGGGAAAAGGTCGCCTTCTCCCCAAACCTGATTGAAAAGCCGCTCAAGGAACTGGTTGCCCTGGACGGTATCATTGAAGGGGTGATTATCTCCACCTGTAACCGGGTCGAGATTTACGCGACCACCCGTGACATTGCCGGCGGAATTTCCCGTATCAAGCGTTTTATGGCGGAGTATCACCGTCTTGAACTGGAATCTCTCGAACAGCATCTCTACAGTTTTCATTCAGAGGCGGCCATCCGACATGTATTCCGGGTCGCTTCCAGCCTGGATTCCATGGTAGTAGGCGAGCCTCAGATACTTGGACAGATAAAGACCTCCTACGGATATGCCGCTGAATACAAATCCTCCGGCGTGATTTTGAATCGCTTTCTCCACAAGGCCTTTTCGGTGGCTAAGCGAGTGCGGACCGAAACAAAGATAGCCTCTTCCGCAGTCTCCGTTGCTTTCGCGGCAGTTGAGCTGGCAAAGAAAATTCTGGGCGACATGTCGGACAAGACTGTCATGCTGATCGGAGCCGGCGAAATGTGTGAACTGGCAGCCAAACATTTCCTCAACAGCGGCGCAAAGGGGGTTATGGTCACCAATCGAACCTTCGAGCGTGCCGAGAGGCTGGCGGCCGAGTTCGGCGGCGAAGCGGTACGCTTCGAAGAACTGTTTGAACATCTGCACCGGGCCGACATTGTGCTCTCCTCCACCGGCGCCCCTCACTGCATCATTGGGCCCAAAGACGCCGAAGATGCCATCAAAAAGCGTAGATTCAAACCGGTATTTTTCATAGACATCGCCGTGCCGCGCGACATCGACCCCAAGGTGGATGATGTAGAGAATGCCTATCTCTTTACGGTCGACCACTTAAAGGAGATCGTTCAGGCCAACCAGGCCCAGCGCAGCCTCGAAGCCGAAAAAGCCGAGGAGATAATTGACCATGAAATTGGCCAGTTTTTTAAATGGCTCTCGACCCTGGAAGTGACTCCTGCCATAATCGCGCTGCGTACGCGCTTTGACGAGATACGCAGAGGCGAGCTGGAAAAAACCATCTCCGGTTGGAAGGAGTTGCCGCCGGATGCGGAAAAAAGGCTGGAGGCGCTCACATTAGCCATGATGAACAAGCTGCTCCACGCCCCCACGGCAGTGCTGAAACAGGCTGGACAGGGGGGGCGGGTCGATCTCTACGTAGATGCGCTAAGGCAACTCTTCGAGCTGGAGTCTCTCCAGCAGGACGGTGAAGAGTTGGATCTTGAAGAATAGACAGGACCGTCCGATTGCCAACATACCATAGAAACGGAGAATTCATATGATACCCAAGCAGTTACGCATTGGCACCCGGGCCAGTCAACTGGCCCTCTGGCAAGCCAATTGGGTAAAGTCCGAGCTGGAGAAAAGATATCCAGGCATGGAAGTTACCTTGACCAAGATAAAGACCATCGGAGACAAAATTCTGGATGTGCCGCTGGCCCAGGTGGGGGGCAAGGGGTTGTTCGTCAAGGAGATCGAGGAGGCGATGCTGCGGGGCGAGATCGATATTGCCGTACACAGCATGAAGGATGTCCCGACCGATTTTCCTGAAGGGCTCGGTCTGCACTGCATCACCGAGCGTGAAGATCCCCGTGATGCAGTCATCTCGCGGAATGTCAAGTTTGCGGATCTGCCTCTGGGCGGTCGAATCGGTACCAGTGCACTGCGTCGACAGGCCCAACTGTTAAAAGTGCGTCCTGATCTTGAGATGGTCATTATTCGCGGCAACGTTGAAACCCGTATCCGGAAGCTGGAAGACGACAAGCTCGATGCCGTTATTCTGGCTGCTGCCGGCCTGAAGCGTCTCGGTTTCACCGAGAAGGTCGCCGAATACCTGGATACGGAACTCTCCATCCCGGCCATCGGCCAGGGAGCACTGGGGATTGAGTGCCGTCTGGCCGACCCGGTTATCACCGAAACGATTGCCTTCTTTAACCATGCCGACACCGCCTATGCCGTGAGGGGCGAACGAGCCCTGCTCAAGCGCTGCGAGGGGGGATGTCAGGTGCCGATCGCGGCCCACGGCACAGTAAATAACGGGCAGTTGCGATTGGTCGGTTTCATCGCTGCTGTAGACGGAAGCCGCTCGGTTCGGGGCGAGATATCCGGCCCGATGGAACAGTACGAACGGTTGGGGATTCAGTTGGCGGACCAGCTCCTCTCCGATGGCGGCAAAAGCATCCTGGAAGAGGTCTATCAGCGGGAAATCGGAGCAACAAAGCCGCATTCTGGTGATATATGAAATCTTCAACCACTCAAACCGGAATCGTATATCTGGTAGGGGCTGGTCCAGGCGATCCGTCGCTAATAACCCTGCGGGGTCTGGAATGCCTGAAACGGGCCGATGTGGTGGTCTACGACTACCTGGCCAACGAACAGTTACTGAACAATGCCCCGGAGGGGGCCGAGTACATCTACGCCGGCAAGATCGGTGGCCGCCACAATCAGGACCAGGACGAGATCAACCGTCTGCTGGTAAAAAAAGGGCGTGAGGGGAAGGTCGTAGTCCGTTTGAAGGGGGGCGATCCATTCGTATTCGGCCGGGGCGGTGAGGAGTGTGAGGCGCTGCGCGAGGCCGGTATACCATTTGAGGTTGTTCCAGGTGTCACCGCCGCCGTGGGGGCTGCCGCCTATGCCGGTATTCCGTTGACACACCGCGATTTTACCGCCTCGGTTGCCTTTGTTACCGGCCAGGAGGGAAAGGATAAGGAAGAGTCGTCGATTGACTGGGAGCGCCTGTCGCTTGGTGGTGGCACGGTTGTCTTCTATATGGGAATCACCACTTTGCGCAGCAACATGCAACGCATGATAGAACATGGAAGAGCGCCTGAAACTCCGGTAGCACTGGTACGCTGGGCGACGACCCCAAGCCAGCAGGTTTTGATCGGCAGAGTGGCGGATATTGCCGATCTGGCCGAGGCCTCCGGGTTCAAGCCTCCGGCTGTGACTATTGTTGGCGAGGTGGTTACCTTAAGGGGAAAACTTGGCTGGTTTGATAGCCGTCCACTTTGCGGTAGAAAAATTATCATTACCCGTTCAGCGGAACAGGCCGGTGAGTTTTCTGCCAAGTTGGCGTTGCGCGGGGCAACCGTGCTTGAATGTCCCACAATCTGCCTGGTGGAGCCGGAAAGCTGGCAATTGCTGGATCTGGCAATTCGTCAACTTGCCGGCTACGACTGGCTGATCCTGACCTCTGGCAATGCAGTGCGTTTTTTCTTTCAGCGGCTGGAAACTCTCGGAATGGACGCCAGGGCATTGGCCGGCTGCAAGGTCTGCGCGGTTGGCCCCAAAACTGCGGAAGTATTTGCTTCATTTGGCATAAGGGCCGATCTGGTGCCGTCAGATTTCAAAGCGGAGGGGGTCGTGGATGAGTTTTCACGACTGGACCTGCATGACCTCAAAATACTGTTTCCCAGGGCCGATAAGGCCAGAGAGATAATCCCGCGCGAACTGAAGCGGATGGGAGCCCATGTTGACAGTCCGGTGGCCTATCGCAACATTTTCCCCGAGCGTCTGCCACCCGAAGTATTATTTCTGCTGGAAAAACGCTCGGTGGACTGCATCACCTTCACTTCGTCTTCAACGGTACAGAACCTGGCTGCGATGCTTGGAGAGGATATGCTGGTAGATCTGTTGAAGGGGGTAACGGTTGCGTCGATCGGACCAATCACATCAAAAAGTTGCCGCGAATTGGGCCTGAAGGTCGATGTTGAACCGGAATCACACACTCTTGATGCGCTGGCCGCGGCGCTGGAAGTACATTTCAGCTGATTGGAATCCGACCGGGATAACGGAAAAAGGCCCTGCGTGTGCGGGGCCTTTTTCTGTTTGCGTAACGGGAAAGCGCTCTTAGACGAGTTCGAGAGCGCTGAAGAAGTATGGGATCTCGAAGGCGGCCGTCTCAGGCGCGTCCGAGCCGTGCGACGAATTCTCTTCTATGTTGACGGCGAAATCCTTGCGGATGGTGCCCGGCTCGGCGTTGGCCGGATTGGTGGCGCCCATAAGGGTGCGCCACTCTGCGATGGCATTTTCCTTCTCGAGGCAGAGTACAATCACCGGGCTGCGGGACATGAATGCGCAGAGATCGTTGAAGAAGGGGCGCTCTTTGTGTACGTAGTAGAAACCCTCGGCTTGGCATTTGCTCAGCTTAATCTTCTTCATGCCGACGATGTTGAAGCCGGCGGCTTCGATCCTGTCGAGAATTTTACCAGCCAGCTTGCGCTCGACTGCATCCGGCTTGATGATGGCGAAAGTGCGTTCCATGTTTTTTCCTCCGATAGTGTGTAAAAATGTGAACGTTTTTGATAGCATCGCGCATGTTTGCTTGTCAAGCTATTTAGCCCTCTGGCGAAAGAACAGGCATTTTTCTGCTTGCAATATGAAAATGATGGTGATATGAAGACTGCTCACTTGCCGAAGTGGTGGAATTGGTAGACACGCAAGATTCAGGTTCTTGTGCTCGCAAGGGTGTGCTGGTTCGAGTCCAGTCTTCGGCACCAATGCATTGTAAACCCGTTGGATTAGCGGTTTTTCTGGGACAATAGGGGCAGACTCTTACGATAGAGGTATTTCATCGGAGAGTCTGCCTTTATGCGTTTTATCTCTCACTATGGCGATCTACGTGTTTAAATTATGCTGGTTCCTGCCAACCTCGAAGGCGAATTCAAGATCAATAGATAAAAGAATCCTCCTTAAACCTCCCACCTGGCTGGCAATTTATTCATATTGCTAGCTCATGACAGACATAAGAAATATAAATTGTAATTTGCTAAAAAATATATGGTATTATTCGAGTAACGATCTTTGTCAGGGCAGGGTCTATTCTGCCTCTGATTGATACGATCAGGCTGCCGTATGGAAAACTATCACTGACAGGCATCTCATTTTGCAGCTCTTTTCAGCCAAACAATAAAATGGATTAGTATTCTTCCCGCTTGTGGGTCAATTAGCTTGAAGTAATATTGGACCATCTGCCAAAAACCTCTGCAGATCTCTCTTCTCTGCTGCACCACTAAAATTTGAAAAGGATAACGACGTATGGCTTTCAATTGGGATGACTCACTACTGCTTGGAAATGCGGAAATTGATGAACAACATCGGCAGTTATTCGACCATTTTGAAAAATTCTCCTTATCCTGTCAGGAAGGGCAGGGAGAAGAGGTTTTAAAAGAATTATTGATGTATATTGACGAGTACTCCAGCCAGCACTTCTCATACGAAGAAGCTTTCATGGCGCAGCACGAGTATCCCAAACTTCCGGAGCAACAGCTGCAACATGCCCAATTCCGTGATACAGTTAACAAGTTGTGGGAGATGGAGACAGATAATGCGGATGAGCATCAACTATCGCTTGTTGTCTATCGGAAGCTCATCCTTTGGTTCATACAGCACATCAAAAATTTGGATCATGAGATGGTCAACCACATCTTGGCACAGCAGCACAATTGATAATGGTATCGGATGTGGTAGACTCTTGAAACCGGCTCACAAACTCTCTGCGTCATCTCTGCGATGACCAGTCTACAACTATCGACAGCCAATAGGTGAAATCATGGCTACTGGAAATTATCTTCTGGGAAGACAGCCGATACTGAACCGGAGCGAAGAGCTTGTTGCCTACGAGCTGCTCTTCCGCTCGGCAGGTTCGCAGACGGCGGACGTGACCGACGCCTCACAGGCGACCGCCAGCG
>JAQTRC010000109.1:0-1622 GCA_028712665.1 Desulfuromonadaceae bacterium
GGCATGTCGGAGAGCAGCTCGTAGTAACGAAGCATCAACTCATCCGAGATCGACATGACCTTGCCGAAAATCTCGTCTGCCGATTCATTGACGCCGATGTAATTTCCAAGTGACTTCGACATCTTGTTGATCCCGTCCAATCCCTCTAATAGAGGCATGGTCAGGATGCACTGGGGCGATTGCCCCCACTCGCGCTGCAACTCGCGCCCCATCAACAGGTTGAACTTCTGGTCTGTCCCCCCCAGTTCAACGTCGGATTTGAGCGCTACCGAGTCATACCCCTGAACCAGCGGGTACATGAACTCATGGATGCTGATCGGCTGCTGGGTTGTAAAGCGCTTGTGAAAGTCGTCCCGCTCCAGCATGCGGGCCACGGTGTACTTGGAGGCCAGGGCTATCATGCCGCCCGATCCCAGTTCGTTCAGCCAGCTGGAGTTGAAGACTACTTTCGTTTTGTCAGGGTCGAGGATTTTGAAAACCTGTTCCTTGTATGTCTCGGCGTTCCTGAGTACGTCCTCGCGGGTAAGTACCTTGCGGGTTTCCGACTTGCCGGTAGGGTCTCCGATCATGCCGGTGAAATCGCCGATCAGAAAGTTGATCTCGTGCCCCAACTGCTGGAACTGGCGCAGCTTTTGAATCAGCACGGTATGTCCCAGATGCAGGTCGGGAGCGGTCGGGTCGAAACCTGCCTTTATTTTGAGGGGCACACCTGTTTTCAGCGACTTTTCGATCTTCTCTTCAAGTTCCTTTTCAATCAGGATCTCGACGGCGCCCCGTTTGATAACGGCCATCTGTTCTGATACGGACATGGCAATACCTCTCAAAAATCAGGCTTATTTAACAGCTTATATTTATACGCTCGATACTTACAGCCTTGCCGCTCTGTTCGTCCACCCCGATCACGACGCCGTTCAGCCGTATGTCCTTCTTGGCCACCTCGAATTTGGCAGGTAGCTGGGTCAGGAATTTGTTGATCGTCTCTTCCTTGCCCATTCCGATGATCGAATCGAAGCCGCCGGTCATGCCGGCATCGGTCATGAAGGCGGTCCCTTGCGTAAGAATGCGTTCATCGGCAGTCTGGACGTGAGTATGAGTTCCGATCACGGCGCTGACTCTGCCATCCAAATACCACCCCAGAGCGGATTTTTCGGATGTTGCTTCGGCGTGGAAATCAACGAGAATGATTGCTGTTTCCAGCTTCAATCGCTTGATTTCTCGATCGGCTACCAGAAAGGGACATTCCAGATTTTTCATGAACACCCGCCCCTCAAGGTTCAGTATTCCGACCTTGACCCCCCCTGGAGTGGTCAGGATGGCGCTCCCCCTGCCTGGCGCCCCGTCGGGATAGTTGGCGGGACGGATGACACGCGGGTCGCCAAGCACCAGCGCAACCTGTTCCTTCTTATCCCAGATGTGGTTGCCGCTGGTAAGGAGGTGAATGCCCTGATTAAACAACTCTTTTGCGGTATCGACGGTCAGGCCGAAGCCGCCGGCGGCATTTTCACCGTTGGCAATCACAATATCAGCGTTGTAACGGTCCACCAGACGGTGCAGTTGTTGTGATAGCGCCTGACGGCCAGGCTTGCCGATGATGTCGCCGATAAACAGAATTTTTATTGCCA
>JAQTRC010000109.1:1722-10001 GCA_028712665.1 Desulfuromonadaceae bacterium
ACGTTGACTTTGATCTGGCCGGGGTAGGTCATCTCGGCTTCAATCTTCTTGGCAATATCACGGGCCATTACCACGGAATCCTCGTCTGTTACCAGATCGCTGGAAACCATAACTCGGATTTCGCGACCGGCCTGTATGGCGAAAGAACTTGTAACTCCACCGAAAGAGGTGGCGATTCGCTCGAGGTCTTCCAGCCGCTTGACATAGGTTTCCATCATCTCACGCCTTGCGCCGGGGCGCGCGCCGGAAAGTGCATCGGCTGCCTGTACGAGTACGGCCAGTACTGAATCCGGTTTCTCGTCCTCGTGGTGGGCCATAATGGCATGCACGATTTTGGGCGATTCTCCATATTTGCGGGCCAGCTCGGCGCCGATTACTGCGTGGGACCCCTCAACCTCATGATCGACCGCTTTGCCGAGATCGTGCAGAAGACCGGCGCGCTTGGCCTGTTTGACATTGATGCCAAGCTCGGCGGCCATGATGCCGCAGAGAAATGCCACTTCAAGAGAATGCAGATACACGTTCTGGGTATAGGAAGTGCGGTACTTGAGACGTCCGATCAGCTTGAGCACCTCCGGGTGAATGCCGTGGACTCCGAGGTCAAAGGCGGCCTGCTCACCAGCGACCTTGATGGAATGCTCCACCTCTTCCGTGGATTTGGCCACGACCTCCTCGATGCGTCCTGGATGTATCCGGCCGTCGGCCAGCAGCTTCTCCAGCGACAGACGGGCAACCTCGCGGCGGACCGGGTTGAAGCCGGATAAAATAACCGCTTCGGGGGTATCGTCGATGATCAGATCGATACCGGTAGCAGCCTCCAGGGCTCGAATGTTGCGCCCTTCGCGACCTATGATACGCCCTTTCATCTCATCCGAAGGGAGCGGCACTACCGATACGGTGCGTTCAGCCACGTATTCACCCGCATAGCGCTGAATGGCCAGGGCCATAATTTCCTTGGCCTTGTTTTCTGCGGTTTCGCGGGCTTCTTCCTCGATTGCCTTGATCATTTTGGCCGCATCGTGCTTGGCTTCACTCTCCATGGCATTCAACAATTCCTTTTTTGCCTCGCCGGCTGACATGCCGGATATCTGCTCCAGTTTTGCCTTCTGGACATCAACCGCTTTTTTCAACTCCTCATCACGTTTTGCCAGCTCCTGTTCCTTTTGGAAAAATATCTGTTCCTTCTTAAGGATATCCAGCTCTTTCTGATCGAAGATGGCGACTTTCTTGTCCAGATTCTCTTCTTTCTGCAACAGGCGCTTCTCTAGATTCTGCAGATCCTTGGTCTTGTCACGGGTAGTACGCTCATACTCATCTTTGGCCTGGATTGCCGCATCCTTGGCCTTTAGCTGCGCCTCCTTGGTGATCGTTTCCGCTGCGCGGCGGGCGTCCTCGATGGACTTGTTGGCCAGCTCTTCGGCCTGACGGATGATGGATGCAGAGTCTTTCTTGTTGAATTTGCTCCCGGCAAAATACGCCCCGGCAGCTACAACCAGAGTAATTACAACGATGATAATAACTTCCATATCAATAACCTCCTATATGTGAATCCGGGTTGAATGTGCAACTCCGGTTACTTCTTTAACGTAGATGATCCTCCGGTCGGTAATGATGATCTCCATCCGTATGTCATGCCGGTCGGCTGGGATATCTCCGTCAATCAGCTGAAAGTCATGGCAGAGCCCCACCAGGTGGGCTTTTCTCCCAGGATGCTTTAGAAAGCGGTCGTAATAACCCTTTCCGTAACCGATACGGTGGCCGGAAAGATCGAAGGCTACACCCGGAACTACTATCAGGTCCGCTTCATCGGCCTGGTGCTCCACGCCGGTCGGGCATGGCTCAAGAATGCCAAAGGCCCCTTCCTGCAATCTATCCAGCCCCAAAACCTGGCGGAATACCATCTCTTTGCCGCATAGCGCCGGATACAGCACCCGTTTTCCGGATTCAAAGGCGTCCGTCAATATCCCGGAAGTATCGACCTCCTGATGAACAGCCGCATACAGTGCAATGCAGCCGGCCCGGGAATACTCCTGCAGCGAGAGCAGATTGCGTTGTGCAGCCAGGCTGGACACCAGCCATGCAGTCTGGCTGAGCGCCCGGCGATCTGCGAGCAGTTGCGAACGGAGCGATCGCTTGGGCATACTTGCTTTCTTGACCCGGATATGCCGGATAAATTTGTTAACAAACTTATTCTCTGCAATTTAGGCGCACAGACAAATCATAACACGCTGTAATCACGCAGATAATAATCTCGGGCTTACTAAAACAGACAAACGAAACGGTTCCGGAGCTATGCCGGAAAGATCAACCAGGGAGGGTGAAAGGGGGTAGAAAGGCTCGCGAGCGCCGCCATAAAATTGATTGTACCTGGTGTTACTCTGCTCGGAGCTGTTTCTTCCTTTCGTTGAGGATATATTCAGCGGGTTCTGATATCAGCAATCTGAAGCGAGGTTTATTTCCGCTACTGACGGGCCTTATCGATGGTAAAGCTGCTGCGAATATATAATCAAGTCTCCCTGTGAGACCATGTGAAACAGATTCGTAACTTCTCAGCCGATCACCCTTAAAAATCAGACTGTTTCCAGTTTGCCGATGATGCCCTTTAGCCTGTTGCCCATATCCGAATCACGTTCAAGGGCGGAACGGATTTCAAGCAACTCCTCGGCGGTGTTAAGCAGGGCCAGCGTCAGCACCAGTTGGGCGTCCCCGCTTTTGAGGGCGCTTCCAATCTCCTGCAATCTGCCGTTCACAAATGCCTCAACCGCCTGGACCTTCTCTGCCGGGGCAGAGCTTCTTACCGACAGTTTACGGCCAAGGACCGTCACCGCATGGGATTTCTTCATACGATGAACACACTCAATTCTAAATTACTTCCAGCTTGCTGAGGATAGAATCAACGCGGGATTTCAAAACCTCCCTTTCGGACGAAAAGCGCTGGACCTCTTCGTTCAAACGGGCATTTTCCGCTTTCAAGGCACGATACTTTTCTACAACATCGTTTATCTTATTTTCGAGTGATTCTATCAGTTCCTGGTTCATCGATTCCATTTCCTTTCGAGGGGCGTTACTATACTCAGCGGGCTGCATGAAGTCAAGTCCTAATTGATTGATATCGCGAGGTTCCCCATCCGTCCGTCTCTTTTCCGGGCGGAGTTTGTCAGGTCTGAAAGAGGGCATCCGTGAACTCCTGCGGATCGAAGTCGCGCAGATCTTCAATCGACTCCCCGACGCCGATGTAAAGGAGCGGCAGGGCAAACTCATGGCTGACGGCAACTACGATTCCCCCCTTGGCGGTGCCATCCAGCTTGGTAAGGGCAACTCCGGTGACACCGGCGGCCTCCTTGAAGAGCCGTGCCTGGGAGATAGCGTTCTGACCGGTGGCGGCATCCAAAACCAGCAATGTTTCGTGCGGTGCTCCCGGGATCTCCCGGTCGATAACCCGGCGGATCTTTTTCATCTCTTCCATCAGGTTGACTTTGGTATGCAAGCGTCCGGCCGTGTCCACGATCAGGATATCAGAGTTCCGGGCAACTGCGGCCCTGCAGGCGTCAAAGACGACAGCCGAAGGATCGGCTCCCTCCTTGTGGCGTATGACATCAGAATTTGAACGCTTGCCCCACTCCTCCAACTGCTCGGCCGCCGCCGCACGGAAAGTATCGGCCGCCGCCAGAAGGACTTTTTTCCCGTTGGCAGAAAAGCGTGAAGCCAGTTTGCCGATGGTAGTGGTCTTGCCTACACCGTTCACGCCGATTACCAGCAGCACGAACGGCTTCCGGCTTTCTATTTCCAGTTTACGGTGATGTGCGCTCAACCGGGACAGAATCTCCTCCTTTAGCGCCGCCCGCAGGGCTATGCCATCCTTCAACTCGTTGCGGTCCAGCCGTTGTTCAAGGGTGCGGATCAACTCCACCGCTGTTTTGACGCCGATATCCGAAGTGATCAGGATCTCTTCCAACTCCTCCAGAGTATCGGCATCGATCTCCTTTTTACCCAGCAACAGGGCGTCGATCCGACCTACCAGACCTTCGGTTGTTTTTTGCAGTCCCTGTTTCAGTCTTCCGAAAAGGTCCACCACCCCAAAGGGGTTGATGATCTCAGTTTTTTCGATCCCCAGCAACGGGGCCTCATCCGCAACATTCAACGGTGACTCGGATCCGGGGTGGGAGGAGGGGAAAACCTCCATATTGGCGACGGTGATGATCTTGTTCATTACCCCCCGAAAAACGCTTTTTTTCTCATGCTGCTCCATCAGATCTCCTTCTTCAGCTCAGTAATTGCCTTGCGGAAGTGGTATAAGGCCAGCGCAACCGGACAACTACGTTCGACATTCATCACCAGCGAATAATCCTGATTGATACAGCCGGCGATCAGATGCATATCGCTGGCTGTTATTACCATATCTTCCACAGTGCCGATCTGATAATTGCTCTTCATCTCCTTGAGGCGGGTCAGAATCAGAACCTTGTGGGCGCCGATAAAGCGCATATCGTAGGGATCGCAATGGCAATGTTCCATCACCGCCTCCCCTTCCCAATCGACCAGAATTGCGCCGATTGCTTTCGGCACCTGCTCCACCAGCTCTTTCAGTATGACTTCGAATGACATGTAACCCCCGGATGGTTCGTGGTTCGTGGTTCGTGGTTCAAGGTTCGTGGTTCAAGGATCAAGGATCAAGGATCAAGGATCAAGGATTGAACCGCCTCTAACATTGAACCGGTTTCAGCGAACCGTCTCTAACCGGTTTTTCAGTGCAACCGTACCGAAACGACCTTTGAGGCCCCCGGTTCCTCCATGGTGATGCCGTAGAGGGTGTCGGCAACCTGCATTGTGGCCTTGTTGTGGGTGATGATAATGAACTGCGAAATAGCGCTCATTTCTCTGACCATCTCGTTGAAGCGGCCTATATTGGCGTCGTCCAGCGGCGCATCGACCTCATCCAGCAGGCAGAAGGGGGTCGGTTTGATCAGAAAGATGGAGAAGATCAGAGCGACGGCGGTCAACGCCTTTTCGCCCCCTGATAGCAGAGTCACATTCTGCAACTTCTTGCCGGGGGGTTGGACTATGATATCGATGCCGGTCTCAAGCAGATCCTCTTCGTCCGTCAGGCGCAACTCCGCCCGCCCGCCGCAGAAGAGGCGGGGAAAAACCTCCTGAAATTTGTCATTAATCAGGTTATATGCCTCCAGAAAGCGCTGACGGGTGGTTCTGTTTATACGCTGGATAGCCTGTTGCAGGCCGCGCAGAGACTCTTCCAGGTCATCCTTCTGACCGGTCAGAAACGTATAACGCTCTTCCATCCCGGCGAACTCATCAATCGCCATCAGGTTAACCTCTCCCATCTCATCCAGAAGACGTTGCAGTTCAACCTGACGTATACGACCTGTCATTTCGTCAAATTCGGCTGATTCAAGTTTTGCCAGGGCTTCCGACATTGAAATTCTGCTCCGCTCCTGCAGCGACTCCACCAGATGTTCGGCTTTCATGGTCAGAGTCGAAAAACGGAGATTGAGTTCAGCCTGCGACTGCCGGACGGTGTCGCTATCCTCCCGGGCTTTCTTGAGCTGCGTCTCAACCAGATTCAGAAACGAGGCGGCCTCCTCAAAGAGAGTGCGGGCAACGGCCAACCGCCCCTCAGCCTCACCCTGCTCTCGAACCAGACATTCCAGCCTTTCAGTAGCACTGCTCATTTCCGTTTTTAGCTGCAATATCGAGGCATTACCGGCTTCAAGTTCCTGCCGGTCGGCAGACGAACGCCGCACGATCTCTTCCGTCTGGCGCTCCAGCTCCGATAGGGCGCGCAGAGCGGCATCATTCTGCTCCTTGATGGTTGCGGCCTGCACCCTGATTGCGGTCACCTTTTCGCGGGCAACGGTCAACTGTTCACGACGGGCATCAAGCTCCCCCTTCAAACGGGACGTTTCCTGCTCCAGCCACTTTGACGCATCGCCCGTATTGACCGTCTGCTCCCCGGCCAGCTTCAGTTCGCTCTCCAGGGCAATATTTTCCTCATTGAGATTCCCGATCTCCAGGGATTGAACCTCCAGCCGTTCTGCTATGCGGCTGCTTTCATCAACAGCCTGCTGGCGGTCTTTGAGCAGTCCGGCCAGTTTCAGCTCTGCCAGATGCAGTTGCACTCCGTCACTCCTGATCCCCTCCGCCGCTTCCTGACTCTGCTGCCGCAGATCTTCGCGCTGCTTGCCGAGAGAGAGAGTTTCCTCTTCCAGTCGGGCCACTGTCAGCTCCAACTCCCTGATTTCACGCTTCTTGTGGATCAGTCCGGAGCCTGTCTGTTCGGATGATCCCCCGCTGACAATCCCCCCTTGAGCAACCATTTCTCCGGAACGGGTGACAAAGATGAGTCCGGGGTGTTTGCGGGTCAAGCCGAGCGCCACACTGAAGTCATCGAGCAAGAAGACGTGTGACAGCATGTTCAGAATCAGTCCGGCAAAAGGACCATCCACCTGGACCAGGTCAAGCATCGGAGTAGCGCCGGCCAGCACCGGCGCCACTGCTGCAGTCTGGAGTTCAAGCGGCAGTGCGATATCGGCCCGCCCCCCCTTTTTTGCTTTCAGAAATTCCAGAGCCCCGATGGCCTCCCGTTCGTCAGAGCAGAGAAGGGATTGCAAGCGTTCCGCCAGTGCCGATTCAAGCGCCGGTTCCAGCTCTTGTGGAACCTGAATGACATCTGCCAGCACGCCACTGAAAATAGAGCGTTGGGCGGGATCATTCATCAGTGTGCGCGACCCACGGCCAAAACCGGCAAACTGGGATTCCAGCTCTTTTAGCGAATGGAGCCGGGAGGAGCAGCGGTTCAGTTCGTCTCTGCGGGACTGCCACCTCTTTTCAACCTCTGGCATCCGCCTTTTCAGATCCTCCTCCACTCCATGCAAGGATGAGAGGTGAGCCTGCACGGTTTCCTGCTCCCGCCGTCCGATGTCTGCTTCTTTCTCCAGCTCATTTGCCCGTCGGCAGAGCTGTTCGCGCCGCTCGGCAAGCTGCATCGCTTCGCGGGCATGGCGCTCGGCCCGTTCACGGAGCGCCATCAGCCGTTTCTGAGCGGTCTCAAAACGGTTCTTGAACTGGGCCGCCTCGGCCAGCGCGGTAAAGAGTTCCCGCCGCCGGCTCTCCATATTCCGGTTCAGCTCATCCTCGGCCTGCTGATGTCCGGCCAGCGCCTCTTCGCTCTGCTCCAGTTCCGCCAGCATTCCGGCGGCGTCAACCGCCCCGGTTTTACCGCGCAATTCGAGCAGTTCTTTTTGCTCTCTGCACTCCTTCAATCGCTTCTCAAGTTCGGCTGTCCCGGCCGTCAATCGCGCCAGGCGCCCATCAAGCCCGGCCAGCTCCTTACGCTGAAACTCCAGACCGTTGCCGGTCGTACTGAACTCGGCTCTTAAGCGAAAGATATCCTCCTGGGCAATGGCCAGCTGTTTCTCCGCTTCAAGCAGCGCCACTCGGGCTTCCTCCGCCCTGGATTCTCCGACTGCAGAGGCTGCAAAAACCTCGCGAATACGCTCATTAAGCGCCGCAAGCTCCCTCTCCGCCGTTTCCCGTTGACGCTGTGTTTCACGATACTCACGCGCGGTAAAGAGCCGCTCAATTTCGCGCAGTTCGTCGCGATACTCGCGAAATTTCTCCGCCTTCTTTGCCTGACGCTGCAACGTTGCCAGCTGCCGCCGGATCTCCCCCAGCACATCGGCCAGCCTTGCCAGATTCTGGCGGGTCATCTCTATCTTTTTCAGGGCCTGCTGTTTGCGCGACTTGAATTTGGTAACTCCGGCCGCCTCCTCGATTAGAAAGCGGCGCTCCTCCGGGCGCGAATGGAGGATCTGCCCTATCTTACCCTGCTCAATGATCGAATAAGCGCGTGTGCCGACACCGGTATCCATGAATAGTTCGGTTATATCCAGCAGTCTGCAGGGGGTTTTGTTGATAAGATAATCACTTTCACCATCGCGGTAAAGGCGGCGGGTGAGCTGAATTTCGGCGTAATCCAGATACTTGGCTGGCGCCCTTCCATCCTCGGTAGAGAATATCAGTGAAACATCGGCCATCCCCAGCGGCTTTCGATTTTCGCTGCCAACGAAAATCACATCCTCCATGGCCTTGCCGCGCAGGTTCTTGGCAGATTGCTCTCCCATGCACCAGCGGATGGCGTCCACGATGTTGGACTTTCCGCAGCCGTTCGGACCGACTACGGCGGTCACATTCTGCTGGAAGTCCAGTACCGTTTTCTCGGCAAAACTCTTGAAGCCGTTTATTTCAAGCCGTTTGATTTTCAT
>JAQTRC010000196.1 GCA_028712665.1 Desulfuromonadaceae bacterium
CGGAAAAATCAGACAACCCAAAAAGTTTATGCTGCAAGTCATCTGGCCGCGCTTGACATAGCCGAAGTTCAGCGAAAGTGCGTTAACTACGTTTTTTCAGCCGATAAACGCAAAAAATGACTAAAACTCTAATATCTTGACTCCTTTCAGCAGCTATGCTAGCTTTTTGCGGACAAACCAACTTCCGTACCCACTGCAACAGGGAGGAATCGATGGGAATAAAACTGCTTCTAGCTGACGACAGCATCACCATCCAGAAAGTTATCGGAATCATTTTTGGAGGTGAGGATTACTCCCTTACTGTAGTTGACAATGGTAAGTCCGCCGTAGAGAAAGCGAATGAACTTAATCCTGATGTATTGCTTATAGACGCTCTCATGCCAGGAATGAGCGGTTATGAAGTATGTGAAGCCGTACGAGCGATACCTGCGCTGGCTGCGAAACCGATTCTGATTCTTACAGGATCATTTGAGCCGTTTGACGAAGAAAAGGCAAAAGAATGCGGTGCAGATGACTTTCTGGCCAAACCTTTCGAGTCGCAGCAGATCGTCAACAAGGTTAAGGAGCTGGCTGAACTTGGCGCTTCCCGTGCTGCCAAGGGGGTCGCCGCGCAGCCAGACACTTTTTCAGAAGCAGCAGCGCCTTTTGATGATCCGCTGGAAACGATTGCCGCAGCCATCTCCACTGCACCCGCTGAACCTTTGCAGTCAACGGAACCGTCCGACATTTGGGGCGCTTTCACTACTGAGGCTGAACCTTCCTTAACCGCAGATCTGCTGCAAGAGCAAGAGTCCGCTGATTCCGAATCTTCCGATTCTTTTGCACCTGATGTCTTTGCCATCGTAAGTGAAGAATCCGACTCGCAACTTATTCAGACCGCATCTGCACCATCGTCGCCACCCCAGCATACCGGTACACAATGGATTCCGGTTGAAGAGCACACCTTCGAGTTTGAAGAAGAAAATGCCCCGGATCTTCCTCAGACCGATTTCTCGGAACAGACAGTCCCTGTTCTGGATTCCGGTTTCGGTGAAATTTCTTTTGAAGATGAACTCCCTGCTCAAAAATCAGCAGACTCAACAACAGACTTCGCTCCCGCTTTTTCGGATTTGATAGTTCAAGATACTGAAATTGCCCCCTTAGAAGAACCTGCTCCTTACCTGGAGCCTGCAAATGCTGCATTTGAAATGCCGGATCCGGTTTTTGCAACTCCATCTCCTGACTTTGCCGAGCCTGCAGCAACTCAGGTTGCCGTGCCGACCCCCGCAGTTACTCCTCTTGGAGAATTGAGTGAAGATCAGCTTAAAGCTGCAATTGTTGCAGCTTCCAAAGAGGTTATCGAGCGTATTGTATGGGAAGTGGTTCCCGATCTGGCAGAGTCGATGATCCGGGAAGCCATCCGTAAGATCAAAGAAGGGGCCTAGTTCCCTTGCTTGCATAACAGACGAGAGGGGATGGCAACATCCCCTTTTCTTTAGTACGTTAAGGCAGTTATCCAGTTTATCCAGTTTATCCGGGTATGGAGGGATGAAATGATCAAAAAAGCCATAGCATCAGTTGTAGAACGTGAAAATCTGACCGAGGGTGAAATGATCGAGGTCATGAACCAGATCATGTCCGGTGAGTGCACCCCTGCGCAGATCGGCTCTTTCATCACCGCCCTTCGGATGAAGGGGGAAACCATTGATGAAATCACCGGCGCGGCCCGCGTAATGCGTGAAAGGGCCACCCCGATCCGGGTCGCCAAAGGAGTGCTGGACATTGATCGCGACGACATCAACATCGATCGGGAAACCATCCTGGATGTCGTAGGTACCGGCGGAGACGGCACCAACACCTTCAACATCTCGACTACAGTGGCTTTTATGGTCTCGGCCTGCGGAGTAAAGGTCGCCAAACATGGCAACCGTTCGGTCTCTTCAGCCTGCGGCAGCGCTGACGTGCTGGAGAAGCTGGGGATAAACCTGGACGTAACACCCGAAATGGTAGAGAGCTGCATCGACCGGATCGGCATCGGCTTCCTCTTCGCCCCTGCCCTGCACAGCGCCATGAAGTACGCCATCGGCCCGCGTCGCGAGATCGGGATCCGCACCATCTTTAACATCCTCGGCCCGCTGACAAACCCTGCTGGAGCCGACTGCCAGGTTATGGGGGTCTATCGCGCAGATCTGGTGGAGAAACTGGCCGGTGTGTTGCACAAGCTGGGATGCAGACATGGCTTCGTAGTGCATGGCTTGGATGGTATGGATGAAATGACTCTGACCTGCGAAACTCTGGTGGCCGAAGTTAAACCATCAGGGGTCGAATTGAGCAGAGTAACGCCCGAGCAGCTGGGATTATCCCGTTGCAAGATGGCGGATCTCAAGGGAGGGGACGCGGCGACTAATGCCGTGATCGTCAAAGCGGTACTGGCCGGAGAACCGGGTCCAAGGAGAGATATTGTGCTGTTGAACGCCGCCTATGCCCTAATCGCCGCTGGAAAGGCTGGCACACCGGCAGAAGGTATGACTTTGGCCGCCGAGTCAATAGATTCCGGTCGGGCGCTACGTCAGGTGGAGAAGCTGGCGGCACTGAC
>JAQTRC010000021.1 GCA_028712665.1 Desulfuromonadaceae bacterium
TGGTTGCCCTGGTCACCACGAAGGAAGAACCGCCGCCACCGCCACCGCCACCAGCTGCCACTCCGCCTGCATCCGACACATCATCTGCACAGACAGGTTCCGGAACCGGCGACAGCAGTGCAAAAGACCAGAGCGCGAACGGCAGCAAGGATAGCGCCGCTAAAGACAAGGATAGCGCCGCGAAAGACAAGGAAAAAGAGAAAGAGAAAGAGAAGGAAAAGGAAAAAGAGAAGGAAAAAGAGAAAGAAGAACAACAAGCGTCCGGAGATAAAAAAGATGCCAAACCCAAGAAAAACTACTGCAATTAGCCTGCTTGCCTGCGCCCTGCTTCTTCTGGCAATCGCGGCATATGCGGGTCAGGCCGCCACGGTAACGCACCTCTCCGGCCCGCTTGCGGCCAGGAAAGCCGATGGCGCTGTAAAAGCGATCTCGATCGGCTCGAAGATCGACGAAGGGGATACCGTGGTAACGGAGAAGCGGACCTACGCCCGTCTCAAATTTAACGACGGGAGCGAAGTGACCCTTAAACCGGGCAGCCAGTTCAAGATCGAGAAATACAGCTACGACCAGACAAAACCAAAAGACGATGCCGGCTCTTTCAACCTTATCAAAGGGGGCTTAAGAACGATAACCGGCCAGATCGGCAAACGTGGCAACCAGGACAGCTACCAGATGAAGACCCCTACCGCGACGATCGGAATCCGGGGCACGATCTACGACGCGCACTTCTGCCAGGGGGACTCCTGCGGCAGCATCAAGCCCGGTCTGTATCTGGCTGTAAGCAACGGAAGCGTAGTAATAACGAACTCGAGTGGCAGCCAGACGACCCTGCAGGTAAAAGCGGGGCAGTACGTCTACGTCCAGAGCCCAACGACTCCGCCTGTTGTACTCCCTGCCAAACCTGAGATCCCGTTCAACCCGCCGCCGTCTGTCGGCTCGTCCGCCGCGGGTAAACCGGCCAACAGCCAGGGTGGAGGAGCTTCGGATTGTCAGGTAAGGTAATCATCGGAAGTACCAACAATCGTTATGTCAAACATTGGTTATCCGGATTATGAACAGGCCGGTGGAAGACAGCTTTAGACAGATGCGCCCGGAGATGATGCCGGGCGCATTTTTTCCGGCGGTGCCGGATATCTACGCCGCACGCCTGATGGCTGTCCTGTACCAGATGGAACAGAGCCAGTGGCTTTCCGAAGGAGAGTTGCAGATGCGGCAGCAGGGGCAACTTGCCATGCTGCTCAGGCATGCCTGGGACAGTGCGCCGGGGTACCGCCAGCGTCTTGAATCAGCAGGCTATGACCCCGGCAGGGGACTAGACCGGCAGACCTGGTCCGGAATCCCCCTCCTGAGCCGCTCCGATCTCCAGCTCAAGCATGCCTCCCTCGCCAGCACTGCAGTTCCGGAGTCTCACGGAAAGGTCTTCACACTGGAATCATCCGGTTCGACCGGCAGGCCGGTGCAGGTGCTCTGCACGGATCTGACCCGGTTTTTCTGGCAGGCTAATACATTACGTGAACATATCTGGCACCGCCGCGACTTCAGCAGATCCCTTTTTTCGATCCGCCCCGACCGTGGCTTTCACGACGGAATCGTCAGCCGTCAGGGATGGGGGCCGCCGGTCGATATACTCATGTCATCCGGACCTATGTGGCTGATGCACAGCAACAGTGCAGTTGAAGAGCAGTTCGAGCGGCTCTGCGAAGCGCGCCCTGACTACCTGATGACGCTTCCCTCCAACCTTCGTGAACTGTCGCTTTTGGCCGTTAAACGCAAAACCAGGCCTGTCGGCATCGAAGTCAGGACATTCGGCGAGGCGCTGCCTGACGATTTGCGGGAGTTCGTGAAGGAGTCGTTAGGGGTGCCGCTGGTTGATGTCTACAGCGCCACGGAAACCGGCTATCTGGCGCTTCAGTGTCCCTTGGGCGGCTGCTATCACGTCAATGCCGAAACGGTCCTGCTTGAAGTGCTGGATGATGACGGGATCCACTGTAAGCCAGGAGGTATCGGGCGGGTGGTGGTCACCTCGCTGCACAACTTCGCCTTGCCGCTCATCCGCTATGAGGTCGGAGATTATGCCGAGGTCGGCGGGGCGTGCAAATGCGGGCGGGGGCTTCCGGTACTGACTCGTATTCTGGGCCGTGTAAGAGGCATGGCTGTAAAACCTGACGGCTCGCGTTTCTGGCCAAGTTTTCCGGGCGAAACCTGGATGCACCTGGCGCCCATCAGACAGTTGCAACTGATTCAGACCGGAAGAGATCAGATAAAAGCTATCTATGCTATGGGGCGCGAGCTTTCCAACGATGAGGAACGCGAACTGACAAACGCACTCCGGACCACGCTCTGCTTCCGCTACAGAATAACCTTCATGCGGGTGGACGAGATCCCGCGAAGTCCGAACGGCAAGTTTGAGGATTTTATTTCAAAGATGGACGATTGAGCAGTCCGGATGTCAGCATGTAGTCGATTGTCAGGTTGTCGAACAGAGCCGAACCTGTTGATATGAAGAGAGCCGGAGTAATGGGAGTGACTCTGCTTTCGGTCAACAGCGACAGCAAATCGCTTACTTTTCTCCCCTCCAGCAGACCGGCCCGTTTGAAGCGCGCCAGGTCACCGTACCTGAGGGTGTCGAAGCTGTCCACGAACAGAGTGTAATGTTCAAGCGCCGAGGGGGCCACCTCGCTCTGCCAGTCGGTATCGGCGCCCAGGCTTATCACCAGTGGAGGTCGCCGGTCGAGGGCCGAAAAAAGAGGCTGTTCGCTGTCACTGGCGATTACGAGCAGATCCGCACCGGTCGAGGCGGCGTGGGAGCAGATCCCGGTCGCCACTCCCGGACAGCCCCTGGCGATGGCCTCCGCCGCAAGGGAGGCTCGCACTTCGTCGATGTCATGGAACCAGACCCGCTCAAGATTGCCCTGGGCGGCCAGGTACAGCGCCGAAAAATAGCCTACCCGTCCGGCCCCGACCACCGCAAGGGAGCGGGCGCCTGGCATCAGGAGGCGCTGCGCTAGCGCTGCGCAGAGCCCTGTCCTGGCTGACGACAGAACGCAACCGGCAAAGCCCGCCTCGATGTAGTTCTCCTGCGCATGAAGAGCAAAAGCCTTCCCGACACTTATTTCTCCCGGCACCACCTGCCTGGGCCAGTTAGTGCCGATGATCTTGACTGTTTTTCTTACATGCTCCGGAAAGCGTACCACACAAGGCATAACGCGAAAATCGGAGCGCTCGCCCGGATCGGAGAAGAGCATTTTGGGAGGTAGTTCAAGATTGGCAGTTCCGGATGCCAAAAGAGAGAGCGAGGCGAATACCGCTTCCAAGTAACCGGAAGGATCTCTTGTGAGCGCATCGAGCACGGCCCTGTCATCGAAATATTCATATGGTTCGTGGTGCAGACGGAGCAGGCTCTGCAGCAACTCTTCAGCAATGGGTGAGGAGGTCGTGACCATGTAAGAGTCTCATCTCTCTGCGTCTTTTCAGCCAGGCTCGCGAACGGGTAATTGGTTGCTATTTTTATTGTAGTACAATAACATTTGCAAACAATTTATCCGGACTCGATCAGAATCGTTGCGGGAAAACTTGAAGAGTTCAGGTCAGAGATATGATGGATGATACGAGCAGATGACAAAGATCTTGTTTGCATGGGAGCTGGGGGGCAATTATGGTCATCTCGGCAAGCAGCTGATGATCGCGCGAACCATGAAACGGCGCGGTTACAATTGTCAGTTTGCCGCCCGAAACGTCTCTGAGGCATCATTTCACCTGGCAGGTGACAACTTCGAAATTGTTCAGGCCCCCTTCCACTCCACTCAGGAAGGCGAATCAGAGGTGCTCTCCAGCTATGTGGATATCCTGAGATTAAACGGATTCGACCCACCCGCTCTGCTGCAGCAGTTGGTGGAATCCTGGCACGCAATCTTTGAAGCCGTGGCCCCGGAAATTGTCGTCATCGATTATTCACCCATGGCGGTACTGGCCGCAAAGATCAAGGGGATCCCTGTACTCAGGCTGGACACCGGTTTCGGCTGTCCGCCCGACGAAATCCCCTTTCCGAGCTTTCGCCCCTGGCTCGATATACCGGTTGAACTGATGCTGGAAAAGGAGCTGAAACTTCTCGAGAACATCAACCAGGTATGCAGGGGCTTAGGAACTCCCCCTTTCAGAAGTTTGCAGGATGTTCTCGCAACCGGCATGGACCTGCTGACAACATTTCCGGAACTTGACAGTTACCCAAGGCGGCGTTTTGGGCATTATATCGGTCCATTGATAAACATCTCCGACGGCACCAATGCCGTTTGGCCGGATGGGCCGGAGCTTCGGGTCTTCGCCTATCTGCGCCCCTTCGATGGCCTGGAGATTGTCCTGCACGAACTCGCCGAACGGTCGCTTTCCGTGATCGCCGTAGTTCCCGGTATAGAACCTAAACTCGCCGGCAGGTACACGGGCGATCGTTTTCAGATCGTCGAAAATCCGGTGCGGCTTGCTGGAATCCTGAACAAAATGGATTTGGCAGTAACTTACGGAAGTCAAGGTCTTGCAAATATCTGCATGTTGCAGGGGGTTCCGACGATCCCGATACCGCCTATGATCGAACAGCTGATGACAGCCAATAACCTCGAACGGTTGGGAATAGGGGTTGTAGTACTCCAAGGCCAGGTAGGCGCCATGTTCGCTGCGGCACTAGAAAAAATACTTTCGGAACCTTTTTTCCGCGAGCGTGCTGCGATGCTTGCAAAAAAGTATGCCGGCTATGATCAGGACAAAGTTTTGGAAAACATTGCCGATACCATTCAAGGAATTATACGTAGAAAGAGAGCTGTCTCACTGAAATACGACTACGGCTATTCACTGCCGCTCTCCTGCTTGCCCGGTGCTCCGGCTGAGATGCTCACTTGCAAATAACCGACCACGGATTTAAACAGGCATAACGTTACGACAGGAGAAAATAACATGGAATATCAATCAAAGCTCCCACAGTTCTACAAAAATCCGGTTCCGCTCAATAGCGAAACCCATGCTGCGATGACAATCAGCCCGAGCTCTCGTGGATTTGATTTCGCCGCTTCGGCCCACAGCGTCATCCTCGCGGGAGTCGAGTTTGCCGAGGCTTGCCGCTTCTTCCCGATCCTCTTCTCCGCTTCTAACAATGGCCATACCATTCCGGTCGCACTGATGGGACTCCAGTCCGGAGAGAACCTCTTTGTAGGGCCGTCCGGAGAGTGGCAGAATGCTTATATTCCGGCCTACGTTCGCCGTTACCCTTTCATCACAACGCAAGGTGATGATGCCGGAATGGTTGTCTGTATTGACGAGGCCTTCGACGGCCTGAACCGGGAGGGGGGGGAGCCGCTTTTCGAGGGGACGGCGCCGGGACCGTATCTGCAGAAGTCCCTTGAGTTCCTCAATGATTTTTATATACAGATGAAGGCTACTGAGCTCTTCTGCCGACAGTTGCAGGATATGGAACTTCTGAAGCCGATGAATGCGGAGATACAGCTTGTTGATAACCGCAAGTTCAACTTGACGGATTTTCTGGTTGTCGATGAGCAGAAGCTTGTCGAGATTGGTGGAGATGCAGTGGAAAAGCTGTTCCGGGACGGTGGGCTCGCCCTGGTATATGCACATATCCTCTCACTGCGAAGCATTCAGAACCTGCTGGACAGGAAGGGCGCCCGACAGGGGGGATGAGTGGAAAAGAGGAGGAATAATCTGAACAACTCAGCAGTGTCCGGTTAGGTTCTTGCACCTGTCTCAAAAGTCCCCCCGCCCCTTGCAGGAGGGGGTTAGGGGGTAGGGGGGTGCTCATTTGACTCCGTTGGCAACTTCACCCACCCCTCAATCCCCTCCCGTCAAGGGAGGGGAGGTTTAATGCAAAGACCAAACCGGACAACGCTGTGAACAACTGGATAAAACTACGATTGTTTATGGCAATCCTTGCAGATGCTGGGCCCTTTTTTAAATTCTGCGTGACAACCTTTACAGCTTTTGTGTGCGTATTCCTTACCAAAGCCTTCGATCTTGCCCCCTTCTGCCTTGGCGTGACACTTTGTACAATCCTTCACTGTGTCCTGGTGAATCTTGTGGTTAAACTTCACACCTCTTTTGAACTGCATTACATCGGCAGCTAAAGCCGACCCTGCAAAAGCTGCGAGGACAAAGACAACAACTATCTTTTTCATTCTGCTCCTCCTTGGACCGTATTTCGTAGGCAACGAAAGTCTCAAAAACAAAACCATTCGGACCGGATTAACTGGATAAAATCCGGATTGTTAAAACATAAGTCCAATGCTTTGATATTACCCGGATGCATTAATATTATCCCGTATATCCTGTTCATACTGTCAAATAATAGTTTTTGGGGTTAAGAGTTAGCTGGCTTGCAGGGCCAAGTCTCTCTGTTCGACATCTCTGTCCATCTCTGCTCGAAACGCCTGAAGCGCGCTGGAAAGACGCTCATCGCCAAGCGCCAGAATCTGAACTGCAAAAAGCCCCGCATTTTTTGCTCCGGCCTTTCCGATTGCCATGCTGCCAACCGGAATCCCTGCCGGCATCTGTACGGTAGAATAAAGGGCGTCAACTCCGTTCAACGCCCCCCCCGGCATTGGTATGCCGATTACCGGCAGGATGGTTTTCGCGGCAACGACTCCTGCCAGATGAGCAGCCATCCCAGCCCCGGCTATGATGACCTTTATCCCGCGATTGGCGGCCTCAGATGCCAGCGCAGTCGTGCGAACCGGTGAGCGGTGTGCCGATGAGATCCGCATTTCATAAGCAACACCGAAATTGCAGAGAACGTCAACGGCTTCCTGCATCACGGGGAGATCCGACTCACTTCCCATAATAAGTAACACCTGTGGGTTTGTTGCCATTATAGACCTCTTCAGAAAAAATTTACAGGTTCACGAACGGCCAAGAGCCTTGCGACCGATATCGGTTCGGTACTGGACGCCTGACCAGGTGATGCAGCCCACCCCTCTGTAGGCCTCGGAAATGGCGTCTTTAACCGTTGCACCGAGGGCTGTTACCCCAAGAACCCGGCCGCCGTTTGTGACACAGGCTGCTTCTTTCGTCATCGTGCCGGCATGAAAAACATAGACGTCATCCAGCTTCGCGGCCTGATCCAGCCCGATGATTTCATCGCCCTTCCGGTATTCGCCCGGATACCCTTCCGCCGCCATTACTACACAGACAGCCGCCTTGTCATGCCATTCAAGCTCGATCCCCGACAAATCACCATCCGCGACAGCCAGTAGTATCGGCACAATGTCGGATTTCAATCGCATAAGAAGCGGCTGGCATTCGGGATCGCCGAAGCGGGCGTTGAACTCGAGAGTCTTTACCTCTCCATCCCTTACCATCAGCCCGGCGTACAAAACGCCGCAATAAGTGCGACCTTCGGCGGCCATGCCGTCTATGGCCGGTTGCAGTACCCGCCTCATGGCGATTTCATGTATGGCAGGCGTCACAACCGGGGCAGGAGAGTAGGCCCCCATTCCACCGGTGTTGGGGCCCTGGTCGCCGTCAAAGATCGCTTTGTGATCCTGGGCGCTTGCCAGGGGTATAATATTCTTCCCGTCCGTTATGACGAGGAACGAGGCCTCTTCACCGGTCAGAAACTCTTCTATCACAACCCGCGAACCAGCGCTTCCGAAGGAGTTGCCGCTGAGCATATCCCTGACGGCATTAATCGCTTCGACTCTGGTTTCCGCAATGATGACGCCTTTACCGGCAGCGAGACCGTCGGCTTTTACCACTATTGGGGCGCCGGTTCGGTCGATGAAGGTTTTGGCCTCTTCAAGATCGGAAAACACCCCGTAGGCCGCAGTCGGAATGCCGTATTTGTGCATCAGATCTTTGGAAAAAGCTTTACTCCCCTCAATGAGAGCGGCATCTTTGGAAGGGCCGAAAACCTTGAGTCCGTGCGCCTTGAATAAATCTACAATCCCGAGTGATAGAGGCTGCTCGGGGCCGACCACGGTCAGATCTATTTTATTTTCATAGGCAAACGCAAGAAGTTTATCCAACTGGTCAACGGAGATTGCAACATTTTCTGCCAGAGTAGCTGTGCCCGGATTGCCTGGCGCGCAATAAATCGTTTTCACAAGCGGTGACTGCGCAATTTTCCAGACAAGGGCGTGTTCGCGGCCGCCGCCACCGATTACCAGAATATTCATATATAAAACCTCAGTATAATTTAAATCAGGTTCAAGTTGACACCTTACCACCCCTCACCCCTCCTAAAATAGGAGGGGGATTTTATGCTCCCCTCCTTGATAAGGAGGGGCTGGGGGGGGGCGTCCTAATGCCGGAAGTGCCGCATGTTGGTGAATATCATCGCAATACCATGTTCGTTGGCGGCCTTGATTACCTCTTCGTCACGGACACTGCCGCCAGGTTGAATTATGGATGTAACGCCTGCTTCGGCGGCGGCGTCGACCCCGTCACGGAAAGGAAAAAAGGCATCCGAGGCGAGCACCGTGCCGTGAGTCGGAAGCAGTGCCTTCTGAACGGCGATCTTGGATGAATCGACCCGCGACATCTGCCCGGCGCCGATACCTACGGTTTGGTCGCGGGTGGTGAATACGATGGCATTGGATTTGACATGTTTGCAGACGCGCCAGGCAAAATCAAGCGCCTCGTATTCGAATACCGAGGGGGTACGCTCCGTAACAACACGGCAGTCGAGAGCATTGATCATGCCCAGATCTCTGCCCTGAACCAGGAGCCCTCCGGTTACGCGTTTCAGGTCGAATCCTCTCCTCGCATGGTTTTCAAGCAGCGGTACCTGCATGACCCGCACATTTTTCTTGGCAGTAAAGATAACCAGAGCTTCATCAGTATAACCTGGGGCGATTACCGCTTCAAGAAAAGTGGAGGTCAGTTCCGTAGCGGTAGCTGCATCGACGGTGCGGTTAAAGCCGACTATGCCGCCGAAGGCCGAAACCGGATCGCATTCCCGCGCCTTAAGGTATGCGGTAAGCGGGGAATCAGCCAGCGCGGCCCCACAGGGATTGGTGTGCTTGATGATAACTGCCGCACTCTGATCGAACTCCTTGATGGTCTCTATGGCAGCGTCAATATCGATAATATTGTTGAAGGAGAGTTCCTTCCCCTGAAGCTGTCTTGTATTCGAAACAGAGGGTTCAGAGATGTCGCTTTCAACATAGAAAGCCGCTGTCTGGTGGGGGTTCTCGCCGTAGCGCAGGTCCTGGGCTTTTTTAACTTGAAAAGTGAAAGTCGGCGGGTACTCTTGTATCTCATTAGTCAATCGTGATCCCAGATAGTTTGAAATTGCTCCATCATAAGCGGCTGTATGCTGGAATACCTTGACCGCCAGATCGAAGTTGGTGGCGACAGATACCTCTCCGGCGCTGGCTTTCATCTCATCCAGTACTTGCCGGTAGTTTGCGGAGTCGACAAGCACCGTTACATCCGGATAGTTTTTAGCTGCCGAGCGGAGCATGGTCGGGCCGCCGATATCGATGTTCTCAATGGCGTCTTCAATTCGGCACCCCTCCCTGGCTACGGTGCTTTCGAAGGGGTAGAGGTTTACCACCACCATGTCTATGTTTTCTATTCCGTACTCTTTCATTCTGGCCATGTGATCCGGGTTGGACCTCATACCCAGGAGGCCTCCGTGTACCTTGGGATGCAGAGTCTTGATCCGTCCATCCAGCATCTCTGGAAATCCGGTGAATTCGGAAACATCCTTGACGGATAAACCGGCCTCCCGTAACAGTTTGGCGGTCCCGCCGGTAGAGAGTATCTCCACTCCGTACTCGGCCAATTGTCTGGAAAACTCGATAATGCCAGTTTTATCAGAGACACTGATCAGCGCCCTGGTAATTTTAGCCATACATGTTCTCCTTGTCTCGGCAGGTTTAAAGCGGGGAATATGTACCATGTTTTCGCCAAAAATTCTATTCGTTTTAAACCTGAAACCGTATACGTAAACGCTCGGCCAGAGCGGTGGTTCCAAGATCAATGGCAATTACGTATCGGCTGCCTCAAACAATTTCGATTAAATGTGATTCTGTTGCCGGGAGCACTGAACCGATACGGCGGGCGAAAATACCTTTGTCTGCCGATTCGGACATAAAATGCATGGCATCCTCCGGAGCAAAGGCGATCAGAAGGCCTCCAGAGGTTTGGGGATCGAAGAGGGGTAAAATAAAGTCGCGGGGAATGTTTGATCCGGTTTTTAGCCAGGCCGCGAAAAAATCTCTGTTCCGGTAACAGCCTGCCGGCGCCATCCCTTCAGATGCAAGTCCCGTCACTCCGTTCATCAGCGGAATGGATTCAAACTCCAGCCGGAAGGTTAGCCCGCAGCCGCGTGCCATCTCCGTGGCGTGGCCGATCAGGCCGAAACCGGTCACGTCGGTAGCCGCGCTGGCCCGGTATTCGAGCATCAACAGGGCAGCATCGCGATTGAGGGTCGTCATCCATCTTATGGCTTCTTCCGTGACTTCGTGCGGCGCCATCTCACCCTTAATGGCTGTAGAAATGATACCTGTGCCGAGCGGTTTGGTCAGAATCAGTACATCACCGGGCCGGGCGGTAGAGTTGCGGATCACCCTGTCCGGAGAGATCAGACCGGTCACGGAGAGCCCGTATTTTAGTTCGTCGTCCTCGACGGTGTGTCCACCCACCAGACAAACCCCGGCTTCATTCAGGATGCTATTGCCCCCATCCATGATGGCGCGCAGAACGTCATTAGAGAGTGAACAGGCCGGAAAGAACAAGAGATTCATGGCAGTGACCGGATTGCCCCCCATGGCGTAGACATCTGAAACGGCATTGGCTGCTGCTATACGCCCGAAAGTGAACGGGTCGTCCACCAGTGGGGTAATGATATCAGCGGTCTCCACCAGGGCGCAGTCCGGCCCGATCCTGTAGACCCCTGCATCATCGGATGTTGCCGGCCCTACTAGCAGATTCTTATCGTTGTATGCACAAAGCCCGTCCAGGGCCTTCGCCAGACCCTCAGGGCCCAGCTTGGCGGCTCAACCGGCGGCTTTTACAAGTTGTGTAAGTTTGATCATAATCGGCTCTCATTTTAGATATACTCTCGGAACCCGCTTGCTGATACCGCAAAAAATTTCGTACGGGATGGTACCGGCCCAGGCCGCCAACTCTTCGGCCTGGATTGCGTTACCAAAATCGTCCTGTCCCATCAGAACTACCTCATCACCTGTTGCAACATCCGGAATTCCTGTCACATCCAACATTATCCAGTCCATGCAGACATTTCCGGCAACTTTCGCCCGTCTGCCTCTGATAAGCGCCTCGCCACGGTTGGTGAGCGTACGGGGGTAGCCGTCTGCATATCCAACAGGTACGCTGGCTATCAAGCTCTTTGAACCGGCTGTGAAGCGGCGGGCATAACTGATGGTGGTGCCGGATTCGACCCATTTCAGCATGGCAACGCGGCTTTTAAGGTGCATGACAGGCTTTAAGTTCAGCTTGCCCTGAAAGTCGGAGGATGGGAGTGCTCCGTAGAGGGCTATTCCAGGCCTGATCAGGTTGCATCCCGGTATATCGCGCAGCAGTGCAGCCGCGCTGTTGGCTATGTGGATGTAGCGAGGTGAAAAACCGGATTTACGCGTCTCTGCCACCACCCAGGCAAAGCGTTCCGCCTGAAGGCGGGTATAGTATCGCCCCGATTCGTCCAGTTCATCGGCGCTGGCAAAGTGGGAAATGATCCCTTCCACTGAAATGTTTGGCAGTTTTTTTAGTTCTTTGAGGATTTCAGGTAACTCGGAGTAAGGAAACCCAAGCCGTCCCATGCCGGTGTCGATCTTGAGATGCAACTGCGCTTTGCGGAAAAGCTTTCCGGCTGATGCGGCCTGATTTAGTGCTTCTGCTTGCTCGATGGTGAAAATAGTTGTGGAGAGGTTGTATCCGATGCATTTACGCTCCTGTCCGGGATAGAGCCCGCCCAGAATGAGGATCGGCTTGTCGATACCGCTTTTCCTGAGTTGGATACCTTCTGCCAGGAAGGCTACACCGAAGGCGTTGACGCCGAGGCTGTCAAGCTCACGGCTGATATCCATGAATCCGTGGCCATATGCGTCGGCCTTTACAACCGCGAGGATGTCTACTCGCTTTGGAGTTGATGAGCGGATCAGCTGAAAGTTATGCTGAAGCGCCGCAAGATCTATTTCAGCTAAGGTAGGGCGACCGTCGTACAAAGTTGTGATGCCCCCTTCCGAGGAGTCAGGAGCCAGAATTCGGGAGTCAGAATAAACCGGAAGTTACAGCAGGAATTTCATGACAAACTCAGGCGGACCAGAGAGAACCCTGCGAATGTGACAGAACCTGCCGGTTATTCTTCTGAAATCTGACTCCTCGCATTCTGAATACTGTGTAGTTACTGTTCGTTTGCGATTATTAGCATGTCTTCCCTGAGCTGTAAAGCGGAACAGCGTCAGGCGGTTCTTGCATCTCGGCAGCATTGCAGGAGTCTCTTGTTATAGCCGTTGACAGGGTCATCTAATTGCAGTACCTTGAGTCTTATTTCCAGCCCTGGGGGAGTTCGATGGAACTGAGATCCGCACTGTTTTTATACGGCGGGAACCCTTTGTACCTGAACCGGGTAATACCGGCGTAGGAAAGCGGCTGGCAGGATTTTAAATCGATCCGGCCGCCTGATGTTTTTTGTCAGAGCGGCCTTTTTTTAGTGCGATAGAAAAATTCCATTTTTCGTTAACGCACTTATCCAGTGTTAGTGCGATAGAAAAATTCCATTTTTCGTTAACGCATTTATCCCGTTTACCGGGGTATGAGGAAAAAGCCAGTGAGTGATGCAAATAGACAGTTTCGTCTTGTTGTCAACAAAACCATCTCTTCGCCCCAGATAACCGGAGTTTATCTGATCACGGATCAGGGGGAAAATCTACCTGAACGGGTCCATCTGGCTATGCGCGGCGGGGTAACGGTTCTGCAATACCGGCCCAAAAATAAGCCCTACGATGCCTGTCTGTCGGAGGGAAAAGAACTTAAAGGCATCTGTGGCCGTTATGGTGTTGTATTTATTGTAAATGATGATGTGGAACTGGCCAGAGAGCTTGGTGCCGATGGGGTTCACCTCGGTCAGGATGATGGAGCCATCCAGGCGGCAAAAAAATTGCTCGGACAGGGAAAGATTGTCGGCAAGTCCACCCACAATCTTGAAGAAGCGCTCCGCGCAGAGCTGGAAGGAGCCGATTATATCGGTTTTGGCGCCATGTATCCAACCGAAAGCAAGGCCGTCAGCCACCTTCCAGGAACTACAGGTTTGGCGGCTATCCGCAAACAGATCAAAATACCTGTAGTAGGGATAGGTGGTATAACCGCCGAAAACGCCTGCCGGGTAATAGATGCCGGAGCCGATGCTCTGGCGCTCATATCAGCGGTACTTTCAAATCCGCGCCCCGATATTGCTGTGGCCGAGATCAATCTGCTTTTCAACCGCACTCGTCCATTCCCGCGTGGTGCGGTCCTCTCGGTAGCCGGCAGTGATTCCGGAGGCGGGGCTGGCATCCAGGCAGATATCAAGACCATCACACTGCTGGGGAGCTACGCCGCCACAGTGCTGACCGCGCTGACCGCCCAGAATACAAGGGGGGTTTCTTCGATTCATGGATTGCCTCCATCATTTGTTCTGGATCAGCTGGATGCGGTTCTGGAAGACATACCGATAGATGTCATCAAGACCGGAATGCTGCACACTCCGGCAATTATCTCCTCTCTGGCGGAGAGGTTAACGGAGCGCAAAATCCTCATTCCGACCGTGATGGATCCGGTAATGGTTGCCAAGGGTGGGGCGGCTCTCCTGGAGCGTGAAGCCGTTCGGGTTTTCTGCCAGCAACTGCTGCCGCAGGCTTATCTCTTAACCCCCAACATCCCGGAAGCAGAACGTATGTTGGACAGGACAATCAGGAACGAAGAGGAGATGGAACGGGCAGCGCTTGATTTGCACGCACTGGGCGCAGCCAATGTCCTGATCAAGGGGGGACACCTGACCGGCCGGCAATCAACGGACATTCTCTTTGATGGCAGTAAGTACCATTCATTCAATGCCGAGCGTTTCTTTACCAGCAATACCCACGGGACCGGGTGCAGTTATTCTTCGGCCATAGCCGCGTATCTGGCCCAGGGGGATCCGTTGCTGCAAGCTGTTGAAAATGCAAAGAAATACATCACGGCATCTATTCGTCTCGCCAGGCCTTTGGGCAAAGGGCACAGTCCTGTCAATCATTTTCTCGCAGCGCGTGAATTGCAAAATCCCAATTCAACTGAATTTATAAAGGATTCTGAACATGACCCAGCTTGAATACGCACGCCGTGGCGTGATAACCGAAAAAATGCAGCTTGCCGCAGCAGCGGAAGGGGTCAGCCCTGAATTTGTCCGCGATGGCATTGCCGCCGGAAACATCGTCATCTGCCATAATGTCAAACATTCTAATGGAACCCCCCTGCCGGTCGGCGCAGGTCTCCGCACGAAGGTAAACGCCAACATCGGGTCATCCTCCGACGACACCGATATGCAAAAAGAGCTTGAAAAGGCTCGCGCAGCTGTAAAATACGGGGCCGACGCGATAATGGACCTATCAACAGGCGGACCGGTGGATGAGATACGTCGCGCGATCATAGCCGAGACCAGCGCCTGTATCGGATCCGTGCCGCTCTACCAGGCCGCTCTGGATGCGGTCCGGGTGAAAAAGAAAGCCATTGTGGATATGACGGTTGACGATATCTTTGCCGGTATCATCAAGCACGCCGAGGACGGTGTTGACTTCATCACCGTCCATTGTGGCGTGACTCTTGGAACTGTTGAACGGATGAAGAACGAGGGGCGCCTGATGGACGTGGTTTCGCGCGGCGGAGCCTTCACGATCGAGTGGATGAGGTACAACAATCAGGAAAATCCGCTCTTCGAACATTTTGACAAGCTGCTGGAGATCACAAAAGAGTACGATATGACCCTTTCACTGGGGGATGGTTTCCGTCCGGGGTGCCTGGCCGACGCCACAGACAGGGCCCAGATTCACGAACTGATCCTGTTGGGCGAGCTGACCCAGCGAGCCCAAGCCGCCGGGGTGCAGGTCATGATCGAGGGACCTGGACATGTTCCACTCAACCAGATCCAGACGAACATCCAACTCCAGAAAAGGCTCTGTCACGGAGCGCCGTTCTATGTTTTGGGGCCGCTGGTTACAGACATTGCACCCGGCTACGACCACATCACCTGCGCCATCGGCGGGGCCATTGCAGCCGCTGCCGGGGCCGATTTCCTCTGTTATGTAACGCCATCCGAACATTTGCGGCTGCCGGATGTGCAGGATGTACGTGACGGGGTGATAGCCTCGCGCATCGCCGCCCATGCCGGAGATATCGCGAAGGGTGTCAAAGGGGCCATGGACAAAGACATCGCCATGGCCAAGTGCAGGAAGAAGCTGGATTGGGAGGGGCAGTTCGCCCTGGCGCTAGATCCGGAAAAGGCGCGTGAATTCCGGGAGAATTCACCGGTCTCCGACCATGGCGCCTGCACGATGTGCGGAGAGTTCTGCGCGTATAAGGTCATGGATGAGGCGATGGCACGGTAGCAGAAACGGTTTTTTTTGCCCTGGATGCGACTCTCCGGTAATGCTTAGTGCGGCGTAGCGTTTTTTATTCCCAGTGTATACTACGCCTCCTCCCATCCACTGGGCAGCCTTACCAGGACAAAAATATCCTAGTTTCTGCATATAACTGCACAAGTAAACGACAAAACGGCCTGCTGAATTTAGCGGGCCGTTTTGTTTCTTCTAGTCTGACCTCGATGATCTACAGCAGTGAGTCAATTTTCCTCAACCCTTCCAGTGCTCCGTATTCAAGCGAAAAATGAGGAGCATCGATCTCCGCCTCGCGCGGATTGATACGGATCACTGTGGTGTTAGTCACTTCTCCCAGATCCTCGGATGTATAACGGATGGTGGGGACGGCCTTGCCGGCTCCCATCTCGATTACCACGATCCGTTTGCCACGATTATTCTCCAGAAAAGACCTATAGAGTCCCTCTTGTGCGTCGGTACGATCAGAAAGCCATGACCAGTCCCCGAACATGAGAATATTCGGACGACTGACAGAGCGGCACTTTGGACAGTACGGAATGGAGCGAGCCCTCATGCTATCGGTGTTGATCTCTATCTGTTCACTATTCTCCCATATGGCGTGGCAGCAGGGGGTGCAGCACTGCAGATGATGGATCGAGCCATGTACCTCCAGAATCCGGTCACCGGCATAGCCTGCTTTCTGGAATTGGCCGTCCACGTTTGAGGTGACGACGAAATAATCGGCGTTGTTCCGCTCGATCCAGCGGCGGATGATGTTGAAACCTTCATGGGGGGTGGTTTCACGGTACAGGTTGGTGCGGTGGCCGTAAAAACCCCAGCCGAAGGCCGGGTCTCGCTCGAAATGTTCCGGATTGGCGCAATCGACAAAGGAGAGTCCAAGGCGGGCGTACATCGGATAGGCGTTCCAGAATCCATGATCTCCGCGGAAGTCGGGCAGACCTGAATCCACGCCCATGCCTGCTCCGGCAGTGATGATGAAGGTCTCGGCCTCCTGAATGGCTTTTGCAACGCGCTCAAACATGATTTCAGATCAGGATAGCATGTGCAGAAACAACCCGCTGCGCAGCTTGGGTTCGAACCAGGTTGATTTGGGGGGCATGATCTGGTCCTGGTCGGCCAGTTCGATCAACTCAGCAATAGAGGTCGGACAGAGCGCAAATGCCACGGCATAGTCGCCCGAATCCACCAACCGAACCAGTTCATCGTTGCCCCGGATGCCCCCCACAAAATGGATGCGCTTGTCCGTTCGTGGGTTGTGTATGCCAAGGAGCGGATTAAGGAGACTGTTCTGCAGGATCGAAACGTCCAGGCGGTCGACGATGTCTTTCTCGTTTACGACCGCCTTGCGCGCATGCAGTCGGTACCAGCGACCGTCCAGATACATCCCGAATTGGTGGCGTTCGGACGGAGAGACCGGGGCAGGGGAGGGGACAATATCAAAGCCCTCTTTGACCTGATCGATGAACTTGGCGACACTTCTGCCGTTCAGATCCTTGACGGCTCTGTTATAGGGCATAATGTTGAGCTGGTTCTCTGGGAAAATAACAGTCAGGAAAAAGTTGTATTCCTCCAACCCGGTATGGTTCGGGTTATTTATGCGGCGCAATTCGCGAATGCGTCCGGCGGCTGCGCTGCGGTGATGGCCGTCAGCCACGTACAGGTTGGGTATGGCGGCAAACAGTACGGTCAGACGCTCGATCAATGTCTGGTCGGTTATTATCCATAAAGTATGTCCTACCCCGTCATCACTTATAAAGTCGTATTCCGGGGGGGCGTTGGTGACACCCTCAATGATTCCTTCAACTTCGCCGCAGGATCGTGAGATATAAAAAACCGGCTCGTCGTTTGCGTCGAGATAATCGATATGCTTGACGCGGTCGTCTTCCTTGTCGGGCCTGGTATGCTCATGTTTTTTAATCACTCCGCTCTGGTAATCATCCACGCTGGCGCAGACAACCAGCCCGGTCTGAGTGATGCTCCCCATCCGCTGTCGATAAACATAGAAACAGTCGCGGCTGTCTTGAATCAAAACACCGCGCCTGATGAATTCGCCAAGATTTGAATTACCCAGTACATAAACCGATTCATCATGCGGATCGATCTCGGTCGGCAGATCGATCTCCGGCCTGGAGATATGCAGAAAACTGTTGGCATTGCCAGAGGCCATAGTACGTGCTTCTTCAACATCCATCACGTCGTAAGGCAGAGCCGCTACCTTATCGGAGAGATCTTTTGGGGGGCGCAGGGCGCAAAATGGTTTGATGATGGCCATATGTTCCTCGGAAACGGTTTTTTCGCTCCGGCTGTGTAAGTCATCGGCGCCGGTTGCGATTTGGCCAATGGTTTCACCCTATGGGCATTTCGTACCGCCTCTTGACAGCCTTGCCAGGAAAAAATCCTCGTTTCTATCTAGATTTAATTATAGGAATTACTGAAAATATCTTCGAGCGCCTATGAAGCGCTTCTCAAAATAACTGTCATCAACCGATGTCACGCGGATATCTTCGCCTCGGCGTGGCGCGTGGACAAACCTGCCGCTACCGACATAGATACCTACGTGGTTAATATTATCTCCGGATGAACCGAAAAAGAGCAGATCTCCGTCCTGCAGGTTGTTTCTTGTAACCGCGCCTCCTGCCTTGTACTGATCGCGTGAGGTGCGTGGGATGCTGAGGCCGCAAAGGTTGTAAACCGCTCTTACAAAACCGCTGCAATCCATGCCGTCCACCACGTTCTCGCCCCCCCAGCGGTAGGGTATTCCGACGAAACGCTCGGCGGTGCGGGCAGCGATCACGCCCATATCTTTTTCCCTGTTTTGGGTTTTTGGATGCGGTTTGCCTTTAGTTTCTTCAGTGGCAACATGAAGTTTTGATTCGTGCCGCAAACGAACCTCTTCGGGCTGCGGCTTCTGCCATCCCGGCTCTTTGGGGTGGCTGAAGACAATTTCATTTGGAGGCGCGATGTAGTAGCTGTCTATCAATCGATCGGAAACAAGTCGCTTGGCGACAACGCGGGCCTTTTCCTTACTGGAGAAGTCTCCGAAACGTACGGCGTATACGCCGTTATCCTTGCGGAAATAGAACGCCTCAATGCCTTTGGACTGAAGCTTGGCAGTAAATCTTTCGGCGTTATTCACATCGGCAAATGCTCCCATCTGAATGGCATGACCGATACGGGTAATGCCAATGGATTTCGCTGCCGGCGCGGGTATGACGGACAAGAGACATAATACGGATATGAAAAGGGTGCGAAATAGCATATTTTACCCATTCAGGGATCAGAACTGGAAAAGCGATTTCGGAGTAATAGTAGCCGTAATCAAACCGCTGGTAAAGCAGAAAGTTCGCTTATAGCATTGACAGCGGGAGCTCTTTTAGGTTAGTTTCCTGTTCAGCTGGTCATTGTTATTTGGAACGACCGCCGTTTTAGCTCAGTTGGTAGAGCACATCACTCGTAATGATGAGGTCATCGGTTCGATTCCGATAAACGGCTCCAAACACCACTTCAATTATTTGATATACAGCCTGTTTCTTTGCCCAAAATTGCCGCCTTTTGAATCTGGCCGATATCCGGTACGATTTGGAGGTAGATTTTGGGCTTTTGTTTATCTGAAAAAGGGAATATTTATTATCTGGGGTTTCACGTCCCTGGGAATTGCATGTACGAAGAAAGGAACACTCTTTGACTCACAGGGCATTAAGAATTGCAGGATGTCTTGCAATGGCAAGCGCCTTTCTTACGTTACCCATAGTGTATCTATCTTACAGTCTCGAAAGCAGGGGCGACTTAAGGAGCCTCGTCCTCCAGACAATCATACAAATATCCGGGATGCTTCTCTTCGTAACAATTGTCCTGTTCTTTAAAAAGCTCCTTAACAGACTCTTCAGCTTTCACAATACAGACAGAAATATTGACCTGCTGGTTATTGCCGGAGTTGTAACGGGAGTTTTTTCTGTCGTTGCTCTGTACGTTACGCCATTGAAAGAGTCAATAGGATCAGTGATAACGGCAATACTGGTTGCGCAGGGAATAGTACAGGTTCAATTCGGATACAAACTTCTCAAATTACCGCACGATTTTGGCGGGATGTTAAAACCGTTCTGTTATGCGAATATGGCTACAGGAATATTATTGGCTTCAATTCTTTTAATACCTCTAGGCATTGTGGTAAGTGCAATATCTGATCTCATGCTTGGAACAATATTCCTAAACGTCTCCAGACTGGTAAGAGATGATAATTATGGAAGAGCATAAGCGCCCATGCCGAGACAGTGTACTAGATCCAATTCTTTCGCGCTGCATACCGGCACAGGCTCTGAATTATCCACGCAAATGGTTACTGAGAGTGGCAGTTAAAGTTAAAAGCCGTTTCACATGGAAATAAAGTATGGTAGAATGTAATAAATTTATAATGGAGAAGAGCGTTTTGCAAACTGAATGAATAGGAGCCATAATTATGAGCAAAAGCCATGACGCCAAGAAGGACTCAAAAAAAGAAGCGGTCAAAACGCCGAAGGAAAAAAAAGCGGCTAAAAAGATCAAAAAGGATGATAAAAAAACGGCTACCCAAGTCACTCACATCAGTAAATGACTTCAGTTTAGCAACGGTTGGCGTATGATGCCTCCGGTGACTGCAACAATGGCGGGTTTGTGCGGTTTTGCTTGCTTTGTTCTGTTCGGGGCTGTCATGGATATCCAGTCAGCTATCGAGTGAGAGTCATGCACTCGGTAGAACATCTTGATATCTGCCTGATTTTTAAATCAATGTAATTAGTTTGAAGCGAATTTACATAAGTTGCAGTGACTGCCAAAACTAAAAGATTATTTGGACGCGAAAAGTCATATGACAGAGCCTTCAGCAGAACTTAACAGGAAATTATTCGAAGCGGTCGAGAAGATGCCCGCTTTCCCCAAAAGTGTGCAACGCGTTTTGGAACTGACTCGCGACATCAACTGCTCGCCCAAAGAATTGGTCATGGTGATCGAAAAGGATCCCGTGATGACCATGAAGTTGCTACGCATCCTGAATTCAGCTTATTACAGCTTCCCCAAGCAGATCACCTCGGTCAATCAGTCGGTTGTCTATCTCGGGTTGAATACGATCAAAAATATGGCATTGTCGTTCGCGGCGGTGGGGTCGCTACCGAAGGATAACGCGGCGGGATTCGATTTTCAGCGTTATCTGATGCATTCCCTGACCACGGCGAGTCTGGCGCGTACGTTGTGCCAGAGGTACAGCCAGGACGATACAAACCCTGCAGATTGTTATGTTGCCGGCCTGTTGCACGATTTCGGCAAAGTTGTGTTTGCCCAGTTTCTGGCTCCGGAATTCAAAGAGGCGCTCGCGTGCTGCCGTGACCATGGTATCTCTCTACATCAGGCGGAACAAAAGATCATTGGCGCTGATCACACCGTAGTCGGCAGCATGCTGGTTGAAAAATGGCAATTTTCCAATCAGCTCATCTATAACATCCGAAATCACCATAGCGACATCCCGGAAGAGAATACGATGCATAGTTGCCTTTTTGTAGCGGATCAGATCAGCAAACGCCTTGTAGCTGGGAATAGCGACAATCCTGTGGTGGAAGAGATGCCTCCCGTTTTGGCCGAGCGTTTTGGTGGGGTGTTACAAGACATAATTGACAGTTTGGGAGATATTTCCGAACTGGAAAATGAGGCACGGGTCTTCGCTCAAATCGCATAGGAGGTCAATGCATGAAATTGAGATTTTGGGGTGTGCGCGGATCGATCCCGTCGCCCGGAGAAAGAACAATACGTTATGGCGGCAACACTACCTGTATCGAGATACGCACCGATAATAACGAACTCATCGTTTTAGATGGCGGAACCGGTATTTTCCCTTTCTCGCTAACGCTGCTTAAAGAACTTCCCGTTACGGCACATATTTTCAATACGCATAGCCACTGGGATCATATACAGGGCCTGCCGTTTTTTATCCCCATATTTATTCCTGAAAATTTAGTAAAATTGTATGGGGCATTCGACCCGATCTCAAACGAGGGGCCTGAACGCATAATGAATGTTCAACTTCAATACAGTTATTTCCCCGTTCGCGAAGCCGAGATGAAAAGCCGTTTCGAATATTTTGCCATTATGCCGAATGATACTGTTGAGATCGGAGCCGCGACGGTAACTGCGATCTTGCTCAATCACCCCGTTATAAATCTCGGCTATCGCATCGATTGTAACGGCAAATCAATCTTCTTTACCGGTGACCACGAGCCGCACTTCAATATTTACGAGCCAGGTGACGATGGTTATGCCGAATATCAGGATCTGATCGAGGAGCAGAGACTCTCAATCGTCGAGGCCATTCGAGGTGTCGACATCCTTGTCGCAGATTCTGCCTACACACTGAAGGAGTATCCGGCAAAGAAGGGGTGGGGGCATGGCACCTTCGATGGCAGCATTCAACTCGCCAAGGATGCAGGCGCAAAGATTCTTTATTGTACCCACCATGAACCAACGCGTAGCGATGATGATTTGGAAAAGGTGTTCGCCGAAGCGTTGAGCCGTCATCCAAACCTTGAGGGTGGACCCGATATCCGGCTCGCCCGCGAAGGCGACGAAATAGTTATTTAGTTTCCACCCGGAAAGGGTTCTTTTCCCTCCTGGCGGCGTCAAAATTCGGTTTTGTCTCTGACTTCGGCAGTTGGTCTCACTCTTCGGGCGCCTTCGCCCGGATCGATTATCAACGAATTGCTTAAGGAGATAACCGGGGAAGCTGGTCGGTGAAAGCTATTGCCGAGTAATTCAAAACCACCATCATCATCGGAAGTTCTACCTGCAAATGGAAAGTAATAAAGCTCATCGCGACTTTACCCCTCCGGATTTATTCTGCTTTGATCACCCTCGCGAAGGAGTGATTGTTGCCCATCACGGCGTTTCAGTCGAGGTGCTGTTTGATGCCGGAGACCGCAGCATGGTGCGAGTCAAACGTAACTCAGGGCATGTTGTAGGCGATAGTGTGGTAGTCACGGGAGAGTTGATGAGACGACTGCCCCGCAGAACTGAACTTCGCCGGAGAGATGCGCGGGGGGGGGTACATCTGGTAGCTGCAAACCTGGATGTGCTGGGAGTGGTGGTTGCTCCACAGTCACCGTCCGGTTTTGTAGACCGTGCGATAGTCGCCGCCAGGGCGGCCGGTCTGCGGCCGTTTCTGGTTGTGAACAAGTCTGATCTGCACGGCACGGCCAGGTTGCTGGCCTCTATCAGTACCACCTACGCAGAATCAGTTCCTATCTTTCCCGTAAGTTCCATTAAAAGGACCGGCCTGGCCCCTTTGCAAGAGTTTTTGAGTCAAGGGCATCGCGGGGCCTTTGTCGGCACCACCGGAGTTGGCAAGAGTTCTCTCTTGAACGCGCTCTGTCCGGAGATAGATCTCAAGATAGGCGAACTAAGCGACTACAAGAGCCAGGGACGGCACACAACCACAGTATCCACGCTGCACGCCCTGCCTGGCGGCGGTGAGTTGGTCGATACTCCCGGCTTTAGAGATTTTGGGCTGGTTGATATCTCGGTTGAGGAGCTTGCCGCACACTTCCCAGGTTTTGAAAATCATAGTGCGGTCGCCTGCCGCTTCAGCAACTGCCGGCATCGCTCCGAACCGGGATGCGCAGTGACCAGGCTTGTAGAACAGGGGCGCATAACGGCGGAACGTTACGCAACCTATATGGAAATTCTGAGTGAGGTTGAGGCCGGTCAGGCGGAATCCCGCAGCAAGGGTTGGAAAAAATGAAGAGAATTTTAATTGGAATTATGCCTGCGTGTCAGCCCCTCTCAGGCAAGAGAAAGCCGGTTCCGGCAAACTGTATGGCGGCGGGATCGCTGGCGCGAGGAGGGGATACCGCATGGACACCTCCACAGGTAGGGCAACACTGGACAAAGGTCTCCAGCACGAACGGCGCACCACAACCTTGACATCTGCTCTCCAGACCGCCGTTCGGTAATGTTGATGCCGCTACCGACCCGCCATGGGCGTTTAGTACAAACTCCACCAGCGCCCTGCCGGAAGCAAAAGGCCCTGCTCCGGCTATTCGGGATGATCCGCAATCGCACATAATTCCCCTCCGGTATGATTTATCTTTACTTATCAAGATCTACTTTGATCACTGTAGCTGATATCGATGCCAGAGTTTTTGACCTTAGTCAATTTATCCCATTTTTTATGAAAGTCATGCATGGCGCAACCATGGAAAATCATCGAGAGCATGGCAACCGACGACGGCCTTCTGGAACTGCGCCAGCGAGGTGAAAAGGATTTTATGATAATGATTGGTTCCCAAGTGCTTATGAACAGCCTGGCCAATCGTTCGGAGGTGGTGCTCGGGCAACTTGGCTGCGGCCATCTGAAAAACCGTGCCGGCGCCAGGATTTTGGTTGGTGGTTTGGGAATGGGGTTCACGCTCAAGGCTGTACTGGATTCTCTGCCAAACGAGGCGGAGGTCATCGTGGCCGAGCTCAATCCTGTCGTCTGCGAATGGTGTCTTGGACCTCTGGCTCTGCTCACTGATAATGCTGCCGCTGATCCGCGAGTAAGCCTTGAGATCTGCGACGTTTCCCAGCTGATTCGCAAATCCGCTTTAATCGGCGGCAAGGCGTTGTTCGACGCAATCGTGCTTGATCTATACCGGGGTCCTCATTCAAAGACAGACCATCATAACGATCCGTTATATGGTAGTCGTGCCATCGAAGAGATCCGGGCTGCCCTCAAGCCTTCCGGTTTGCTCTCCGTCTGGGGCGAAAATTATGACGAGGGCTTCAACAAACGCTTAAATAGTGCCGGATTCACTGTTTCGACAGTACGCCCAGGCAGAGGCGGGCTCCGTCATCTGGTTTTTCTGGCCCGGTTGAAGCCGGCGACTAAAAACGGCAAACATTGAAAAAAAACAGGGGCTCCGGATAATCCGGAGCCCCTGTTGTAGTAGGGATGAGCAATAACTTATTTCTTTTTCTTGGCTACCTTTGCCTTCAGATCCTTGAGGCTTTTCCCAGCGCTAAACTTTCCGGATGTTTTGGCTGCAATTTTCAGGGGCTTGCCGGTCTGCGGGTTGCGGCCAGTGCGCGCCTTGCGGGTAACTGCCGAGAAACTACCAAAACCTACCAGGGTAACCTTGTCGCCAGCTTTAAGGGCCTCAGTCGTAGAGCTGATGAAACCGTTCAGAGCCTGCTCAGCCTGTTTTTTGGTGATGCCAGCTGCTTCTGCCATCTTTGCTACGAGATCCGCTTTTTTCATGTTGCCTCCTTTTTGTGGTGGTATTACTGAAAACGATATTTCGCACTTTAGCAACTTTTATATGAGTTTCAACTAAAATCTTTCATTTCAGCTGTTTTAGGAAAAAAATATTCATTTTTGTACGAATTACTCGACATCTCCTACTGTGCGCCTGACTCCCATAAGGTAAGCAACCACGAATTCCTCCAATGAGCCATCCAAAACGGCGTCAGGATTGCCGGATTCCACACCGGTGCGCAGATCTTTAACCATTTTGTAGGGATGCAAAACGTAAGATCTGATCTGGCTTCCCCAGCCGATATCCTTCTTTTCTGCGGCAATCTCGGATGCCTTTGCGCTCCGCTCCTCCACTTCGCGTTCGTATAGCTTGGCCCGCAAGACCTTCATGGCGGTACCTCTGTTAGATATCTGGCTCCGTTCGCTTTGGCAGGCAACTACGATACCGGTCGGTATGTGAGTAATGCGAACAGCCGAATCGGTTGTGTTCACATGTTGCCCCCCTGCTCCGCCGGAGCGGAAAGTGTCTATCCGCAGGTCGACATCACTGATTTTAATATCTATCTCATCTTCCTCAATTTCCGGAAAGGCGTACATTGATGCAAAAGAAGTGTGACGCCGTGCATTGCTGTCAAACGGAGAGATGCGCACAAGGCGGTGGATGCCGGCCTCAGCTTTAAGATAGCCGTAGGCGTATTCACCACTGACGCTTATGGTGGCTGACTTAAGACCGGCCTCATCGCCGGCCTGAAACTCGGTAATGGTTGTTTTCCACCCCTTCTTCTCGCAATAACGGAGGTACATGCGCAGGATCATCTCGGCCCAATCCTGGGATTCAGTTCCACCGGCGCCAGGGTTGATGGTTATGAAGCAGGAGTTGCGATCGTGAGGTCCGGAGAGCATGCGCTGGAATTCCGCCGCAGCCACCGCCTGTACCAGACGGTTTGCCATCTCTGCCGTCTCCGCCAGAGTATCGGCATCCAGAGCCTCCTCCCCCAGCTCAATCATTATACGCAGATCGTCAGCCTGGCGAACAAGGGCATCCCACATCTGGACGACCTTTTCCAATGTGGTGCGTTCTTTTATGATCTCCCGTGATTTTCCGGAATCATCCCAGAATCCGGGAGCGGCCATAAGTGATTCGATCTCCAGAATCGATTCGCGTTTGGCGTCAATGTCAAAGTGACCCCCGAAGTTTGGCGATCCGCTCTTCACAATCCTGCAATTTTGCTATCTCTTCACGAAACATGGGTCACTCCTTGTTGATGATATTTTTAGTAAGTTATAAATTGTTTTCTGTGTTCTTCAGGCAGAAAAAATTTGGCTAACTTACTTATCCTGTTTATCAGGGTTACGTTTAAACCAGGCAATTGCAGCCACCCCCGCCGTCAGCAGAAGGCAGAGCAGAGCCGGGGCATCTCCGATTTTGAGGTAAAGCGATTCTCCATTACCAGGTTTCACTTCTCCGGTTCGGAAGCCCTCAACGAAAAGGGCGGTCATGCTCCGGATGTGCCCATTCTGGTCGATGATGGCGGAAATTCCGGTGTTGGCGGCGCGGATCAGTGGCGTGCGGGTCTCGATCGCCCGGAAGGCTGCGATGGAGAGATGCTGGTAGGGGGCCGAGGAACGCCCAAACCAGGCGTCGTTAGTTATTGCCACAAGTATTCGCGCGCCTTCTCTCACGTATTTTCTGGCCAGTTCCGGAAAGATTACCTCGTAACAGACCTGCGTGCCAAGTTTTGTGCCCCCCACATCCAACGTAACAGCCTGCTGACCGGGGGTAAAGTCACCAATTCCTGCAACTATTTTATTTATGAAAGTAAATATATTCCCCAGTGGCACGTATTCGCCAAAAGGAACCAGATGCAGCTTGTCTGCGCGTCCAGTCGTTTCACCGGTCGGCGACAGCATGAATGCACTGTTCAGAAATATATTTTTTCCGTTTCGAAGTTCATGGGCAGGGCTTCCGAGTACAAGGTGCGCATTAAATTCCCTGGTCAGATTTCTGATCCGCTCCGCTTGAAGCAGATCGTCCTGGAAGAAGAACGGCACCGCGCTCTCCGGCCAGACTATCAGGTCTACACCATCTTTGGCCGCCTCGCGCGTAAGACGTTCGTATACGGCAACAGTCTTATCCCTGAATTCAGGGCTCCATTTGACATCCTGCGGGATATTGCCCTGTATCAGGGCTACCCGCAACGGTTTGGAACTGTTGGTTGCCGGTTCGTTCAGACGGCTGAAACCATAGAAAAGTGTTCCGGTGAACAGGATCAGCAGTACCATGGCACTTTTAACCGGATAGGAAATACCTGCTCCGGATACCGCCCGGACTGCGCGGTATAGCACGACATTCGCCAACACGACCAGCATGGTGATGCCGTAGACACCCGCAAGGTCCGCAATCTGGATTAACGGCAGGGTCCGAAATTGGGAATGCCCCAACATGGCCCATGGAAAGCCGGAAAAGAGAAATGAGCGGATTAAATCAAAGGCGACCCAGGCGACCGGCAGGGTAAAGGCGGCCTTGATTCCGACCAGTTCTCCAATACGGGCGATACTTGTACTCAATCCATAGAACATTGCCAGCCAGATAACCAGCAGCAGGTAGACCGGAATGCTGACGCCCCAGGGTAGGTGACCGTATTGAGTAAGTACAATATTCAGCCAGTACAGGATGAAAGCGTAAGCGGAGATGCCGCAGGTGATGCCGATGCGGAAGGCGGTGCGGGGGGAGCTGTCCTCCAATGCCACCAGCATTGGAATCATGGCAATCCATGCCAGAAATGAAAATCCAGGCGTAGGGAAGGAAAGCGCGATCAGGACTCCGGAGGCGATCGACAAAATTCCGCGGCGGTCAAATATCGGAACAACATATGCGGAGAGCAGGCGGAGTGTCACTCGTTACCTTGAGCTTCAACGCTTTTAGGGTGCAGATTTTCTATCAATACTGTTTTAATCTTCCGTTCGTCGGCATCAATGATGGTATACCGGACCCCCTCGCAACAGACAACATCGCCTGTTACCGGGATCTTGTCGGTCAGGTGGAAAATAAATCCTCCCACAGAATCGAAGTTGCTCCTTTCGATCACGACACCAAACCGCACTTCCAGCTCTTCGACAGACATACGAGCATCGGCAGTTATTGAACCATCCGGATTAGTGGTATAGAGAGCTTCTTCTTTATCATACTCATCCTGGATGTCGCCAACGATTTGCTCAAGCAGGTCTTCAATAGTTATCAGCCCGGACGTGCCTCCGTACTCGTCTATCACTATTGCAAGGTGAACCCGCTTCCGCTTGAAATCCTGCAGCAATTCTTCAAGATTTTTGGTTTCAGGGATAAAATATGGTTGTCGCATCAGAGAGCGGGTCTGTACACGCTCACCTGTGTCTCCCCAGCTTTTAAGAAGATCCTTGGCGTAGAGCAGTCCGATAATGTTATCAATTGTATTTTCAAAAACCGGTATTCGGGAATGGCCACAGGCGATGATGGTGTTCAGCAGTTCATGAACGGAGGCATCAACAGAAACACAGGCCATCTCGGTACGGGGCACCATGATCTCCCGGACTACTGTCGATCCGAGCGAGAAAATGGAGCGGATCATCTCGCTCTCTTCTTCGTTAACCAGTCCCTCTTCTTCGGATGCCTCGATAAATTCGTTGATCCCGTCTTCAGTTATTCTTTTCCGGCCGGTCATCAGCCGTCTGGCCATTTCGAAAAAGCCGGACTTTCTATTACTGCCTTCTTCCACTGCATTTCCTCCTGCACTTCATAATGCAAAATTAATATGAACAGGTTGGGTTTAGCACCCCTTCCTTTTTCAGAGTTTTAAAAATCTCCCGCTCCTTTTGTTCCATTTTTCTTGCGGCGGTTTCTCCACTCCGTTCGTGGTCGTAGCCGCAGAGGTGCAGGACACCGTGAAGAAGAAGGAACGCAATCCGTTCGAAAAAATCCATTCCCCCCTCTTCAGCCTCCCTTGCGGCAGTATCGGCGGAGATTATTATATCCCCCATCGCATGTGGGTTTATGCCGGAGCAGTCACCCTCCTGCAGCGAGAACGAAATCACGTTAGTCGGTTTGTCCCTCCCCAGGAACTCACGGTTAATGGCGCGAATTGAACGATCTCCGACAATCGAGATTGAAAGCTCCGTATCGTCAGGACATCCCAAGGCGCTTAATATCGCCACTGCCGTCGTTTTTAAGAACCTTGTTGATATGGGATATTTTCTCTGACGGTTGTTCAGAAGAATCTGCACTCTGACTCTCTCCATTTTCGGGTTTTATTTGGTGAGTGACGGAAATTCCGGAACGGCTCTTTTTTGTACCCCCGCCCTTATGCACCGGCTCTGGATAATCAATTCGATGGTGGAATATGCCGTTCAGGACGCGGTTAAAACTCTTGGCGATTTCATGCAGATTGTGGAGAGTCAATTCACATTCGTCCAACTGCCCATCGATAAAGATATTGTTAATGAGCTTTTGGACCATCCCCTGGATTCGGTCTGGAGTCGGATTGATGAGAGTGCGTGACGCTGCTTCGACACAGTCGGCCAGCATGACAATGCCCGCCTCGCGTGTCTGGGGTTTGGGGCCCGGATAGCGGAAATCCGTCTCCTCAATTGGTTGATCGCCGGCGCCCACCTGTGACTTGGCCCGTTCATAAAAAAACTTGATCAGTGCAGTGCCGTGGTGCTGACGGATTATGTCTACAATCGGTTGACCCAGTCTTTTTTCTCGCGCCAGTTCGGCCCCTTCCTTGATGTGTGATATCAGTATCAGAGCGCTCATGCTTGGAGCCAATTTGTCGTGCCGGTTTTCCACGCCACCCTGGTTTTCGATGAAATATTGAGGTTTGGAGGCCTTGCCGATATCATGGTAGTAGGCGGCTACCCGCGCCAATAGCGGGTTGGCACTGATCGACTCGGCGGCGGCCTCTACAAGATTCCCTACGATTACACTGTGATGATAGGTGCCGGGAGCTTTAACCATAAGCTCTCTCAGTATTGGGGTATTTAAATTGGCCAGTTCCAGCAGTTTTATGTCGGTCGTATATTGAAAAAGCGTCTCGATGACAGGGATTAATCCTGATACCAGCCCTGCGCTGATGATGCCGCCCGCGATGGCAAACAGAGCGACATAGACGGACTGCATGGTGAAAAGCGAGTTATTGAATGTCTGAAATGAAAGCTCCATCGCGAGGCTGACGACTGAATTTTTAAGGCCGGCGGCATAGATGGTGCTGCGGCTGGTACAGTGGCGGACACCGTGAGCCCCGACTATTCCACCTAGCATTGCATAGGTGACTACCATCATATTGCTGTCAAACATTATTCCGAGCAGCGGGGCCGTAATTGCACAGCAGACAAGCGCCACCTCAGAGTTGATGAAGATACGCACCGTCATGGCGCCGGCGGCAAATGGAAAGAGGTAGAAGTAGTTCGCGGGTTCAATGGCAGGGTAGACGGCTCCGATGTTGTGCGTTATCAGGAGGGCCGTCTTGAATACAAAAAAACTGCTGACTATCAGAAGGGAGATTATCAGAATATCTTTGTTGGAAGGGTTGAATTTACGGATGTTCTTGCAGGCAAAGCGGTACGGAAAATAGAAAAGCACAACTATCAGTGAAAAAATGCCGACGGAAGAGAAGAGGCGGCTTCCATCATGTTTTCGCCCGAATATTGTGTTGAGCTTATGGGCCTGATCGGAACTGATCCGTTCGCCAACCCTTGCAATCATCTCACCTTTTTGAACCTTGAACATTATCGGCCGCACGGCATCCATGGCCGTTTTAGCCCGTGACTCCGATGCCTCTCGATTGTAAAAAAGATTCGGCAACAGAATTCGGGTTATTATTGAAGCGAGTACGCTGCTATCCGAAGACGTTGAGAGGCCGTTGAATTTCCATGCTAAAACGGTGCTTCTCGCTCTTTCAATCTCAATAATGCCTGTTGATGAGTCCGCAGAGCCGACCAGTGCGCCGTTGTTGTCAATAATCTCCATCCCGCGCCTGGAATCGGTAACAAAAACTTTGCTGTCCAGAACTATTTTGTGCTGATACAAATCGGTCAGCAGTCTGGTACAATCTTTCAGGAACTCCTGGTCCGATTTTATTCTGACCAAAGCGTGAATGTCGTTGGCGTTCAGTTCCGTGTCTAGAACAGGCACCAGTAATTTGCGCCACTCGTCACTGCTTATTGTCTGTTTCGACTCCTTCTCCGCCCGGATTCTATTCAGAGCCTCTGCCAGTTTGTCAACAATGTATGTCGGAACCCGTTTGTTCAGGTTGTAGATGACAGGAGCGCTATTGCCTGCTTCCTTGCGACGCTGTTCGGTCAGAGCGCGATCTTCAATCAGGTATTCCTGAGTGGCTCGGAAATCCGAAGTTGCAATATTGCCCGGTTTGAACTCCGTCTCTGAAAACTGCTGTTTAGGTAGTACGAGAATGGTAAGGAAGAGGGCGGTGGAGATCAGCAGAATAAGCCGGTTGCGACGGGCTGTCTCCGGATTTGAAAACCTCTTGATAAGGGCATCGAGGAGGTTTGACCCAACCCTGCTCAGGTGGGCCAGGGTGTTTTGATCCTGATTGCTGCTTGATTGTTCAGGCATAGTTCGAGTTGTGCCATTGGTGCGTAAGTATTTGAAATAAAATCCAGATATAGTCCGATTTCAAAAATGTGTCAATAAAACTATCGACAATCGGGTGACGTGTAGTATCCCGGTTTCAAATAAAGGATGAAATCAAGGCGGCGAGGATGAGGCGACGGAAGCGTACTACAAAGTACGCTGAGGAGCCGAAGACGAGCCAACGAAGATAGCGCCTTGATTTGAAACCGGGATCAGCCGCGGGGATGTATCTGCTGATGCAGTCTCTTAAGGCGTTCACGGGTAACGTGGGTGTAAATCTGGGTAGTGGCGAGATCGGCATGTCCCAGCATGATCTGAACGCTCCGCAGATCGGCTCCGTTTTCCAGCAGATGGGTGGCAAAAGAGTGCCGTAGCGTGTGTGGTGAGATATTTTTCCGGATGGCCGCAATTAATGCACGTTTCTTGATGATATTCCAGAAAGCCTGACGGCTCATTGCTCCTCCCAGGCGGGAAAGAAAAAAGTACGGAATCTGTCGCAACGGATCCAGCCTCTGTCGAACCGAGTCAAGGTAGACGGTTGCCCGTACGCGGGCCGACTCACCGATCGGCACCAGACGTTCCTTGCTCCCCTTTCCGAACGTCATCAGATATCCGGAATCAAGATTGACTTCCCGCAGTTTGAGATTAACCAGCTCGGACACCCGCAAACCGGTAGCGTAAAGCAACTCAAGCATCGCGAGGTCACGCAGGTCTTCATCCCGCTCCCCGATACAGGCGGAAAACAGGGCATCGACCTCCTGCAGATCCAGAAATTGCGGCAGTTTATGCAGCGTGCGCGGCGCTTCTATTATTGTGGCTGGATTGCAGTCAGCGTAGTTTTCTATCATCAGGAATTTGTGGAACATCCGGATGGATGAGAGGCAGCGGGCACGGCTTCGCGGTCCGATTTTCAGTTTCTGCAGGGTGCCCATGAAAGCTGCAATATCAGTTGGAGCAACCTCGGCTGGCGCTTGTCGCCCGGACTTCTCAAGAAAATCCAGATATCGTGCAAGATCCCGGCTGTAGGCGCTCTGAGTGTTGATCGAGAGCCCTTTTTCCACGGTAAGGTAGGATATGAAGAGGTCGAGGTAGTCGTTCATTTTGATTCCGCGCTCTTGTTTAGCACTCCGGAAAATATGTACTTGCAAATCATCAACATGGTTATATAGTTATAATCAGATGGCATTTGATATTAATAGACGATTCGAAAGGAGTGGTAATTATGCAATGTCCCGTTTGCAAAAATAGCGAAAACATTCAAACTAAACTTCATGTCGACCAGTTCGACGAAAGCCTTGAAACGTGCCCGGTTTGCGGCACTACATGGTCGGTTAATCACGGTCTGGTTGAAATTGTTAAAGATTCTCAGCCAAAGTCGTTCCTTCAGGGGATATCGGAAAGTGTAGAGAATGACGATTATAACAAGACAGATTAATAACAGCAGGCATCTCGCATCGCTCGGCAAAGCCGCGGGATTATTCGCGCAGCCGCCCATCAGAAAATCAGAAGATGAAGTGCCCCTCGAAAAATTATTCCAACCGCAGCCCCGGCTATGGCCGGTCTGACAACCGAAGTCGAGCGTGCACCGGCCGAAATCAGAACGGCGATGCCCACTATATCGCAGGGATTTATGATAAGGCCGGCCATCCGGTTCAGTTCCTGAACTGTGATGGCCCCCTCTTTCACAAGATTGAGAGTGACTCCCATCATGGCGGTTCCACCGGCCAGATATTTGGTCGCAATCGGAAGCACTGCAACCGCCGGGAAGCCGATCAGACCGAAGAGCGGCCTTAGTAAAGTCTCAAGCCCGGCAATAGCGCCGGTGGCCTTGAGGAGATTCACAACAAAAATTGCCAGAACCAGCATTGGAATAGCGCCGAGGATGACCTGTAATGCCTCCTGCCCGCCGCGGACCATCAGATTGAGTATCGAACTTTTGCGGTCATTGTCCGGAGTTGCGGCAAATTCGGCGGCACCATGATTTCCCTCTTCAACCGACCGGGCAAAGACGTAATACGTCAGGGCTGCCGCCACCAAGCCTCCGGCGAGGGATGTAGCAATTATGACGCCGAGGTTCAGGCCGACCACTGTCAGAGGAAAGACCGCGTTGGCCTGGGACATTGTGAAGAGCATGGCCAGCGTCGCGGCGATACGCCTCCTCGCAGTACCATCCTTCTCCATGATCGTAAGTGTGGCGAGCGGGGCGGCGAAGCTGACCAACAGCAGCTGCAGGATGGCAAAAACACCGGCTCCCGGAATCCCGAACAGTTTCAGCAGAGGCGTCAGACCTTTGGCGACCAGCGCCAGGAATCCCTTGGCCTCTACTACCTTCATCAGCGCCATCATGATGACCAGAACCGGCAGCAACACGTAGAGCGCCAGGTCCAGGGCGGATTTTCCGGATAACAGTACAATCTTTATGAATTCTTCCAAAATATCACCTCTTCAAAAGACGGGCGCGGCAAGCAGCGCCCCTACGAACCTTCAGCCTTCAGCCTTTTTTCACATTCATCCCTCATCGGTTTTTCACACCCACACTTCAATCGCAGCTATCAGTTTGCTGCGAATCTCGGCAAGTTTATCTTCGGCATGAATTTTATGCCCGAAGATGTCTCTGACATAGAACACGTCCGCAACCTGATCGACCTTTGTAGAAATTTTGGAGACACCGATGTAGAGGCCCAATTCGGTCAGAGTGCTGGTTATCAGGTACAACAGTCCAATCTTGTCATGGGTCAGGATGTCCACAACGGTGTAGTCTTCGGAAACCTCGTTGTCGATTTCCACCTGGGTCGCAAAGCGCGGCGCAGGCCTTGAAGTCAGCACGGAGGGACGGTGGCGTTTTTCAACAAGCTCGGCGACGTTTGTTTCTCCCTGCAGCACCCTGCGCATGTCATCCTGAACCTTCCGCCAGCGCTGATCGTCAGTAATCGGGATACCCTGCGGCGAGTTGACCTGCAGAATGTCCAGCACCTTTCCGTTTTTGCTGGTATTGATCTGCGCCCCCAGAATATTGACGCCGTTGGCAGCCATTACACCGGTGATGCGTGAAAAAAGCCCCGGCATATCGTGTGTGCAGATGGTGAAGTCGGAGTAACCACTCTCCGGCTGGTGGGTTATCCGCATAAGGATGCCTGAATGCTCCAATCCGAGCAGCAGCCGGGTCTGCTCGGCGATAAGCGGAGCCGGATTGGAAAGCAACAGGCGTACAGGCATTGCTTTCAGTTCCTGCTGAACCTCTTCAGATGAAAGGTCGTCTTCAAGCAGGGCCGACACCTTGGCTACAACCCCCCTGACCCTCTCGCTGCTCGCCTCCTGCTGGAATTCTCCCCGTTCAAGCACGTTGAAGGCCTTTTCATACAACTCCTGAAATAAGGATGCCTTCCAGCTGCTCCAGACTTCCGATCCGACCGCCCTGACATCTGCAACAGTAAGGAGATACAGCATCTTCAGGTTTTCGCTGCTACCCATCTGGCGGGCGAACTGGGCGATCATCTTTTCGTCGTTCAGGTCGCGCCGTTGGGAGATGTGTGCAAAAAGGAGATGCTGCCGCACCAGGAATTCGAGCCTTTCGCCGTCTTCAGCGGAAAGTCCCATGCGGCCTGCTATGGTTGGGATCATGGCGGCGCCCTTTTCTGCATGACCGCCACCTTCCCCTTTTCCGATGTCATGAAAAAGCACCGACAGAATCAACAGTTCACGCTTGCCTATCTGGGCAGCGACAGCACAGGGGAGCGGCAATATTTTATCAAGCTCGCCGGAAAGCATCTTTTCCGTCTCCTCAACGGCAAAAAGCGTGTGAATGTCGACGGTATAAATATGATACAGATCATGCTGCACCTTGCAGTAGATATGTTCGAGTTCGGGTATAAAACTGTTCAGAAATTCAAGATGATGCATCAAACGGAGTGTCTCAGTGACATTCCTGGGGGCTTGCAGTATGTTCATGAAGGATTGGTTCACTTCCCGGTTGCGCCGGAACTTGTTGTTGACCCTATGCAGATTCTTGCGGATCAGCCCCTTTACACGGATATTCAGGCTGACCCCATGTTTTTGAGCCATTTCGAAGATGCGCATCAACAGGACCGGATTATTTTCCACCGCACTCTCGTCCGGTACGATCAGTTCGCCTTTCAGCACAAAACAGCCGTCGCCGACCGGCCGGCGCACGAAATAGCCGAGGATCTTCAGGGCGCCTTCGTCGCGCCAGATGCAGCGCGAGACCAGGCTGGATGCAAGATGCTCGACCCTGTTGGCGTGCCGGTAGTAATCGCGCATAAAATCCTCGACAGCCAGTACCCGGTCGCGCTTCCGGTATCCCATGAAACTGGCCAGATGTACCTGGGCGTCGAAGGTGAGCTGGTCGTTTTTGCGGCCACTGTAGTAGTGCAGTTCGTTGCGAATGCGCCAGAGGTAGTCCAGAGCCGAGTGATACGTCTCCAGCTCTTCGTCGATAACTATTCCTTTCATGATCAGTTCGCGAATATCTGAAAACTTGTACTTTACACGCGCAACCCACATGGCGGTCTGCAGATCGCGCAATCCACCTTCTCCCTCTTTCAGGTTCGGCTCCAGAAGATAAACTGTAGAGCCGTATTTTTCGCGGCGGCTCTTCATGTCGGCCATCTTTTCCTTTATGAATTTGTCGCTGGATTTCGGCAGAATCTGGCTGAAGATTACTTTGACAAGGTCGTCGAACAGCTGTCTGCTGCCGGAACAAAAGCGGGAGTCCATCAGTGCCGTTTTGACTGTGCCGTCGGCTGCCGCCATCTCGACACAATCGGCAATTGTCCGGACCGAGTAGCCGACATCCAGCCGCATGTCCCAGAGAAAGTAGAGCAGTTTCTGCGCAATGTCCTCCACGGTTGGCACCGGGATGGTCCCGTCGTGCAGGAACATGATGTCGATGTCGGAATATGGATTCAGTTCGCCCCGGCCATACCCCCCTACCGCTATCAGGCTTATATGCTCCAGCATGGCGTCGCCACCGGCCAGATCATATATGATCGTCCGGAAGAGCTTGTTGTTCAACTCGTCCATCATCTCGCTGATCAGGTGGCAGACTTCAGTGCCGGTTGCCCCGGCATCGTGCAGTTTTTTGATCTCCTCGCGGTAAAATTCCAGGAAATTCTTGCTGCCCGAAAAATAAAGCGGACGCTTCTCATCGAAGCCGGCCATACCGGCATCGCCAACGGCGTTAATGTCATCCGGAAAATATTGGTCGATGTAAAATTGCATCTGGTTCCTCTGGAAATCGGTATTAGAAAATAAAGAGCCTGATAATGAAGCCGGTTTTCAGGCAGACTACTATACGTCAGGCGAAACGGTGAGTCAAAAGCAATAAAAGACCCCCGAGCTTTTTAAGCATCGGAGGCCTTTTATCTCTTTAAACAGGCGAATCGGTTCAAATGTAGTGTGATCGCAAGGAGTTCAACCCATCACCAACACCAGATCCTCTTTCTCCACCTTCTCCCCTTCTTTAAACTTGACATCAACTATCTTGCCGTCTGATTTGGCCTTGATGTTGGTTTCCATCTTCATCGCCTCTGTCACCATCAGCACGTCGCCGACCTTTATCTCGTCACCGGCTTTGACGTTGACCTTCAGCACCTTGCCCGGCATCGGAGCGCCGATGTGGTTGGCGTTCCCCTTGTCGGCCTTCTCCCGGACCACCTCGTCGGTCTGGATCGACTGGTCCCGGATTACGACAGAGCGGTTGTTGCCGTTCAGCTCGAAGTAGACGGCGCGGGTGCCGTCTTTCTGGACTTTGCCGATTGCGTTCAATTTGATGATCAGAGTCTTGCCCGGTTCGATATCGAGAGATGTCTCCTGACCCGGTTCCAGACCGTAGAAGAAGATAGGTGTCGGTATGACCGACGTGTCGGAATATTCCTGGCGATGCCTGTCAAACTCCGGATATACATTTGGATAGAGTACGTTGGAGACCACTGCCCTTTCATCGACACGGTGCCCGAGCTTCTCCTCCAGCTTGAGTTTCTCCTCGATAAAGTCCACCGGTTCCAGAAGTTCGCCGGGACGGCAGGTGATCGGCTGTTCACCTTTCAATACTATTTTTTGCAACTCCTCAGGCCATCCCTTGTAGGGCTGTCCCAGCATTCCCTTGAACATTCCGACCACCGATTCGGGGAAGGTCAACTCTTCCTTGGAGGTGAATACATCCTCCGGCTCCAGGTTATTTTTCATCAGGAACATCGACATATCGCCGACTACCTTGGATGATGGCGTGACCTTGACGATATCGCCGAACATCATGTTGACCTTGTGGTACATCTCCTTGCACTCGTCCCAGCGCTCAATCAGTCCGAGGCCCGCTACCTGCGGCTTGTAGTTGGAATACTGGCCGCCCGGAATTTCATGATGATAGACCTCGGCGGTACCGCTTTTGAGGCCGGATTCGAAGGGGGCGTAGTAGTCGCGCACCGTCTCCCAGTAGTTAGCCAGCTTCTGCAGACCGGGAGCGTTAACCAGCGGATCGCGCTCGCTCCCTTGAAGCGTGGCCACCAGAGCATTCAGATTAGGCTGTGCCGTCAGGCCGGAGAGCGATGAGAGAGCGGCATCGACAATATCCACCCCTGCCTCGCTCGCCTTTAGCAGTATGGAGCTGCCGTTACTGGAGGTATCATGGGTGTGCAGATGGATAGGGATGCCTATGTTCTCTTTAAGCGCCTTTACAAGTTTGTAGGCCGCCAGCGGTTTCAAGAGGCCCGCCATGTCCTTGATGGCCAGGATGTGCGCGCCCATCGATTCCAGCTCTTTTGCCATCGATACATAATATTCCAGCGGGTATTTGTCGCGATTGGGATCGGTGATGTCGCCGGTATAACAGATGGCGGCCTCGCAGATTTTTCCGCTTTTTCTGACCGCTTCCATGGCGACCTTCATTCCGGTGGTCCAGTTGAGGGAGTCAAACACGCGGAAAATATCAATGCCCGAGTCGGCGGCTTCTTCAACGAATTTCTCCACTACGTTATCCGGGTAGTTGGTATAGCCGACGGCGTTCGAGCCGCGCAGCAGCATCTGGAACAGGATATTGGGGATCTGTTCCGACAGCTTGTGCAACCGCTGCCAGGGGTCCTCTTTCAGGAAACGCATCGAGACGTCAAAAGTGGCCCCTCCCCAACACTCCAGCGAAAACAGATCTGCGCCCAGATAGGAGGTCGGCTCGGCAATCTTGAGCAGGTCGTAGGTTCGTACGCGGGTCGCCAGGTTGGACTGGTGGGCGTCGCGCATGGTGGTGTCGGTGATCAGGAGTTTCTTCTGCTCAAGTATCCATTTGGAAAGTTTTTCGGCCCCCATCTGCATAAAGAGGTCTTTGCTGCCGGCTTGGCGTGGACGGTTACCATCGATATCCGGGACGCGGGCCTCGATCAGTTCGGCGGACTTAAGTGAGCGTGGCGTGCCGGGTGAACCGTTCACTATTACATTGCCCAGGAAGGATAGCACCTTGCTGGCGCGATCCTTCTTTTCCCGGAACGTGAGCAGCTCGGGGTGCTTTTCGATGAAGGATGTGTCGCAGTGCCCTTTGAGGAAGACCGGGTGGGTAACGACGTTTTCAAGAAAGCTGATGTTGGTCTTGACGCCACGCACCCGGAATTCCTGCAGGGCGCGGTTCATGATGTGGGCGGCATCCTGAAAGGTCAACCCCCAGGAGCTGACTTTGACGAGTAGCGAGTCGTAGTGGGGGGTGATCTTGCATCCGGTGAAAGCGCTGCCGGCATCAAGGCGAATGCCGCAGCCAGCCGCCGAACGATATGTGGTCAGGGTTCCGAAATCCGGGGAGAAGTTATTGGCCGGATCCTCGGTGGTAATACGGCACTGTATCGCGTAACCCCGCATGTCGATAGACGACTGCGAGGGGATGTTGATCTCGGGGTCCGACAACTTGTGTCCGCATGCTACCAGAATCTGGTTCTGGACAAGGTTGCGCCCTGTAATCATCTCTGTCACGGTATGTTCAACCTGGATGCGGGGATTCATCTCTATGAAGTAGTGATTTCCCTCAGCGTCGACCAGGAATTCGATTGTACCGGCGTTGCGATACTTTACATGACCGGCGATCTTCAAGGCCGCCGTGCAGAGTTCCTCCCGCTGGCTCTGGGTCAGGGAGAGGGAAGGAGCAAATTCCACCACCTTCTGGTGGCGGCGCTGCACGGAGCAGTCACGGTCGAAGAAATGCACCAGGTTGCCGTAGTTGTCCCCCATCACTTGAACTTCTATGTGTTTGGGGTTTGACAGATAGCGTTCCAGAAAAACCTCTGCGTTGCCGAAAGAGGCTTTTGCTTCGCTACCGGCCGCAACAAGCCCCTCCAAAAGCTCTTTCCTGTTGTTGGCTACGCGCATGCCACGACCGCCGCCACCGGCGGAAGCCTTGATTATGATCGGGTAGCCGTGCTCCTTGGCAAACTTGAGGGCATCCTCCTCTTTTTCAACCGGATCATCAGTGCCTGGCACCACGTTGACGCCGGCGGCGATGGCCGCTCTTCTCCCGGCGACTTTATCACCCAAAGCGCGCATCATATCGGCAGTGGGACCGATGAAGGTTATACCGTTAATCCTGCACTCCTCGGCAAACTCGGCATTCTCGGCCAGAAAACCGTAACCTGGATGGATTGCGTCCACTTCAGCCTTAATGGCCAGCGCAATGATTTCGTCCATACCCATATATGCGTCGATGGGAGGTTTGCCCTTTCCTATCAGGTAGGCTTCATCAGCCTTGTAGCGGTGCAGAGAGAGCTTGTCTTCGTCGGAATAGATGGCCACAGTGCCTATGCCCAGTTCGGTGCAGGCGCGGAAGATCCGGATAGCGATCTCACCCCGATTGGCTGCCATGACTTTGCGGAACTTGTATTTCTGCATTCAGAATTCTCCCCGGATAAAAAAATTTAGCAAAACTAAAAATATTCAGCTATTTTAAATAGTTAGATGATCTGTGTGCGGCACTAAAACAGATTGACAGATTTTTGTCAATTAGTAAGTTGATCTCCATCCGGAAACTAAGTTGGAAATTATTTTCTACGTATTTAAATGATAGAAATAATTTAGTTAGTTTCCATTTGTAAAGGGTGCTTTTCTCCCCTGGCGGCGTCAATCTTCGCTCTTGCTTGTGCGGCGTTCCGATGTATGCCTCCGCGCAATCCCTTGATTTCCTTGCCAGGAAAAAAATCCCCTCTTTCCGAAGCGGAAACCAATAGTTTCCCATCCGGAGTTTCCGGATGGAAACAGTTAAGCAGTCATCCGGTTTGCCTGGGAGAGGATTTTCGCCTTGCTGTAACGTGCTGTAATATGATAAGTAAAAAAAACAATTGTCATCATACCGACCGGAGGCATCCTTTATGGATATAAAAATAATTCCTTTACCCGCTGAGAAGATGAAGGCGAAGATTGCGGATCAATCCCAACTCGGATTCGGCAAGTATTTCACCGACCGGATGCTGCTGGTGGAATGGAAGAGCGGCCAGGGATGGTGCGACGCCCGCATCGAACCGTATGCCCCCTTTATGCTTGATCCGGCCTGCACGGTATTTCACTACGCCCAGGAGATCTTCGAAGGGCTCAAGGCCTATAAGTGGTCAGACGGTCGCATCACCCTCTTCCGCCCGGAGATGAACGCCCGCCGTTTCAACCAGTCGGCTGAACGGATCTGCATGCCGGAGTTTCCCGAGGAACTCTTTGTCAAAGGGATCGAACAACTGGTTTCCCTGGAGCGGGACTGGATTCCGACCGCAGCAGGCACATCGCTCTACATCCGCCCCACCATGATCGCGGTAGAGCCGGTTCTGGGGGTTCATCCTTCGAATCACTATTACTTCTACGTAATTCTTTCTCCGGTTGGAGCTTATTACGCAGCAGGTTTCAAGCCTGTAGGCATACTGGTTGAAGACCACTATGTGCGCGCCGTGCCGGGGGGGACCGGGGAGGCCAAGACGGGGGGTAATTACGCCAGTTCGCTCAAGGCGGGACAGGAGGCAGAGAAGAAGGGATATGCCCAGGTGCTCTGGCTGGACGGCAAAGAGCGGCGCTTTGTTGAAGAGGTAGGCGCGATGAACATGTTCTTCGCGTACGGGAACAGAATAGTCACCGCTCCGCTTACCGGCTCGATCCTTTCGGGTGTAACCCGCGACTCGGTCATTAAGCTTGCCCCAAGTCTTGGTTTGACGGTTGAGGAAAAACAGATCGACATCAACGATCTGATGACCGATATCCGTGCCGGTAAAGTCACCGAGGCCTTCGGCAGCGGCACGGCCGCCGTCATCACCCCGGTCGGCAAGCTCTGCTACAAGGACGAAGTCCTGCAGCTTACCGGAGGCAATGTCGGCGGGATCACACAGAAACTCTACGATACGCTGACCGGTATCCAGACAGGCAAACTGAAAGACGAATTCGGTTGGGTGAGGTTCGTCGGATGAATATATTCAGGTTTCGTAGGGGCGGGTTTGAAACCCGCCCCTACAGATAGATTGCCATGCCACCTAAAAAGACTACAAATAGCAAACCACCTTCCAACAAACTCTGCACCTCGTGCCGGCGCACCTGCAAACAGGTAGCGAACGCAGTTGTTGCAAAGTGTCCCCGTTACTACCCTTTCAAGCGTATCCAGAGCAAGCAGAAACCTGAATTTACATGGAAACAGATGGAACTGGGGCTCTGAAGCCCGCTCTTCAAGGCGTCCCGCAGATCGATTCCGCACGCTGCACAGGCTGTGGCCGCTGTGTGGCTGCCTGTCCTCAAAAGATAATCACACTAGAAGTTTCCGGTTACAGCAAGCATGCGGTGATTCGGAATACGGAACGCTGCAGCTTGTGCGGTTGTTGTGTGACGATCTGCCCGGTGGAAGCGATTAGAACGAGCTGAATTATTTTTTTCAAAGAGTTATCCACACCTGCTCATACATTCATCCCGGCCTTATAAATATCTCGCAAATTAATTGATGGCATCACCAGAATGCGAGCATTGATTGGGTTGAATAGGCGTACGCCCATGGCTACAGTATATCAATTGACAATATACCTATAAAAGGGATAAATTGCGATATGAACTGGACTGTAGAGTTTACCAACAAGGCACGCAAACAGAAGGATAAGCTGCCGGTACGCGTCAGAGAACTACTGTTTCAGCTTGTGAGAGATATTCAAGCAACAGGTCCGGTTCGAGGAGATTGGCCAAACTATTCAAAACTGTCCGACTGTGAACATCATTGTCACATAAAGAAGGGACAGCCAACATTTGTGGTTGTCTGGCGGGAAGACAAGGGCAGGATCAGATTTGTGGAGGTTACATATGCAGGCACACACGAAAATGCACCCTACTGACGATATGATAACATTGCTGCTGAAGGTTCACCGCCACAACGCCCCGCTGGTAAGGCGTTATGCGGAAACTGTCGAGTCAGAGGAAGAGCGTACCTATACGGTTGCAGAGGTATTCCCGGAATATATCGGCAAGGAGTCGCAGGTTGCATTGCGGGCATACCGTACGCGAGAAAACCTTACCCAGAAACAGCTTTCCGATTTGACCGGCATTCCGCAGCACCACATCAGCGAGATGGAAAACAGTAAACGGAGCATTGGTAAGGAGCGCGCAAAGAAGCTTGCAGAGGCTCTTCATTGCGATTATCGGCAGCTGTTGTAACAGCCCGACACTGCTTCTACTCAGGG
>JAQTRC010000110.1 GCA_028712665.1 Desulfuromonadaceae bacterium
GTCTCGGCTACTGCAGCCTTGGCCGGCAACGCCACTACGATGCCGAGTTCCCGCAGTTTGGCGGCAGCTGTGACAGCAGCGGCAGAGGATGGAAATTTGTCGATAATTGATTTGTACTGTGTAATAGCCTTCTCGCGGAAAGCCGATCTTTCGGTCTTGATCTTCTCGTCTGCGGCGCGCTTCTGGGCCAATCTCTGTTCTTCGCTCCTCGCAGCAGCCGAACGTGCGGCCTCGGCGGCAATAGCCCCCTTTTCGGCAATCTTTCGCTCTTCTTCGGCTTTAAGAGCTGCTATGCGGGCTGACTCGGCTAAAGCGGCTTGCTTGGCTTTTTCAGCTTTTTCTGCAGCAATGCGCTCCTTTTCAACCCGCTCCCTGGCAGCTTTTTCTTCTGCAATCCGCTCTTCTTCAGCTTTAATAGCTGCCAAGCGGGCTGACTCGGCTAGAGCGGCTTGCCTGGTTGCTTCAGCTTTTTCTTGTGCAACCCGCTCTTCTTCAGCCTTAAGAGCTGCCAAGCGGGCCGATTCGGCCAGAGCGGCTTGCCTGCTTGCTTCGGCTTTTTCCGCAGCAATGCGCTCCTGTTCAGCCTTCAGAGCCGCAACCCGTTCCTGCTCCTTCTTCCCGGCAGCAAGCTTTTCCTCTGCCTCTTTGAGAGCAGCCAGACGGGCAGTTTCCGTAGCTGCGGCGGCGCGGACAGCCTCTTCAGCCCCTGCAGTCGCTATGCGTTCCTTCTGGGCCGTAGCCTTTTGGGCAGCCTGTTGGTCGGGTTGTCCGGTCGGCGTTGACCCCACTGAAAGCTTTTCGCCGCTGTCATAGCGGGCCGCAAGAGAGAGCAACTCTTCTTCAACAGTGCCCTTAAGCGGATTGTCAGGATATTCTTTTGAAAACTGGGACAAATAGCGGGCGGCATCCAGTTGATTGCCGACTTTGAAATAGGAGCGGGAAAGCCAGAACAGCGTCAGGTCCCGCAAGGGGGTGTCCGGATATTTTTGCAGCACCTCATTCATTTTTACGATGGCCGAGGCATAATCTTTTTGTTGATACGCATTAAATCCGGCGATAAATACCTGAGAATCTTCAGTTTCCTGGCAGAAAACAGGGGAGGCGAAAAGACAAGAGATTACGACCAGCACGGCTATGAGCTGGATAAGTGAATTGCGACATAATCCCGATGAAATCACGTTGATTGACCTCTTCTGGCCGCCCAGGCGATGAGACAGCGCACGGAGAGTAGCTATAGTGGTAGAAGTAAAATGCCATGTTGATAGCACCTCTCCAACTCCTTGTCAACGAAAGAATCGGAATGTCAGGGCGTTAGATGCAGTTGTCTTAAGCACCTACATAAGGGATACGGTAGATGCCCGGTTGTCAGGAGTCAGGAGTCAGGAGTCAGCATAAATCCAAAGTTACAAAAAGAAATTTGATGACAGGCCGGGTCGTGCAATAGCAGTACTCTGAGAGTATGGCAGAACAGAACCCGACCGCTTTTTTTCTCAAATTCTGACTCAGCAATGTCCGGTTTGGTTATTACACCTGTCTCAAAAGTCCCCCCGCCCCTTGCGGGAGGGGGTTAGGGGGTGGGGGAGTTTGCTATATTTGACACCGTTGGCAACTTCACCCACCCCTCAATCCCCTCCCGTCAAGGGAGGGGAGGCTTAATGCAAAGACCAAACCGGACAACGCTGATTCTGACTACTGTATTCCGGCTCTTTAGTGTTCATGCATCTCAGCGGATGCTCTCCTCTGGATAGGCTCCTATCTTGTGAATCGACAGATCAGCCCCGTTAAACTCATCCTCCTGCTCGAGCCGGATGCCAACCGTCTTTGAAAGTATTCCATAAACAACAAAGCCGCTGATCAGGGCAAACAGTATTGCGGCCAGGCTGCCGGTCAGCTGCGAAATAAAGCTGACGCCTCCGATACCCCCCAGAAACTTCTGGCCGAAAATGCCGGCCGCGATCCCCCCCCAGGAACCGATAATTCCATGCAGCGGCCAGACGCCGAGTACATCATCGATCTTGAGTTTTTCCTGCTCATACTGGAAACCGTAAACAAAGATAAACGAAGCGATACATCCGACGGCAAAGGCCCCAAGAGGATGCATGATGTCGCTGCCGGCACAAACCGCAATCAGACCGGCCAGAGCGCCGTTGTGGACAAAACCGGGATCGTTTCTTCCCGCGACCAGTGCGGCGAGTACGCCGCCGACCATTGCCATCAGCGAGTTGACCGCCACCAGTCCGGAGATTTTCTCAAGATTGCCGGCGCTCATGACATTGAAGCCGAACCATCCTATAGCCAGAACCCAAGATCCAAGGGCAAGGAACGGGATATTGCTGACCGGGATCGGGTGCGACTTGCCCCGGACGTAACGTCCCATGCGGGGGCCGAGAACCATGACTGCAGTTAACGCGATCCAGCCGCCGATGGAATGAACAACCACCGAACCGGCATAATCGTGAAATTCGGCTCCGCCGATCGATTTAAACATATTTTGAAGCAGCGAGGCGTTCTGCCCCCAGATCAGCGACTCAAACAGCGGATAGGACAATCCGACAAAAATTGCGCCTGCGACGACCTGCGGCCAGAATTTGGCGCGCTCTGCGATGCCTCCCGAAATTATCGCAGGGATACAGGCAGCGAAACAGAGCAGAAAGAAAAAATGGACGAGGTCATACCCCTGGGCTTTGTTTAGCAGATCTTCAGCCGGTTTAAGGAAGGAAATACCGTAGGCGATTGGAAAGCCGACCACGAAATAAACGACTGTCGAAACGGACCAGTCGGTGAGTATTTTGACAAGGGCATTAACCTGGTTCTTTTTGCGTACCGTGCCGACCTCTAGAAAAGCAAAACCGGCATGCATCGCGAAAACCATTACCGCGCCCAGCATCAGAAAAAGAACATCAGCACTACCCTTCAGGCCTGTCATCGTTGACATGCTTTCCATACACATACCTCCGTTGGTATCAGTTCAACTTTACTGTATCCAATCGTTGTGCAATATCATCGCCAAAACATAACATATTGATACTTAACAATATTTTTGTAATTACATGGATAGGTAAGCTTTAAAATTAGTCAGGGTGCCTGTTTATTGTGCGCCTTCATTTTGAACAAGAGACTTTTCATTCCGGCAACAAACAAGTAGGATTACCGGCATGAGTCTGGAAGATAAAATTCGGCAGCTCCCTGCTTCGCCCGGAGTCTATCTGATGCGCGATGCCGCCGGGACGATCATCTATGTCGGCAAGGCCCGCAGCTTGAGGCAGCGAGTCCGCTCCTACTTCAACATATCCGGTGATTCCCGCTACCATGTCAAATTTCTGGTGGCCAGAGTTGCCGATATCGAAGTCATGCTGACCGACACCGAAAAAGAGGCCCTGCTGCTGGAAAATACCCTCATAAAGCAGTACCACCCCCGCTACAACCTCAATCTGAAAGATGACAAGACCTATTTCTCTCTCAGAATCGATCTCCGTGAGGATTTCCCTCGTTTTACCGTTATCCGGAAGATTCCGAACGACGGCGCCCGCTACTTCGGCCCCTATTCGTCAGCCTCGGCGGCTCGGGAAGTTCTGCAGCAGATGGTCCGCATGTTCCCGCTTCGTCACTATCCACTGGCGACCTGCATGGCTCGCAAGCGCCCATGCCTGTACCATCAGATCGGCCAATGCAGCGCTCCCTGCCAGGGGATGATTTCAGCGGAAGATTATGCCGCCCTGACAGAAGGCGCCACGATGTTTCTTGAGGGGAAAGGGAGAGAACTTATCGCGGAATTCAAACGCCGGATGGCTACGGCTGCCGATGGGATGCGCTACGAGGAGGCGGCCCGCTGGCGGAACCTGCTCCGCTCCATACAGGTCACGGTCGAGAAACAAAAAGTTGTGCTGCGGGGTGGTGACAGTGACGTAGTCGGTTTTCATCGGCAGAGTGACCGGATAGAGATGGCGATTCTGTTCATCCGGGGGGGGGTGCTTACCGGCAGCCGTCTGTTCAGCCTGGGATGGGAACTCGAAGATGCCGCCGGGCTATCGGCCTTTCTGCAGCAATATTACACTTCCGGAGCGATAATCCCCGAAGAGATCTTTCTGCCGTTTGAAATCGGGGGTGTTGCGGCACTGGCTGAACTGTTGGGAGAACTGAAGGGATGCAAGGTTTCCATCTCCTGTCCCCAGCGGGGAACCAAGCGGGATCTGGTTGTTCTGGCCTGTAAAAACGCCGAATCTGCCGTTCGGGAGCGCGACGATATCGTAGCCACGGCGGCAGCACTGCTTGCCGAACTCCAGCAGCACCTTCATCTTTCCCGTCCGCCGCATCGAATAGAGTGCTACGATATCTCCACCATCCAGGGGCGATTTTCGGTCGGCAGCGGCGTGGTATTCAGCGGCGGGCGCGCCGACAAAAGCAATTACCGCCGCTACCGGATCAAAACTGTTGATGGGCAGGACGACTTCGCCATGCTGCGGGAGGTTTTTTCACGCCGCTTCATGGAGGAGAGTATTCAGAAAAACGGACTGCCAGATCTGGTGGTCGTGGATGGCGGTATAGGCCAACTTAACGCCGCCAGTGAGATTATCGCCGAACTCGGCCTGGCAGGACGTTTCGACCTCGTCTCACTTGCCAAGAGCCGCACGGAAAGGGCTGCAGAATCGGCCACCGTCGAGAAAAGCGCCGAGAGGATCTTTTTGACCGGGAGAAAGAACCCGGTCGTGCTTCGCCAGAACTCTGCGCCGCTTCTGCTACTGGCCGCTATCCGCGACGAAGCCCACCGCTTCGCCATCGAATACCACCGTACACTCCGAAGCAAGGGGGGCATCGCCTCGGGCATCGACGCCATCCCAGGGATCGGAATCAAGCGCCGCACCGCCCTGCTCACGCATTTCGGCAGCCTGCAACGGCTTATGGAAGCCGGCATAGACGAGATTGCAGCTGTGGCGGGAATGAATCGCAAGGCGGCGGAAAAACTCCATCAGGGCCTGCATCATGCTTGATATTCACCCCTTTAACCTCCTCACTATCCTCGGCCCGACCGCCTCGGGAAAGACCCGACTGGCGGTGGCGCTGGCCAGCGAGATGTCCGGTGAGATCATCTCAGCCGACTCGCGCCAGGTTTTTCGCGGCATGGATATCGGCAGCGGCAAGGATCTTCAAGAATACGGCAACGTGCCATATCATCTGATCGACATCCTTGACTCCGGCGAAGAGTTTAGCGTCTTCGCGTTTCAACGCTGTTTTCTGGATGCTTTTTCAAACATTTCAGGGAGAGGAGAGCTACCGATCCTGTGCGGGGGGACCGGGCTCTACCTGGATGCCGTTTTGCGCGGTTACCGGATGGTTAAGGTCCCTGAAAACGGGACACTCCGATCCGAGCTGGAAGAACGGAGCGACGAGGAGCTTGCAGCCATTTTGAAGCGCTTGAAGCCGGAACAGCATAACAGCAGCGACCTCAGGGATCGGGTCCGCACGGTCAGGGCCATTGAAATTGCCGGCTATGAGCGGGAAGATGACATTGGTCAAGACTCTCTTGCTCATATACGACCGCTGGTGATCGGCATCCGGTGGGAGCGGGCGGAATTAAGGCGGCGGATTTCGGAACGTCTTAGTATCCGTCTGGAGAACGGAATGATACAGGAGGTCCAGCGCCTGCATGATGAGGGGGTCTCCTGGGAACGTCTCGACTATTATGGCCTGGAGTACCGCCATCTGGGGGCTTATCTGAAAGGAGATATTAACCGGAACGACATGGTTCAGAAGCTGGGGAGCGCTATCCACGATTTTGCCAAACGCCAGGAAAACTGGTTCCGTAAAATGGAGAAAAACGGGATAAAAATCAACTGGGTAGAGGGTTCAGCCGACCCGCTTGCAGAGGCTCGGGAAGTTATCAAAAAAGCGGCGGGATAATTAATTTGTCTCTCCTTGTCATGATTGCCTTCAAACGGTTCGTGTGTTAGACTCCGTCCCCTGACTTAAGAATGAACGGGGCAACAAAAGAATATGACCAAACCATTTAAAATAGACAAAACGCTGCGCGAAAGGCGCCGGATCATGCGGCTGCTCGATTTTCTGAAGCGTGAGGATCTGACCGGCGAGCAGATGGAGCGCATCGGGCGGCGATTGCAGAAATCGGGCAAGCGGGCTCTCTCACCGCTGGTGCGCAAGCTCTGGCGTGAGCAGAACGGCACCGCCATATATCGCTATACCTGCATGCTCGACTTCTTCGACGCCTCGGCCTGGATGGACCAGCTGATTCAAATCACCCTGCAGCGCAAGGATCTGGAGGAAGACGGTAAACTGGCTCTCCTGGATCTGCTGCATGACAGCGGTATTGATGTTACCGCTCCCCCCTTCGCTTCAATGACCGGCTATGGCGCCGCGTCTCTTGAAGGCTTCACCGACGATTGCCTCAAAGACGGTGAGCGGGGCCTGGTCCGGTTCATAGACAGTTTTCTCGATGTGGCCGACGAGTTCCGCCTCCGAATGATGCGCCGGCTCTCGGAAAACAGCTCTGCCGAGGCGATGGCCCTGTTGGAGATACTGCTCACATTTGAGAAGCCGGAGATCGTCAGGGAGGCGATACTTGCTCTTGGCAGGGCAAAAAGCGGATTTGCTCTGGATGTCCTGGGACGCGCCGAAGTTCGCCACGAAGGGGATCAGGTCGCCCTGATCAGGCGGAGTATCCGGCGGCTCTCCTTTTCCGGTATTCGCGAACCGATCGAATTGCCGCACTCCTTCCAGCAGTCGATCCCTTTCCACGACGTCTATGCCGGTCCGATTGATTTTTACGGTTCACGTTCTCTCTGGTTCTCATGGCGGCTGGACGACAAGGCGTATGCAGCCATGCTGGTCTTGACCGGCGAGAGTGACGGCATACTGAATGCCGTCAGTTACCGGATGAAAGATGAGAAAGAGTACAGCCATATTCTGAAAGATGTTGCCGGCGGCGAGATGTTGATGCCTGTCGAGTCAGGTTATGCGCTGGCCTCACTGCGCGATGCTCTCCACCGCAGCCGCGAAGGCGGCTTTTATCTCCCACCCGATTTCTACGTAGATATGCGTCTTTTCCGTCCTGACACCCTCAAACCGGAACCCTATGTCCCGCGATTCGGCATGGTCCATCTGGAGGGGATCGTGGAGAAGATTCCGGGATATGTCGCCTCCAGCAATGACCTGCTGGATGACCCCGGTCTTGAGGGGTGGGTTCTAACCGAGACCGCAGTGTACGATGTTGCCGAGCGATTTATCGCGCTGGAGGCGGACGGCGGTCCCGACATGGTTACATCCGAGGCCCTGGAGGGGGAGATAGCAAAATGCTGCGAAGAGCTGATTATCCCGCGCCGCGCCGAAATCATCAAACGGTTGCTCCTGACCGCCGATTACCTGCAGCAGATCGATGCCGATGGAGCCGTGATTCAGCAGACTCTGGCTACTGCGCTCAGCCTGGTGGGGGGCTTTTTGCCCGATTGCCGCCACCCGTTTATCCGGCGGCTGCTGCTGGACAGTGTTGACGCAGCCCGCCAGACCCTGGCCGAGGGGTATGACCCGAGACTTGAGGAAAGGTTTGATGGCGACGAATATGACGATTAATTGCGAACGGATAGCCGTCATAGGGGGCGGCAGCTGGGGAACGGCCCTGGCCGGACGTCTGGCGGCCAACGGTCATGACACACTGTTGTGGGCATATGAGCCTGAACTGGTCAAAGAGATAAATTCCAGGCATACCAATTCGCTCTATCTCCCCGGCATCAGCCTGTATCCGACCCTGGCCTGCACAGGCAATCTCGAAGAGGCGGTCCATGGGCGCGGGATTGTGCTGATGGTTACGCCGGTTCAGGTTATGCGCAGCGTGCTGAAGCAGCTTGCTCCACACATCCCGGCAGATGCCGTTATCGTAAATGCCTCCAAGGGAATCGAGCTGGAAACGCTTCTTTCGGTATCGGAGATAAGCGCGGAACTGCTGGGCGATCATGCGCGATCGCGCTTTGTCGCGTTGTCCGGCCCGACTTTTGCCCGCGAAGTTGCCCAGGAACTCCCCACTCTGATCGTGGCCGCTTCCCTTGGCGACGACAGTGCAAAACGGGTTCAAGCGGCTTTTAGCAGCCCATCCTTACGGGTCTATACCAACAGCGACGTAATCGGAGTTGAGCTGGGGGGAGCGGTCAAGAACGTGATCGCAATTGCGGCCGGCATTTGCGATGGGCTGGGGTTTGGATACAACGCCCGCGCGGCGCTGATTACAAGAGGATTGGCCGAGATGACCCGCCTGGGCCAGGCGATGGGCGCGCAGGTTTCAACCTTTGCCGGTCTGGCCGGCATGGGGGACCTTGTGCTGACCTGCACCGGCGACCTCTCACGCAACCGCACGGTCGGTTTCAAACTTGGGCAGGGGGAGCGCCTTGTCAATATTCTGGCCGAAATGCGCATGGTGGCCGAAGGGGTGAAGAGTGCCGAATCGGTCTACCAGCTATCCCGCCGCCGAGGGGTGGAGATGCCGATTGTCGAAAAGACCTGCCAGGTCCTGCACGAAGACAAACCGGCCCGGCAGGCTGTGATAGAGCTGATGGCGCGGGATTTGAGGGCGGAGGGATGAGGGATGAGGGATGCATGCGTATAGGACACGGCTATGATGTACACCGGCTGGTGGATGGAAGAAAACTGATCATCGGGGGGGTGGATATCCCTTGGGAGAAGGGCCTTCTGGGACATTCCGATGCCGACGTGCTGCTGCATGCCATCGCCGACGCCATTCTGGGTGCTATTGGCGAAGGGGATATCGGCAAGCATTTTCCCGACACCGACCCTGCCTTTAAAGGGGCCGACAGCTTGAAGCTGCTGGCTCATGTCATCAAATTGGCTGACAGTATGGGCTACAAACTTGGCAATCTCGATGCCACCATCATCGCCCAGATGCCGAAAATGGCTCCGCACATTCAGGTCATGCGGGGAAATATTGCCAGAGTGCTTAATGCTTCGGTTGCGCAGGTCAACGTCAAGGCCACTACCGAAGAAGGACTCGGTTTCACCGGAACCGGTGATGGAATCTCAGCGCATGCGGTGGTTTTGATGATGACAAAAATATAAATTTACATCCCCTTCCGAGCCATCTCCTCCACCAGTTTCTTCTGCTCCCCGTTCAACGTTTCAGGGATATGCACCCCGATCTTGACGTACAGGTCGCCCTTGGTATTTGAGCCGAGCGGTTTGATGCCGCATCCTTTCAGGCGAATCTTGATGCCGGGCTGGATGCCGGCCGGCACCTTGATCCGCTTGTCCCCCTCCAGGGTTGGAACATCGATAGAAATCCCCAGACAGGCAGCGCTGAAGGGTATCGAACGCTCCACGAACAGGTCCCCCCCGTCGCGGGTGAAGACCGGGTCGGGCATGACCCGGATGATCAGGAACAGGTCTCCGGCCTGGCCGCCACCTTCGCCCTGTCCCCCTTTGCCTGTAATGCGGATCTTGCTGCCGTTATCGACACCGGCCGGGATCTTGACCTTTAACTCTTCGCGCTGGCCGCTCCGTCTGAAGGCGATCACTTTTTCGGCTCCATGTGCGGCATCCCGGAAGCTTACATCGGTTTCCATCTCCAGGTCGCCCCCCTTTTGAGGGCCTCTCTGGAAACCGCGTCCCCCCCCTTTTCCGAAGGCTCCCCCGAACAGGCGCGAGAATATATCTTCGCCCCCGCCCCCCCCCATATCCTTGTAGGCATTGCCGAAGTCGAAACCACGGAAGATATCCTCTTTACTGTACTGCTGGTGGAATCCGCTGGAGCCGAAGGTGTCGTACTGCTCCTTCTTTTTCGGGTCGGACAGCACCGCATAGGCCTCGTTGATCTCCTTGAACTTGTCCTCGGAGCC
>JAQTRC010000111.1 GCA_028712665.1 Desulfuromonadaceae bacterium
CCGCCATCGAGATGGCATAGCGGGCTGTGACCGTGGATGCGGTATGCTCGTTTACGACTGATATTATTTTTAGATAGCTCATGGTAGTCGGGTGGCGCAATCTGAACTGGATCAGTACGGACCGCGTTGTCTCCTTTTAATGATATAAGATCAGGCTGAAGACTGAAGGTAGAAAGGTTGATTCTCCTGATAGCCTTCAACCTTCAGCCTAACTACCTGGTTTTAGTTACCTGATACTTACCCGCCTGATTTCGTGTATTTCCGTAAGACCATGCATCACTTTCAGGATTCCATCCTGCTTCAGGGTCGTCATCCCTTCCTGCACAGCCTGTTCGCGGATGAGATCCGTTTCCGCCTTTTTACGGATCAAGCTCTTCACCTCATCGCTGCATTCAAGAAGTTCGTGAATCCCTATGCGCCCCCGGTAGCCGGTGCCCTGGCAGTAGTCGCAGCCGACCGGCTTTGCCAGGATGATCCCTTCCCTTTTGATCCCGCTCGCGGCAAAAGCCTCCGCACCGTATTCGTCGATAAGCTCATCCAGTTCCGGATCTCCCGGCCGGTATTTCTCTCTGCAATGGTCGCAGAGGCAGGCGGCAAGACGCTGCGCCAGAACGCAGAGGAGCGAATCGGAGAAGCTGAAGGGGTCGAGCCCCATCTCCAGGAGCCTCGTTACCGTTTCCGGGGCGGAATTGGTGTGGAGCGTGGAGAGTACCAGGTGGCCGGTCAATGACGCCTCAACGGCGATTGAGGCGGTCTCCAGGTCGCGTATCTCCCCGACCATTATGACATCAGGGTCAAGGCGGAGGAACGAGCGGAGGGCTGAAGCAAAGGTCAGGCCTATTTTGGAGTTGATCTGCACCTGGCGCAACCCCTCCTGGGTGATCTCAACCGGGTCTTCAGCCGTCCAGATTTTTACCTCAGGTCTGTTTATCACAGATATGGCCGAATGCAACGTGGTCGTCTTTCCCGATCCGGTCGGCCCTACAACCAGAATCAACCCGTATGGCTTCTTGATGGCGCTGTTGAATGCCGCCCTGTTTCGGCGGGTCAGCCCCAATTGATCGAAGATCATCGGTTCGCCTACGTTCAACAGCCTGATGACCACATCTTCCAGGTGGCCGACGGTCGGCATCGTCGCGACCCGCAATTCCACGTCCGCCGGCCCGAAGCGTTTGAAGTCGATCTTCCCGTCCTGAGGCCTGCGCCGTTCCGCGATATCAAGCTCCGCCATGATCTTTATGCGTGAAGCGATGGCGTACTTGTATTTGCTGGGAAGCTCCTGGTACACCGAGCACTTCCCGTCCACCCGCATCCTGACAATGATGGACTTTTTGCCGGGATACGGCTCGATATGGATATCGGAAGCCTTTCGCAGGAAGGCGTCATAAATGATCTTGTTCACCATTTTAACCAGGAGAGAGTCCTTCTCCGTCACCTTGAGCGCATCCTCTTCAAAATACGGCTCATCTGTCTCCCCCGCCATCATCTCCATGATGCTGCCGGGTATTTCGTGCGCCCCTCCCGCAACATTGCCGCTGCCGGGAAGGATGGAGTATCTTTTCTGGGATGCAACTATCTCGCTTTCAATGGCGATAACCGTCATCACATTCAACTTTATCTGATCCTCCAGCCGGAGCAGCTCCTTGTGCGGCAGCGGACGGTTCATCGCGATGGTGATGGATCTTCCGTCGATGGAGAGCGGCACCATCTTGTGCGGAGCTGGAACGAACGATATGATGCCATTGGCTAGTCCCGGTTTGATATTGCTCTTCAGGTTGTCGAGATGGGTGAATGGGCGATCGACATAGGTGGCTATCGCCTTGGCGAGGGTCTCCTCGGTGAGGAAGTCCAGATTGAGAAGCACCCGGTCCAAAGGGAGAAGCTCGCTTTTGCTCATCTCCAGAGCGACGTCGAGGTCATCTTTGGAGAGATAATTGTGAGCAAGAAGCACCTCTGCAAAGGACTTCCTTTTCTCGTATTTGTCGAGAAGATGCTGGAGGTCGGACTCCTTCAGATAGCCCATCCTCACCAGGAGTGTTCCCAGAAGCGGTGGTGGAGAGAGGGTCTTGCTTCTCTCCAGCGCCTCCTCCAACTGTTCCGGAGTAATCAGCATCTGTTCCAGGAGAATCTCGCCAACCTTCATGTCGTTCATAATTGGACCTCTTTAGGCTGAAGACTGAAGGCTGAAGGTAAACATCTTGAGCCTCGTGATTATGCAGGGTTTAACCTAACACTCTTCAGCCTTCAGTCTATCAACCAGAATATTACTTCCGTCCCCCATGTATCCGCTCCAGCAATGCGCCAACTGCGTCCTGCCTGGCATCGAAAATCATGATTTTCTGGTCGGCGCGGGTCATACGGAAAACCTTCCTGACATTCTCGTTCAACCCGGTGCATGCCAGGAGCCCTACATTGGCTACCAGATCCCGCTTGATGGCAATACAGGCCCCCAGCCCGGAACTGTCCATGAAATCGATCTTCCCCATATCAAGAAGGATGAACAGGTATTTTTTTTCTATCAATTTGGCAATCTGCTCCTTCAGCTCTTCCGCCGTGCCGGCCACCAGATTTCCGGACAGTTTCAGGATGACAACCTCATTGTCCATTTCGAGTTTGATTTCCATATCAGTGTTCCTTCCCCGGAAAAACCTTTCTTAACGTCACCATGTTCCAGTTTTCCCGGCGCTCGTACTCCATGCCGTCCGCCAGAGACTGAATAAGGGCAAGCCCGTACCCTCCCTCGGGGAGATCATCTTCCGGTTCCAGGCTCGGCATCACCGCCGTCACTGTCGGATCGAAACCGTTCCCCTCGGAAATCAGGCGAAAGACAGCTTCGTGATCGGATAGTATGAGTTCAATATCCAGCACCTTTGCGCTTGAATGTTCCACGGCGTTGTTCAGCAGCTCGGTGACGATAATACAGAAATCCATGATGCTGGCTGCGTTGCACGCAAGCTTGAAAAAATCGGCACAGATCCCCCTGACGGCGGCTCGGACCATATCCACGTTGCCGAAAGCCGGTTCGAAAGTAATGAGCAGCCTGCGGGTATCATTCATAGTTGCTCCCTTCTGATGGCGAAGAGAGTGACATCGTCCTCGAATGCGCCGTTACGGAACTTTTCTGCGGCTTCAATTATCCCGTCAACGAGTGCCTCTGGAGAACAAAACTCTCTCAATTCCAGGAGAAGTTTATCGCCGAACTCAATCCCGGCTGAGTCCTTTGCTTCTGTCAGGCCGTCCGTATAAAGAAACAACAGCATGCCTGGATCGAACCGGCAGCAAACCGGCTCCCAGGAATCTTCTTCATCCCAGCCAATGGCCGGTCCGGTCGAGTCGATGGTGAAAATCTCACTGCCGTCCAGATGATAAACCGGATTGTGACCGGCGGAGACGACCCGCAGAGAGTTATCGCGCCGGTCGAACAGGACGTACACAAGGGTAAGGAACATCCGGCTGTCGAGCATCATCGGGCAGAGCATCCTGTTGGCGGCAGTGACTATCTCGACCGGGTCGTTCATTGTGTAGCCGAGGGAGCGGAATATCCCCTTGCTTACCGCCATCATCAGCGCTGCTGAAGTGCTGTGCCCCGAAATGTCGCCAATCAGAAAGTGGGTGCAGTCGCCGTCGGACCAAGCATCGAAGAAATCACCGCCTATACGGTCCGAGGGGCGGAACATGATGGCGGTTGTGAACCCGGGAAGCTCGAACTGTTGTGGAAGAATGTACTCCAGCACCTTATGCGCCAGGGTCCGTTCATTTTCCAGTTGCCGGTTTTTGTCGCTCAAGTACAATCTGGCCTGATGCAGCTGTTCCTCCGCCCGTTTGCGCTCGGTGATGTCGAAAAAGGTAACCACCCCGCCAACGACATGATTGCCGCTCCGCTGGGGGTAAGCCCAGTATTCCGCATCAAAGCTCGTTCCGTCAGCCCGCCAGAGTACCTCGTCATCTACGTGGCACCCTGCGCCTTCTCCCCGGAATATGGAGTTCATACGGCATTCTTCCGGAGGGAAGGGGGTGCCGTCCTTGTGTTTATGGTGAATCAGCTTGTGCATATGCTTGTCGAGCAGCTCGTCGGGATGCTTGTAGCCTAGAAGACGTGCGCAGGCCTGGTTGGCAAAGGTGCATCTCCCCAGCAGGCTGATCCCATAGATCGCTTCGGCGGTGGATTCCAGGAGGAGTTGGACCTGTTCGTGGCTTATCTTCAGCTCCTCCTCCGCCCACTTCCTTTCGGAAATATCCTCCTTGACGCCGACGAAGTGCGTAATCTCGCCGGCGTCGTTTTTCACGGGAGAGATCGAAGCGTCTTCCCAGTAAAGCTCATCGTTTTTCCTCTTGTTGTGAAATTCGCCATGCCATTCATTACCTGAAAGGATCGTCTCCCACAGCTCCCGGTAAAATTCTCGAGATTGCCGGCCGGATTTGATTATACGAGGATTTTTGCCGATTGTTTCATCCTTGGAGTATCCGGTAATTTTTGTGAAATGGGGGTTCACATACTCGATGGTACCTTCGCGATCCGTGATGACAATGGCCATCGGCGTCTGTTCGATTGCCTGTGACAATGTGCGCAATGAATCTTCCGCGCGCTTGCGCGCGGTAATATCCCGTAATGTCTGGATTGCCGCGACGATCTTCCCCTCGTTATCGCGGACCGGCGCAGCATCGAAGATAAGGAAGCGATCCATGCCGTTCAGTGACTCATACCACCCTTCGGCCTGTAAACCATCGGGAGTAAGAGGAGAACGGACGCATTTGGCATAAAGATGCGACAGATCCTCCTTGGAGCCTTCGAGAACAATATCGGCAAGAACGGGGCGTTTTTTGGGATAAAACGGTTTCCACTGGTTGTTACGCCCTAAAACCTCCGACGTCTTCATACCGGTCAGTTCTTCGCATGCCTTGTTCCAGACGATGACCCGGTGCCGGCTGTCGATGACAAAAGTGGGTACGGCGGAATGTTCCAGAAGATTATGCGCAAACGTTTCTTGCGCCGTAACCCCCTTATTCCACGGGTTGGGGCTCAGTTTATTCATTTTTACTTTTTCTATCGCTGCCATAGTATGAGCGCCTCTTCAAGAGGAACGGCCACCCCTGGATAATGCGGTATGATGCGTGCCGTGAAATCCCCGGCAGAGCGTGTCGCCGGGGTCTGAACGGCATACACGTAGCCATGCTCCGCCCCGACCAGATCCCGGTCGCATGACATCTCCAGCCGGAGCGGATTCTTGCCGCCAGACTCTTCGGCATACAGCTCGACCCTCACCGCATCAGAAATGATCCCGTTAAGATACACCTGGGCTTCGAACAGATTCACCTCACCGACCGCCGTTACGGTGATATCGCCAAAACGGATATATGCCCAGTTGTTGCGCAAAGTCCGGCGCCAGTTCACTATCTGCGCACCCGCCTCCCCGTGCAGTGCGGCGCGTTCGTGATAAGCTGCGGCAGCTGGGAGATAATAGCGTTCGACATATTCGCGCACCGTGCGGCTGGCTGAGAATTGCGGGGTGAGCCGTGCCATGCTTTCCCGCATTCGGCTCACCCAGACAACCGGAATTCCCTGTTTGTTGCGATGGTAAAACTCAGGGATAACTTCCTGCTCCAGCAGCTCATACAGCGTTTCGGCTTCGGTGGCGTCCCAGGCGGGATCATCGCCATGCTCCCGGCCATCCCCCAATGCCCACCCCACCTCGGGAGTGTATGCTTCGGCCCACCAGCCATCCAGTTCGGAGAGATTAAGCCCTCCATTGACCAGTACCTTCATACCGCTCGTTCCGCATGCCTCCCATGGACGTCGGGGCGTGTTGATCCAGACATCGACACCCTGCACCAGGTTCTCGCTCAGGAGCATATTGTAGTCGCTCAAGAAAATTACATGGCGGCGGGCCTCGGGACGCTGGATAAACTGCATCCACTGGCGTATCATGGCCTGCCCGTCCTGGTCCGCCGGATGGGCCTTGCCGGCAATGACGAGCTGGACCGGGCGCTGGGGATCAGTCAACAGGCGGAGCAACCGCTCCGGATCGTGCAGCAGCATGTTGGGCCGTTTGTACGCGGCGAATCGCCGCGCAAAGCCGAGTGTTAACGCGTTTGGATCGAAGATATTTTTCGACTCGTCAATCGTGCCGGACGATGCGCCGGAAGCGTACAGTTGCCTGGACAATCTCTCGCGGGCGTACTCTACAAATGATTTGGTGGCGGCGATACGAAATTGCCACAGGGTGGCGTCAGGTATGGATCGAATGTTCTGCTCCATGTTTTCCACCTTCCCCAGCCAGCGATCTTTGCCGCAGACCGCCGTCCAGAGATCGTCGGCTTCCGCCGAGTCCCAGGTCGGCATGTGGACTCCGTTAGTCACATGTGCGACCGGGATTTCGTCATGCGGCCACAGCGGAAAGATCGGCTCAAAGAGGTGCCGGCTGACTTTGCCATGCAAGCGGCTCACTCCATTCACCGCCCCGCTGCCGTGGATTGCCAGATACGCCATGTTGAAACTCTCCGATTCATCGTTCGGATTCCGGCGCCCCAGAGCCAGCAGATCGTGGATCGAAATACCGAGTTCCTGTTCCGCATACCTTCCAAGGTATTGTTCGATGAGAGCCGGTTCGAAATGATCAAAGCCTGCGGCTACCGCCGTGTGGGTGGTGAAGAGGTTCCCCGCTCGCGTGACGGCCAGTGCAGCTTCGAATGGCTGCGCACTCTCCTGCATGAAACTGCGGGCGCGCTCCAGCACGGCGAAGGCCGCATGTCCTTCATTCAGGTGGCAGACCTCCGGCTTAAGGCCGAGCGCGCGGAGCAGACGCCACCCGCCGATCCCAAGCATCAACTCCTGTTTCAACCGCAACTCCGCCCCTCCCCCATACAGCTCGCTGGTGATCCCGCGATGAATTGGAACGTTCGCCGCATCGTTGCTGTCCAGCAGGTAAAGCTTGACTCGACCGACCTGAACCTGCCAAGCGCGCAACCATACGGAGTAACCTGGCAAGGCGATCTCCAAGCGCAACCATTCGCCGTTCGGCTGGCGGAGCGGTGTGATCGGCAACTGTCCGGGGTCGTTATACGGGTAGAGCGCCTGCTGTGCGCCGTCTTTGTCAATCTCCTGGCGAAAATAGCCTTGGCTGTAGAGCAGCCCCACGCCGACTACCGGTACGCCCAGGTCGCTGGCGGCTTTAAGCTGATCACCGGCAACATTGCCAAGTCCGCCGGAGTAAATGGGGAGCGCTTCACTCAACATGAATTCCATGCTGAAATACGCGACGCAGGTCAAGGCAGCATCCGGATGATCCGTCTGGAACCATGCGGGCGTCTCGTCCTCCCGCTCCTTGGACTGTACAAGAGCATCAATCTTCTTGCGGAACTCCGGATCGGCAAGCGCGCTCAGGATCTTCTCCCTGGATACCGTCTGCATTACATCACACGGGTGATGCGTCAGATCCCACAACACAGGATCCAGATGCCGCCACACTTCGTCGGTGGCATGATTCCACGACCAGCGCATATCGAGGGCCAGCTCGACCAGGGAATCGAATCCTTCGACGTCCGCGGGCAAAAGCGTGCATAGAGGATGGCGTAGAACTGTTTGTTCGTTCATCTATTATCCTCCAGGCCAATTAGTACTGCGCTTCGATTTCTCCTCGTATTCCATGGTGGATGTCTGTTTGTGCCGCACCAGCCGTCTCAAGAATGCTCTTGGCCTCTGAAACCTGCCCCGAAGTGCCGTGTGCGATTACAAGGAATTTGTCTGATTTGAGCGCCGTCTCATACTGCAAAGTACTGTCATTGGGAATTCCCACGCTGTAGAGAGCAGCACCCAAAGCACTCAAGCCGCCGACCACCACTGCGCCTTCCAGTGCTCCGACAATCCAGCCTACGAGAGGGCCGAACACGACCAGAGGACCGACTCCCGGAATAATGAAAATAGCCGACCCAAACAGCAAGCCCCAGAAACCGCCCCAAAAAGCACCCTGTTTCCCCCAGAACTTCATACGGTCACCGGCGTTGTAGTAACCAACGACATGTTCCTCGGTGTGATAGTCCTTGCCCACTATGGACAGTTTCTTCATGTCGAACCCCGCCTTCTGGAGTTCTTTGATGCTCGTTTCCGCCTCGGTGTGAGAGTTGAAAATTCCTATTACTGCATTTTGTTCAGACATGGTTTAGCTCCTTATCAGCTTGATAGATGGTCGATTGTCATGAATTGCCTGCGTTAAACAGGTACTGGATTAAGCGGATAACTGAATAGCAATGCTTTATCTCCTTTCATCAGGCATTGGACAGATCCGATAGCCTGGCTGTTCCGTCATCACGGTCGGTATCGTTCGTTCCTGAGTCTGCCTGGAGAGCCGTTTCAGAAGTCCGTTCTCCCCGACAAGGTCACCCGGTTTTCTGCAATCCCTGATCAATGCATCAAAAAGTTCGTCGATTCCGGTCATTGACTTGTTCTCCTTTTAGGTTGTTTCTTCTCTGTTCCGACACCTTTTACAGCAACAAATGCGCCAGAGACGATTTGACGGAATTGAGAGTGCAACAGTCTGATTGTACGGGTTAAAAAGGAAAGAGAGATTACGTCGGAAGGAGAAACTGTCAGCGGAATCCGTCATGTTTAACATAACCGCTATATATGACGGATCAGAAATCCTCTATGGAGCGGGTTTGACGTCCTATAGTGGCTTTAACAACTACTATGCCTGTCTATTCTTCAGGTCCGGCTTGACAGAACCAGACAGAAAAGTGCGAATGCCTGATCCGCTTTGGACCAGGCATTTATTTACAATCGCCCGAATGAATGTAAGTTTTGAATATTGCTCCATTTCTCCGGCCAGCGCTCAGCCTGCCGTGCAAGCCAATCAGCGTTGTGGAGCGGGTGCGGGAACAACCAGGATCGTCTCGGTACCAGGTTTGCCCTCTTTACCCTGTTCGCCGGTTGCGCCGGTTGCACCTTTTTCTGCAGGTGCGCCTTGTGGTCCGGGCGGTCCGGGAGGTCCCGGAACGGTAACAATCACCGGAGGGGGCGCCGGCGCAACAACCGGCTGTCGATCGCATGCGCTCAATGCAAGCGCGGAGAGTGCTGCAACTGTAACTACAATTGAATATCTCATGATGATTTTCCTCTATTTTCTGGGATAATAAATTCTTTTCGCAGCTTATACCCTTCTTTGCACCATGATCTAATTACAAATGCTCGCTCATCTCTACTTCTCCAAAACCTTCTCGACCTGTCCAACCTTTTTCTGAACTTTACCCGCTATCTTTTCTCCGAGACCTTCACCTTCCAATTTTGGATTATCGCTCAGTTTTCCGGCGATCTCCTTCACCTTGCCTTTCAGTTCATGAAATGCGCCTTCCGCCTGATCCTTCGTACTGGTTTTCATGGTATTCCTCCTTTAGGATTTCAATTTGACTGCCGGTACATAAGCCACTGCCAACTCCTTAATTTATGACCGCTTAAATTACGCAGAAAGCTTGACACTGTTCCTGTTCAGCCAGGAAGGGATAACGCAACTAACGTGCCGGAGAAAATTTACGAACTGTTTGAGCGGAAGGGCTTGATTCTACAGATAAAAAAGGAAAGGCAGCATGCAGGATAAATGGAAAACCACCGGATAAATCCGTCAATCCCAACATTACTGCCATATATGACGGGCCACTTTAAGACAGACTTTAGGGACATAGAAAAAACGAATTTACCGCTGTAGGGGCGACGCCGTTGGCTCGCCCTGGTTGCAATAGCCAACTGTATTGCATGTTGCATCAGGGCGACCCACCGGGTACGCCCCTACAAAAACGGTAAATCAGCATTTACCGCATCCATTTATAAGATTTGCTCTTTACCTCCTGCAT
>JAQTRC010000197.1 GCA_028712665.1 Desulfuromonadaceae bacterium
GGGAGTGAATTCTCCGTTTTTACACCGCTCTCAAAGGGGACATCATGAATGCCGACATACAGGATCAGGAGTTTCTGAAGAGCCTCAAAATATTGTATGTGGAGGATGAAGAGGATACCAGGGAGCAGTTCGGCAAGTTCCTTACGCGTATTTCAAAGGTTCTGATAACCGCCGAAGACGGCTCGGAAGGTCTTGAGGCCTATCGAGAACAGAGTCCGGATATTATAATCACCGACATACATACGCCGAATATGGACGGGTTAGACATGGTAAGGGAGATCCGCAAGCTTGACAAGTCGGTTCCGATAATTATCATGACCGCCTTCGAGCAGATCGATTATCTGAAGCGCTCCATTAATATGGGCGTGGACAAGTATGTCACCAAACCGGTTAACGGTTCAGAGCTTTATGAAACAGTGCTGGATTGCGCCCGCCGGCTGCTGGCCGAGAAAAAACTTCTAAGCGCCGCCGGCACAGATCCCCTTACCGGACTTATAAACAGGCGGGAACTGATGAACCGTTTCATGTCTGAAAAGGGGAGGGCGGAACGCCATGGCACCCCTTTTTGCGTGATTATTGCCGACATAGATCATTTCAAGAATGTAAACGATACATTCGGCCATATTGCAGGGGACCGGATACTCAGCGGAGTTGCCGACACCTTGACCTCCTCGGTCCGCACCGAGGATATCCTGGGACGTTTTGGCGGCGAGGAGTTTTTGCTGATACTTCCGGAAACCGATCTGGATGCCGCTACGGTCGTGGCTGAGAAAATTCGTTCGGCGGTAAGCGATCTGGAAACCGAATGGGAGGGTAAGACAATTTCGGTTACCATAAGCATGGGAGTTGTAAAATTCAAGCCGGGCATGGGTATGGACGAATGCATACAGCCGGCCGATCATGCCCTGTACCGTGCGAAAACCGGTGGGCGAAACCGTTTTGTAGTGGCGGGCGATTGATACCGTGCCGGATAACAACCTTAGAGAGATAATAAAAGAGAGGATCAGAAGCCGGGGCCGGATAACCTTCGCCGATTTCATGGAGAGTTGCCTCTATGAACCGGGGCTTGGCTACTATACTTCGCCGGGGCGCAAGGTGGGCGCCGAAGGTGATTTCTACACCAGCATAACTGTCCATGCCGCTTTTGGCCGGGTGATTGCCCGGGAGGTAGCCCAGATGTGGCGCTGTATGGGGACTCCTGACTGTTTCACCCTGATGGAGTGCGGGGGAGGCAACGGACGGCTGGCGTGCGACATTCTGGACTATTTAAGAGAACGTGAAACGGAACTTTACGAATGTTTATCACTTCTGCTGGTTGAGAGGGAGCCGTCACTGGAGGCGGCGCAACGCGGGATGCTTGCGGTTCATCTTGACCGGATGACCTGGCTCTCCCCGGAGGAGTTTGCATCAGATGACTTCACCTTCAGCGGCTGCCTCTACACGAACGAACTGATAGATGCGCTGCCGGTGCACAGGGTCGTGATGACCTCCGATGGAGTGCGTGAGATTTACGTCACCATCAAGGATGGAGAATTCCTGGAAGAGGCGGGAGATCCTTCAACCCCGAAGATTGGAGAATATTTGAAACGGGTTGCCGTTGAGCTGCATCCGGGCCAGCAGGCCGAGATCAACCTGAACGGGGCGGAGTGGCTGACTACGGTATCTAAATCTCTTCGGAGCGGCTTTGTACTGACAATAGATTACGGCTATCCGGCGGAGGAGATGTACACGCCAGCGCGTAAGCAGGGAACGCTGCTCTGTTACTATCGTCACCAGACCGAGGAGAACCCTTATATTCGTCTCGGTCTGCAGGATATCACCGCTCACGTCGATTTCACGACGCTGATGAAGTGCGGTGAAGAGCTGGGGCTGCAAAACGTTTGGTTCGGAGAACAGTACCGTTTCCTGCTTTCGGCCGGTATCGTCGAGGAGATTGAGGCAATCGAGCGTTCAGATATATCAAACGAGGAAAAACTCCGTCTTCGCCTGACGTTGAAAAAGCTGATCCTGCCTGAAGGTGGAATGGGGGACACCTTCAAGGTGCTGATCCAATCGAGGGGTGTGAATTCTCCCCGGCTGCTCTGCCAGCGCCGGATCGGGGGTTGAATGTCTGCGCTGGCTTTTCCCGATATCCGAGGCATAGTTTTTGACCTGGATGGCACTCTGTATGTCTGCGAGAGCTTCGCACTCTTGATTCAGGATGCGGCGACCGCTTATATTGCCGCGATCAAGGGGATCAGCCAGCCGGAAGCCGGTTTGCTGATGGATGGCACCCGGAGGCGTCTTGCGGAGGAGAGCGGCACGGCTCAGACCCTTTCGGCGGTCTGTGTGGAGTTGGGGGGGAGTGTCATGGAACTTCATCTTTTTTTTGAGAAGAAGCTCCGTCCTGAGGCCTGTCTCGTGAGGGATGAGCGGGTGATTCTCCTTCTGACACGGTTGTCGGAAGAATTTCCACTTTACATTTATACCAACAATAACCGCGCAGTGACAACCCGCATCATCAATTACCTCGGGCT
>JAQTRC010000112.1:0-4047 GCA_028712665.1 Desulfuromonadaceae bacterium
CAGCTGTATCTCACCCGCAACAACACCGAAATAGCCATAAAGTATACAGCCGAATGTGAAATACTCGAGTCCGGCGCCATAGTGGTAAACGCCAAACTGTTCACAGACATAATCAAGCGCCTGCCCGATGAAGAAATCGATATTTCGACGACCGACAATAAAATGAGCATCGAAGCCGGACAGACGCGCATGGAGATACTCACACTCACCGCTGATGGATTCCCAGCCATGCCAGAGGTTAAGGTAAATGCCAGCTTCGAGATTGAGCAGCAGACTCTACGCGAAATGATCGGCGGTGTCGCGTTTGCTATCAGTGAGGATGAAAATAGGCCTACATTGACCGGCATCTGCATCAACAGCAAGTCGGGCATATTGGATGTGGTTGGCATCGACGGCTGGACGATGGCATGGCGAAAGATACCTATGGATTTGGTCGACCTCCAAATATTACCGAAGGGTGTTGATCTGGAAAACATATCCCGGCTTCTCGACAAGGGTAATGTCAGGATATCGGCAAGCGACAATCTTGTAGAGCTCGTTACGGACAACATGAGAGTCACCCTGAGATCGGTTAATGGTGAATATCTGAATTACAAATCCATAATACCTTCAGATTTCGAAACGACAGCCAGGATTAAGGTTAAAGAATTCCAGCAGGCACTTGAAAGGTCGCTGCTTTTCAGGGAACAAGCTGGCGGAAAACTCGGCAGGGCAATGGAAATTAATGTGACTCAAAAGGGGCTCAAACTCACACTTACAGGCGGCAACGGCATATTTGACGAGGACTTTCCTGCAGAGGTTGACGGGGGGGATTTACGGATTGGATTTGACCCATTAAAACTCTGTGATTGCCTGAAACATATCGAGGATAAGGAAGTCGTGGTGAAGTTTTCAAACAATAAAGGTCCATGCGTCATGGTTCCGGTCGAGGGCGATTCATACACATATTTGGTGTTACCGGTGAGGATATAGGGATGGATTACATTGATTTTCTTAAATCGAAAATAGATATAGCGCAGGATACCGGGTTTGAGATATCTCCGGATGAAGTTAACCCTATTATGAAGCCCCATTCGCGTGATGCAGTAGTTTGGGCTATTAAAGGAGGACGTAGAGGACTGTTTGAGGCTTTTGGATTGCATAAGACCACGCAGCAGCTTGAAATTGCCCGACTTATCGTAAAACATAAAGGTGGTAAAGCCCTAATTGTCGTTTTTCTTGGAGTTAAGCAGGAATTTTCTCATGATGCGGCGGAACTTTTGGGAATGGAAGAACCACCATATGTCAAGACGATGGATGAGGTTAAGGCCTGCGCCTCTGATATCATGGTGACAAATTATGAGCGCGTCAGGGACGGGGACATTGACCCGACATATTTCATAGTTACGTCACTCGACGAAGCATCAGTCTTGCGGAGCTATGGCAGCAAGACATATCAGACATTTTTGAATAAGTTTAAAGGAGTGCCATATAAATTTGTTGCAACAGCTACGCCATCACCAAATAAATACAAGGAACTTATTCATTATGCCGGATACCTGGAGATAATGGACACAGGGCAAGCCTTGACCCGTTTCTTCCAGCGCGATTCCACAAAAGCTAATAACCTGACCCTGTACCCGCACAAAGAAAACGAATTCTGGCTCTGGTTATCCAGCTGGGCACTGTTTCTAACTAAACCGTCTGATATGGGATATGACGATACTGGCTATGACTTGCCGCCGCTTGAAGTAAGATACCACGAGATACCGGTTGACCATGCATCAATCAGCATTGAGCAAAACGGGCAGATGAAATTGCAACTGGGTAACGCCGCCGCCTCACTGCCCGACGCAATGAAGGAAAAACGCCGCAGCATCAACGAGAGAGTTGCAAAAATGACTGAGATTGTCACAGAAAGTCCAGATGACCACTTTATATTATGGCACGACCTGGAGGATGAACGTCGAGCAATTAAAAAGGCACTTCCTGACGTGGTTGACATTTACGGTAGCCAGGACATTGAACTGCGGGAGCATCGGGTTATAGAGTTCTCAAATGGCAAGATAAAGCTATTTGCCACAAAGAAAGAGCTCTCAGGATCCGGATGTAACTTTCAGCGACATTGCCACCGGGCGATATTCCTGGGCATCGATTATGAATTCAACGATTTTATCCAGGCCATACACCGGATTTACCGATTCCTCCAGACCGAGAAGGTCATTATTGACATTATTTATACCGAGAGCGAGAGACGGATCCTACAGGTTTTATTGGAGAAATGGAAGCAGCATAATTACCTAACTGAAAAAATGATGGAGATCATTAAAAAACACGGGCTATCAAGCGTTTCCATGGCAGAAAAGCTAACCCGTAGCATGGGGGTTGAGAGGGTGAAGATTGAAGGTAAAAACTATACAGCAATTTACAATGATTGTATTTTGGAGATGCCAAATATTAAGGATGACACATTCGACTTGCTTCATACATCAATCCCGTTTGGCAACCATTATGAGTATACGGCCAGTTACAATGATTTTGGATTTAACGAAGATACAGAAGCGTTTCTTGAACAGATGGATTTCTTATCTCCTCACCTTTACCGAACTCTTAAATCTGGCCGGGTGTTTGCTTGCCATGTCAAAGACCGCGTATTATTCGGAAACGCAACCGGTACAGGAATGCCGACAATTGAACCGTTTCACGCATTGTGCATCGCTCATTATATGAAGCATGGTTTTCAGTATTGCGGAATGATAACGGTCGTTACTGATGTGGTTCGGGAGAACAACCAGACCTATCGGCTGGGCTGGACGGAATGCTGCAAAGATGGCTCAAAGATGGGCGTTGGTTGTCCGGAATACATTCTACTCTTCAGGAAGCTTCCGAGCGATACCAGCAATGCATATGCAGATGTACCGGTATCAAAAAGCAAAGATGAATACACTCGGGCACAATGGCAAATAGATGCTCACGCATTTTGGAGATCATCCGGAGACAGACTTTTGTCGAAAGACGAACTTGCGGCCATACCGGTGAGCAAACTTCAGGCGGTTTACCGCAAGTACTCGAGAGATTCTATCTATAACTATGAAGAACACGTGGAGTTGGCAAAAAGGCTTGACGTTGACGGAAAACTTCCCGCTTCATTCATGGTGGTGGCGCCAGGATCCTGGACGGATGAAGTTTGGGATGATATCAACCGCATGAAAACCCTGAACACGAAGCAGAGTCAGAAAAGGCTTCAGATGCACGTCTGCCCACTTCAAATAGATATAGTCAAGAGAATAATCAATAGATACTCGAACACGGGCGACCTAGTTGGAGATCCATTTGCCGGGCTATTCACAATTCCGAAGGTGGCTATTGAGATGGGGCGTAAGGGCTGGGGCTGCGAACTTAACAATGGCTACTTCCGTGATGGACTTGGATACCTGAAGGCTACAGAGGGCGGAATAGTAATGCCGACATTCTTTGATTATTTCGCAGATGAACTTTTGACTCAACACCCCTCGGTTGAAGGCAGAGAGGGTTTAGAGAATAAAAGACCCGAGAGGGCAATTGATAATCATACCTGACAGGATTCGTACAACTTAACAAAGGATTCCAACCGGGGGCCTTCAACTCCGGAGAAACGAGGGGAAAAATGGAAAGACCAATTTTATTCAGCACCGAAATGGTAAAGGCGATCTGGAAGGATAGAAAAAGTAAAACCCGCAGACTTAATGGACTTAAGGAAATCAACAAGAACGTGGACAAATGGAACTTTGATTCCATGGGAGTTATTCTTGAATCTGGCATAAACAGACCAGTGGCGTGGTTTGAAAACAAAATAACAAGTGAGCAAATTGGCATCATATGCCCATACGAAGTCGGAATGACTCTCTGGGTGCGGGAAACATGGCAACTATTACCTTCGGGTTTCGATGAAATACCGCCTGAATATCGCTATATTTACAAAGCTACTGATGACTTGTCTGAAGAGTGTACAAGATGGCGACCCGCAATCCATATGCCCCGCACAGCCTGCCGGTTACGACTGAAGATCACCGGCATCCGGGTTGAGCG
>JAQTRC010000112.1:4147-9693 GCA_028712665.1 Desulfuromonadaceae bacterium
TCCATTTTAGAGATAAGAAGCGACTACGAAAGCGAGCTTATGTCGCAAATCGAAAAATTGCAGAAAGAACTTGACGGAAAACTTGACGCACCGCCAGAAACCCCAAAAACAAGCCGTGGAGGGGACAGGCCAAAGAAAATGACTATGCGGGCAACGGCCTACGACCTGTCGGTGGAAAGCTGCGGGAAGCTGCCGGATCATCCTGAGTACGGAATTACGGCGAGCGGCGAACCGGTCAGGAAGTGGTACACGGTAGCAGCAGGCCCGGAATTGCCGTTCGGGACACAGGTGTACATTCCTGAATTCGCGGGCTATCCAAATCGAGGCTGGTTTGTCGTGCAGGATCGGGGTGGACTAATTGACAACGGGGATATAGACATCTACATGGCGAACGGAGATGCCTGTCGGGAGTTTGGTGTGAAACGGCTCGACGTGTACGTGATGGAGGCAGGAGTATGAAGGTACTACTGATTGACTTCGACGGTAAACTGCCTAACTTAGCATTACTTAAGCTCTCAACCTGGTATAAGCAGCAGGATGATGAAGTTTTCTTGAACGAATGCGGCTACCCGGACAAGGTCTATATATCGACTCTATTTAGATGGAACCGAACGAAAGTTGAGAAGCTCCTGCAGGTTTACCCAGGAGCCGACATCGGAGGCACGGGATGGAACAAGAAAAAGAAATTGCTCCCGGAGATTGAGGCTTGCAAGCCGGATTATGATCTGTATAAGGTTTCGGATATTCTTCCTCGGATCCGTGGTGGTATAGCGACAAAGGCCAGTAAGATTGCAAAGGCCGAGACAATAGTTAATGCCGGTATTGGTTTTACCTCCAGAGGCTGTATCAGAGACTGCGGATTTTGCGACATCCCGGAAAAAGAAGGCGATTTTCACCAAGTAGGCAATATCGGCGATCTCCTAAACCCAAGAAGTAATGTGCTCATCCTGCTTGACAACAACTTTACAGCGGATCCAGACGTAATTGAAAAGTTGCATGAAATTAGAGATAGGGGATTGGTAGTTGATATTACACAGGGGATTGACGTGCGTCTTGTCACTCCTGAAATAGCACAGGCTTTGTCAGAAGTGAAGCACCTGAGAAGTTTGCACTACTCATGGGATCTGATGAGCTTCGAGAGGCAAGTTCTGGACGGTATAAAAACACTTTCGGGGAGCGTTAAACTCTGGAAACATTTATGCATGATGCTGACCGGATACAATACGACGTTCGACGAAGATTTATACCGTTTCCGCAAGCTCCGCGAACTACACATAGACCCTTATGTAATGCCTTATAACCTCACATACCCAACAGAAAAGCACCACCATTTTGCCAGATGGGTTAACGGCAGGATATACAAATCATGCAGTTTCGCGGAATACGAACCCTGGGTGAAAGCCCAAAACGATTTACAAATGAGTTTATTTTAAGGAGGTCGACCAATGAAAATTTGCTATATCGCTGGCCCATACAGGGGCAAAAGCAAAATCGGAATAATCAACAAGTTTCAGGTAATCCACAACATTATCCGGGCGCGGAAGGTAGCAAAGGAACTCTGGAAACAGGGGTACGCAGCAATCTGCCCGCATAGCAATACGGCATTATTTGATGGTGTAGTGCCAGATCAGGATTTCTTGGATGGCGACATCGAGATATTGAGGCGATGCGACTTGATAGTGATGATTCCAGGGTGGCGACGGTCGACAGGGGCATTGAGCGAACTGCGGGTAGCCCAAAGGTGGAATATCAAGGCATACTATTGGGACTCGCAGGCAAGGGAGATTGTGGCACTGACAGATTGTAAGTGATGCGGTTTTTTTAAAGATTACGCAATAAGAAAGGATTGATTTTATGAAAATTTATATGGCTTCATCATGGAAAAATGCAAACGATGTTGAGGTAATAGCACAAGTTTTAAGAGAACACAGTCACGAAGTTGATTGTTTTACTGATGAAAGCACGGGAAGATATGTGTTTCATTATTCGCAAATAGATTCCTTTGAAAATCTTGATGCAATGAACTTCATGTATGATGAAAGGTCACAAAAAGCATTCAAAGAGGATAAAAAGTGGATTGACTGGGCTGATGGCGTGTTGCTGTATCTTCCTGCTGGAAAGTCTGCACACCTTGAAGCAGGGTATGCTGTCGGTAAAGGCAAGTTTCTTATAATCTTTCAACAAAAATTCCCTAAAGGCGAATTTGACGTTATGTATGGCTTTGCTGATTTAATAACCGATGATTTTAAAACGGTTTTAAATTTTCTTCAAAAGAAGGATGCCGAGCCGAAGCCAGACCATGCCTATTCTTTTGATGATTACGAAAAGGACTAATGCACAATATCTGGAAAATCCGCACAATCGGGGGTGAGGTCGTGGATCAGGTGCAGTTAATCAAATGGCGGCATTCAGTCGAATGGTTCAGGGCGTGGTATCTGGCTGAGTACAAGCATAAGGCGAGCGACAAAAGGGTTGAATCATACTGTAATACTCAAGGGATTCCGTGGCCGATACCGAGAGAGGAAACAGAGGAAGAGGAAGAACAGATTCCACCGCACGTAGATATTTCATTCGGGCGCGAAACGGAGGATAGCCGTGGGGATAGAGAAGTTGCTGCAGGATTTCAAGGGGATGTCCTATCAGATTTCGAAGGCTGATTACCTTGAAAGCCAAGGCTTTGAGTTTTACGAAATCGATAAGGGCAAATACAAGCCCTTTGGCTGGCGCCGAGGTAATGTCAAATTCAGCAGTGATAAAATTATTAAATTGAGAGTTGAACAGATAAGGGAAATTGTTGAGAAGGTAAACAGGGAGGAACTTATGTCGAAGACTAAAATCGCCGCAGAGAAAATAAAGAACTGGTTGAAGAACGCGCCGGAAGCCCTGATGCCTTACATCATAGGCGAGTTGCTGAGACAATACGGGAGGTACGGCCTGGCTGATCTGGTGGAGGCTGGATGGAATTGGAGGGGTGAATGTGAAGAGGATCATTGAAGCTTTAAATAAACTTCGTATTAATCCGGTAAATGAGGAATATGACCTGCAAAGAGAAATTGGCATTATACTTACAGATGCAAAAATAAGCTACGAAAACGAATGTCGCCTCGGGCCGCGAAACCGAGTTGATTTCCTTACATTCAGGGAAGGTATTGCCATTGAGGTAAAGAAGGGAAAACCAAACAAAAGGCAGGTTATTACTCAGCTTCAAAGGTATGCGGCTTTTCCAAGGGTTAAAGGCATCATCCTGGTGGTTGAGAAGAACCTGGATATTCCAAAAGAGATAAACGGTAAGCCCTGTATATCATTCGGACTTAATAAGCTATGGGGGATTGCATTATGATACCTGCATATCTGCAGAAGGTTGAGACAGCAGAATATTTCTATGGCGATCTGAAATATGAAAAGAAAACAGATTCATGGATAATTGAGGGTGAGCCCTGTGTAGTTGAAGCTGCAAAGAGGGTATTCCCGGGAAGCTCAGGGAAGGGTGCGGGACTTGCCAGGTTCAAGAATACAAAACGAATCAACGGTGATCTCAATTGGCTCATGCAAAGGTATCCGCTCAGAGTATCGCAGCCGGAGATATGGGACAAAGCTTATACTGAAGCAGTTGACCATGTTATAAAGCGGCAGGAGCTTAATGAGCAACCACAGAAGGTCACGCCGCCACTTGAATTCAAAGGTGAGTTGCGGGAATTTCAAAAGGAGGGGCTTGCCTTCCTGCTGCATAACCAGCGGACATTGCTTGCTGACGAGATGGGACTTGGTAAGACACCCATGGCCATTGCATTTTTAGCGGCAACCGAGAGCTATCCGGCCTTGCTTGTTGTGCCGCCTCATCTTATCCGGAATTGGCAGAAGGAGCTTGACAAATTCGTTAAGCTTCCGCAGAAGATAATTTCGTTGTTCGACGATAATAAAGACCGGGTTCATGTAATAAAAGGACTTAAACCCTATACGCTACCAGAGGCAAGTGTTTATATCATTCATTACCTTTTGCTCCGGGGATGGAAAAATGTCCTTCCAGATATCGGTTTCAAGGCGGTTATATTTGATGAAATTCAGGAGCTCCGGCACAGCGGAACGGACAAATATAGTGCAGCCTCTCTGGTTGCCTCTGGATGTGAGAATGTAATAGGCCTTTCCGGTACTCCTATTTACAACCGAGGCGGAGAGATGTGGAACGTGATAAATATACTCGAATACCACTGTTTGGGAGATTGGGACAGCTTCACCCGTGAATGGTGCTATGGATACGGTTCCGATCTCGTAAAGAAACCGAACTTGCTGGGCGATTACCTGAAGCGTGAAGGCTTACTGCTCAGGAGAACAAAAGAGCAGGTTCTTAAGGAACTTCCACCAAAGCGCCGGGTTGTGCAGACTGTTGACTTCGATACCGGCAAATACGGAAGCCTCATTCAGTCGGCAGTTGAGAAGGCAAAAAGTATCGAAGGCATGACCGATTTTCTCCAAAAAGGCCGAGTGACAAGGGAAATCGTAGAGGATTCCCGGCAGGCTATCGGGATTGCAAAGGCTCCTTATGTGGCCGCATTTGTAAAGATGCTCCTGGAGGCAGGCGAGAAGGTCCTACTGTTTGCTTATCATCATGCGGTTCATGATATTTACACGGAAGAATTGAAAGAATTCCGACCAATGAGGATTACCGGGCATGAAACCAGTGCTGAGAAGGAAAAATCAGTTGAAGCTTTCATGGATGGTCGAACAAACATTATCATTATTTCACTGAGAGCAGGATCCGGCCTGAACCTTCAAAAAGCAAACTGCGTTGTGTTTGGAGAATTGGACTGGAGTCCAGCCGTACATAGTCAATGCGAGGACAGAGCTCACAGAATCGGTCAGGAGGATTCAATTCTCTGTTACTACCTGGTTGCTGAGGAAGGAACCGATGAAACCATTCAGGAGTTTTTGGGGCTTAAGGTAAGTCAATTTGTCGGCATCATGGGAGACAGGAGCGAAACAGAAGAAGATAAGATGCTCGCCCAGGGTAAGGCCACAGAACACATGAACAAAATCGTCGAAAGGTTGAAGGGAGAGAAAAAGAGTGTTTAGACCAATATATGGGACTAGAACAAGGGCAAAGGAATACAGCGATCTAGCAATAAATACAAATAAAGGCTGCAATCATGGGTGTAAGTATTGTTATGCCAGAATGATGTTCAATAGGTATCATCCGGGCGAAAACTTTGAGGATGCCAGTTATCGGGAAGGTATTGTTGAAGCTACCAAAAATCAACTATCGAGCGGCAAGTACAAAGGCAAAAAGATAATGTTGTGCTTCGTGTGCGACCCTTACCCTGCGGAGATAGACACCACACCGACAAGAGAGATTATCAAAGCAATCAAGGATGCAGGGGCGAATGCATCAGTATTGACAAAGGGCGGTATGAGAGCGGTAAGGGATTTCGATCTGTACAAGCCTGGAGACTCTTTCGGCTGCACGCTTACCTTCTGTCAGGACAATGATTCTCGGAAGTGGGAACCAAATGCGCATGGTCCTCAAAGTAGACTTGATGCATTAAAATATG
>JAQTRC010000022.1:0-26877 GCA_028712665.1 Desulfuromonadaceae bacterium
AGGTTAAATGTGTGACAGTCATGGCTTTAATCTTCATTTTGAGGATTCTGCCGTGAATCAACCGCCGCCGATGCTTTATTACCATTGAGCCAGCCTGCATCACAAAGGGCGCTTTTTTATTGTTATTTAAGAGGCGATGTGTTCCATTGCAGCGTGTAAAACAGGCATAAAGGGGAGATTATGAAATTTCGCAATCCGCAAAATGGCTCTGTAGAAGAGGTGTCAACTCCGTGGCTATGGTGTCTTCTCTTCGGACCATTCTATTTTGCATCTAAAGGCGTCTGGAGCCACGCTATCATCAGTTTTGTGTTAGCTTTTATAACTGTTGGTCTATCATGGCTCATCTACCCTTTTGGAGCTTCTACTATTATTCGAACCTCTTTTTTAAAGAGAGGGTGGCCTGAAGTATAAAGGGGCAACAGTTATGGAGTATAACGGGCTGTCGGGGGGGGGCCGGAACGGGTTTAATAATTTTCGATAGATGCCGATGAGATAATAACAGAAAGAAGGTGTTTATCATGTCACCGGAAAAATGCAATTATCTCGGGTACCATTGCGGAAACTGCAACCTCCCTTGTGTCTACCACGCAGGAATTGAGAATGTAGCCGCCTGAACTAAGAGTCAGAACCGAACGCAAGCTGGGCGAGATGTTGCGACAGAGCGCAGAGAGCGGCGAGAGGACAACGCAGGCGGGTTCGCGAGCAAACCAGTACCAGCCATCGACACGACATCTGCTAATACCTACGGCCAATGTCCCGGCCCACCCACCCCGAAACCGGTCGCCATTGCCGACATTAATAATTAAGGAGTTTCAGCCGAAATGCTGCAGCTCTTTTTTTGTTTCAAGTTTAAATCTGTAACTGTCATGGTTTGAATCCGGTGGCTATTCGATCCGGATTCGTGGTTAAATAAGCAACATAGCAAGCCTGATAATCTACATTTATAACCCATCTGGCAATGTCCGAGGAGGAGCAGGAGCTGAGTCTGACGATCTGGGAGGTTATCCGTCAATCATTCAGGCTGTGTGCCGGTGGTTATATTACTCCGGCGTGATAGACTTCCCTCTTCTGGATGCAGTGAAATGTAAAACATGGTTGACCCGGCCTGCGGATATGTTTTAGGTTAGATGCCGAGGGATAAACCAAAGTGAACAACCAACTTCAAGAAGCCGTAAACATACTGTTCCCTGATCCGTCGGCCAGGGACTCCTATATTCAGAATCCGCAACCTGACACCCTGAAACGGGCGTTTAGGGCATTGGCTCTGGAGGTTCACCCGGACTTGAACGATGGGCATAATCACGAGCGTTTCATACGGTTGAATAAAGCGTATGACAGGCTGACCGCCCTTCCAGAGAACGAACTTAAGCGGTTTGTATCACAAAAGCAGACTGACATTTGGCATTTTCGTCCAAAAAGCGCAGCAGCCAGGGCATCAAGCAATACCTTTCCCTCCAATACCATTAAGAAGATGGCGCATAATTACCGGCAAACATGCCGCCATTCACCAAAATCCCAAATTCAGATACCAAAATACCAGCCACAAACCGAAGAGGTCTATTTCAGCGGAGAAGTACCAAACCAGCCGTTGCCGCTCGGAATGTACCTGTACTATTCAAAGCAAATATCTTTTCAGATGCTTGCCCACGCCCTTGCATGGCAACAGGATTTGCGCCCAAGAATGGGTGCGCTGGCAAAGGCGTGGAAATGGCTTGAAGATGAGGATATTGATTGGATACTTCAGGCGACTGCGATACCGGGCAGGTTTGCCGAACGGGCATATCGTATGGGCTATTTGTCCCAACAGCAGCTCAGTGTACTGCTGCGGCAGCAGAGGATGATGCAGACCCCATTCGGTCAGTATTTTATTGCAAACGGTATCCTGTTTAGCAGTCAGCTAAACAAGGCGCTTCGGGATCTGGCCCGGCATAACGCATCGGCAGGGAAAAATTATTGACAATGGGCTCTAATCCGGGGCCCTGCCGATGGAATAAAATATGACCCAAATCGCTGCCTCATTAACATAAACGTTGTCATATAAGCAGCTTGGCTATTAACAGGAGTGGCCATCAATAAGGGAAATATCCCCAGCCCGGCATCAGAAAATAACGATACTTTCAGCGAACCGGCGAAGAAGCATTATTTGGATTGACAACTGCCCCCAGTTTCTTTGCCGCCTCTAAGGAAGCTTCGAATTCCGGTCCCTTTGCAAATTCCAAACTGCTTTTTCTGATCTGTTCCCACCTGTCCGGATTGGAATCATATGCGGCAGCGTGTTTGTCGATAAAACCGTAAAACGAATCCGCCCCCCCGACACCCTTTGCTGCGTAGCGCATCGCCTCCGCTGAAGCTGCACCATTCTTAAATGGTCCCTGAACCGCCCAAACAGCATTGATTTTGGCAAAAACATCCGGAGCCTTGCTCTTTTGTTTGTTCAAAAACTGGTATCCTGCGAAAACTAAAACAACAACTACGGCTACGCCTGCAACTGTATATTTCAACATTTATGCCTCCATATGTTTTAATCGAAAAAATGTAACATGAAAAAGAGTCTGGTTTTGTACAACAAAATTTATAAAAAAACAACCTTTTCAAGTAATGGCTTTTACAAATAACGAGGCCGTTTCTATCGTCATATTCGGCGCTTCCGGCCTTTCTGTTATTGGTGCCGGTTCAGCAAATGAGGGGCATCCCAGTTGCCGGAGTGCCTGCTCATACAGCTCTCTAATTCCATATCAGAAGCTGATTTGGATAGTCTATTGTAAAATTGAAGTAACGCAGGAACGAATTACCCAGGAGCCCATCCACACCAATACTGCCAAGCAGCGGCATCACCACAACTTCAGGATTTGACAGTATTTTATCGCCAACCTCCATATGATCTACCTTGGTTAAAAGAGTGTCGGATGGCACTCCGTTTGCGTTGATGCTTTTGACTCTGGTCAGCTTGTTTTTGTTCAGATGAAGTTTGGATGCCAATGCAGAGTAAATTGTGGTTACCGATGCGCCTGTATCAAGAATCATCTTTGCATCAACTCTTTGCCCCTTATTTCTGAACACTACCGGGATCAGGATAACATTATTGACTATGCTGATCTTTGTCGAATATTTTATTTTCTCTCCCGGAACAGCTTGCGGAGCTGATTTCATTTTCGAATTGTCTTTTGATTTGTCTAAATCGTCATTCTTTCGAGTGGTCTGCTTTCTATACTCTTCGGGGATTTTATTATAGTCATCAACCCAGAAGATAATACCGTTCTTATCTAAATATTTGTAATGTTCCGGAATTGGAGGAGGGATTTTACTCTTATCGTCAAGCCAGTATATCAAACCATAGCGATCCGTGTATTTGAAGTTTTCTGCCGTTACCGACGTTGCAAACAGCAGGGAGAGGATTATACAGAGGATATTCGACATTACGTTCCCATTTCAAAGGGTTAGATTAGAGTTGTGGGTAAATTAGAACCCTCCCCCATTAAATGAATAAATGGTGGATGTCCCAAAATATATTCAAGATTTGAAGATAGTGCGAACATTGCAAGTCGCGCTTGCAAGTACTATATTTGATTATGCGGCACGTTTCAATTCTTCCCTGATAACTTGACACAGCACTTCTGCAATTGGTTTCTCCGGCGTGATCTGTTTGCGCAACAATTCATATCTTCTTATACTATGTTTTGTTAAAACAACGTATAAGTATCGACTTTATAATCATGGTCGTGCCTCAACTCAATACAAATCAACAAAAGAAAAGGGGATTATATGAAAAGATACGTCTTGATTCTGTTGGCCGTTTGCTGCACGACCTTGACCGCCTGTCCCGGCGACCAGGGGAAGCAGCAGCTTGAAACTGCGCAGTTCGAAGAGAAACAGAATAACAGGGAGCATGCCATTAAACTTTATGAAGAGGTAGTTACCAAATATCCGGGCTCGCCAAACGCAAAGAGCGCCCAGGAGAGGCTGAATCTGCTAAAGGGTGGCAAGTAAAGTGAAAAACAACGGACGTATAGGGGTCGTGTCTCAGCTCCATACAGATTCATCTCAGTTCTGGTGACATCCATATTTAATTCTGATCCGCTAACCGCATAGGCTTCTAAAGTTGCCTTCAGTGCAGGAGAGTCCGTGATTTTTCAAGCACTATACACCGCTGCCGGCACTTTGCCGAATAGTGAACATGCAGGGATAATTGATGAATAGCTTTATGAATAATCAGCCGGGCGAGTTGTTGCGTGAAGGTGAGCGGCTGGAGCGCCGGATTATCCGTGCAGGGAGGCTTAACGGGGATCGCCGGCGGCAGATTGGAATCATCTACCGGCTGGCGGATAGCTACGGCAATCGGGTTTTCCCGCACTCATTCTGCAGCGGGATGGCCGGCTCCCCGGCCGGGTGCGTCACCGGCGCCTGTTGCGCCTGCAGACCCGATGTTTTCGCCTACGAAAAGGAGCTTCTCGACCGGCTCCCGAAGCGGCTTGCCAATCTTGGTCATCATTGCCCCTTCTTCAACCGGGCAAAGAGGAATTGCGGTATCTACACTCTGCGTCCGTTTGCCTGCCGGATCTATTACAACCACGAGATGTCGCACTACTACTGCCAGAATCCTGCCGAGGAGACCATACGACTTTTAGAGTCGCTTAAGAGGCATCTTGAGGAGATACTCGGATCGTATCTTGGGGGATATCTGCCTGGTTTAAATGAGAAGTAAGGAAATCAGGAGCGCCCCACTGTTTAATTCCCGTGATGAGGAAAAAATATGCTGCTGAGCCTGTTTTAGATCATGAAATTTACCCTGCTGACCCATTTCAAGGAGTTCGGGAAACGCTCCAATACCGGTCGTCTGGTGCTGGATCTCCTGGGGAGTGATGCCGAACAACTGCGCTGGGACCGGATGAATCCGCCGGCCGGTCTGCTGGAGGAGATCGAGACCGGCGGAGTGGCGTTACTCTATCCGGGCGCCAGCGATGGCGACCTGACCGGCATCAATCGTTTTATCCTGATCGACGGTACATGGCACGAGGCCCGTAAGATCTACCAACGGAGTCCCTACCTGCAGAAGGTGCGCCGGATCGGTATCACGCCAACGGAGATGTCGCGCTATAACCTGAGAAAGAACCAGAAAGAGGCCTGCCTCTGTACGGCTGAATGCGTGATTGAGATTCTGCGCGGAATCGGTGATGAGACATTGGCAGACCGCCTTGAGGAAGGTTTTCTTGCATTCATCAGTCAGTCGGGCGCCAAACAGCTGCGAAGGTAAATTCTATTCTTACGATGCAAGAACATGAAAAGCCCACCAAACTGCCTGGTGGGCTTCTTATAAGTTTAAATTACCGATTCCTTTTCATGGATCACTCCGGCTCATCGTGCGACCGGGAAAAATATGCATCCTATGTTTGATGCCTGTCTGGCGGAGTCTCTTCCATTTAAAGTAAGCCTCCTTTTGGTCGTTTTGTACTTCCTTCCATCTAATTGAAGTATATCACTCCGAAGAGGAAATAACAGGCTGTTTAAAAAATATTTATACGACTATAATGTCACGGTTCGGGTCAAAGAAGAGAATGGACAGCACTCTCAAATCGGCGGCAATCCATAAAGAGGAGATTTGCAGCATGGCAATCACCGCTAAAATCAAAGGGAACAGGCTCTGCCGAAGTAGGCGGCAAGCCTGTCACCATCGGGCTGAATGCCTATCTTAAGACTTGACGGAATAATACTTTGCCAGAAAAAGAGCAGATAACAGCTCCAATTATAGATAAAGGGTTCCCTCCCCTTCAGTTGGCCTGGCAAGTCTGGGGATGCGGTGCTGCGCTCTACGTTCTCGGCTTTTTTCAACGGGTCGCCCCGGCAGTAATGACGACAGAGCTGACGCGCGATTTTGGCTTGACCGCTGTCGGTTTGGGGAATCTTTCCGCGTATTACTTCTATAGCTATGTGGCGATGCAGATCCCCACAGGCATTCTGGCTGACCGGTTGGGGCCGAGAAAGCTCCTGGCCGGGGGGGCGCTGATGGCTACGCTCGGTTCCATTGTCTTCGCCACGGCCCATGGAGAGATCATCGCCGGGATCGGCAGACTTCTTGTCGGCGGTTCCGTTGCGGTAGCTTTCGTCGGGATGCTTAAATTGGCCGGCCACTGGTTTGCGCCAAGGCAATTCGCTTTGGCCTCCGGGATGGCGCTTTTCTGCGGCATCATGGGCGCCGTCTTCGCCGGAGTGCCGCTGAGGCTGCTGGTGTCAACCCTCGGTTGGCGACCGGTCATGCTTTGGGCATCCCTGCTGACACTGGCCGTATCAGCCTTGATATGGGTGGTTGTACGCGACGATCCTGCAGAGCGGGGATACCAAAGCCATCTGGTCCACTCTGAAGGGAGAGCGGGATCATCGTCAATATGGGACGAATTGATGGAAGTGCTGCGCTACAGGAACACATGGCTGCTCATTCTTTCCCCAGGCGGCATCGTTGGCTCTGTGCTCACCTTCTCCGGACTCTGGGGAATTCCTTTCCTTACCACACACTATGCGATGGCGCCCACAACTTCTGCGGCACTGACCTCCGCGCTGATGGTGGCATGGGCGATAGGAGGACCGCTCCTCGGGGGGATGTCTGACAGGATTGGCAGGCGAAAAGTTCTATACGCCGCTTCCAACTTCATCGCAGTTGCAGCCTGGGCCCCCATCATTTTCATTCCCGGCCTGCCGGTCGGAATTCTTACCGCACTTCTTCTCGTTGCCGGTTTTGCCTCCGGCGGCATGATAATCGGCTTTGCCTTCGCCAAGGAGTCGGTCCCGGCACGTCTTTCCGGTACGGTTTCCGGCGCAGTCAACATGGGTGTCATGGTCGGCCCGATGATCCTGCAACCGGCGGTCGGATGGATTCTCGACCGTAACTGGTCCGGCATCACCGCCGGAGGAGCTCAGCTTTACGGATGGAACGCCTATCGTGCAGGTTTTGCCCTTATGTTGGCCTGGGCTCTGGCCGCCTGCCTTCTCATCCTGCTGACGCGTGAAACTTACTGCCGGCAACGCCAATAAATACGGTTAAAGCCTCCCTTTCCGGACGGAAACCATCTAACTTCTCCTCAAACCGGAAGATAATCCGCTTTGAAACGGTCCCCCTCTTCTTATGGGCAACCGATTTCAGCTTTTCAGGAACCGGGGGGGCTTTTGCTTCCAGCCGCAAGCGTCGATAGAGGTCCCTTACCCGACGCCGGCAACGGGAACCGCCTGATCGGTTGATGAATGGCCCCTTGTTGCGTGAGAAGGCTTTGGAACAGTACGAACTCCGTAACGTTTACCGGCCGGATTTTTGCGTGAATCTCCGGATTGAGGTAGCACGATATATCGCATGATCCGGGCTGTTTAACCCGGGCCAGAGTAATATGGGGGGTGAACCGGCGCTTTTCCAGCTCTATTCCAGTGGATGAGACCGCATCGGTTACGTTCAGAGCCAGCAGATTCAGCGCAGGTTGGCTCTCAAGGCCGACCCAGAGCACCTTGGGGGCGCGACTACCTGGAAAACAACCGCTCTTGGCTATTTCAAGCGTAAACGGCTCAACCCTGATTTCCGACAACGCCATGCAGAGCTGCTCCAATTTTCCTTCCTCAACCTCTCCAAGAAAAAGGAGCGTCAGGTGCAACTGTTCCGGAGCCAGCCAACGGACGGAGTGGATATCTCTTTTCAGCTCCAGCAGCATGCGCTTTGTCTCTTCCGGTAATTCAATGGCTATAAACAGTCGCATCACTCCCCCGTCGCCTTCAGATTATAGACCGGCGTCAACCTTTCCGTGACTTCCACCGTTTCCAGCAGATACTCCTCAATATCGGCCAGCGGCTTGTAGGCGAACTTGCTCTCGTCGAAAGTCTCTTTGATGACGGAGGTGGAAAAAACGTGACGCATGGACTCTCTGAAATCATTCAAACTGTACTCACCGCTCTGGAGCTTGCGGAACATCTCCCTCCGGCCATGCCGCCTCCCCGCTCCATGCGGTGCGGAGAGATTGTAGGCGCTGTTTCCCTTCCCTACCCCCAGAATGGTGCCGTCGGCCATATTGAGCGGAATAATGACCCTCTCCCCTTTGTGGGCCGAGATTGCCCCTTTGCGAATGAAATGGTCCGTTTCCGAGATGTAGTTGTGAACCGATTCGATCACCAGCCGCTCGTCGAAGCGGATGCCGAAGAAGGTGAGAATGTAGATCAGCATCATCCGCCTGTTGTAGCGGGCAAAGGCTTGGGCCGCCGCCGCCCATTTCACGTATTCGCCGCCACCGGCCTCCATCGGGAGGAATTCTTGCCCTTTTGGGAGTTTCATACCCATTTCTTTGACAATCCGCGATGCCTTCTCCTGGTAGAATTCCGCCACCCTCTTCCCCAGATTGCGTGAACCGGAATGGATTATCAGATGAAAACCGCCTCTTTCATCGCGGCCGATCTCGATGAAGTGATTCCCCCCGCCGAGGGTGCCGATCTGTTTCAATGGCGAAATATGCTTGCCGATTCTGTTCCCCCTGTAGAATCCATCCTCAATATGTTCACAGAGCGATGTAAAAGCACGGCGGAGATTCTGCGGCACCTCCGGATGATCGAACAGGGCCAGGCTGTCGCGGGAGTTCATGCCGAGCGGGATGTTGGCGCGGATATGCCTGTCCAATGACCCGAAGTCAATGTTGCGCAGACCGGGGAGCGGATGGGAGGCAACGCCACAGCCGATATCAACTCCAACAATATTCGGAATGACGGCGTTGCGGAACTTTCCGGTAAAGCCTATCACGCAACCGGCGCCTGCATGGGCATCGGGCATGATGGCGATCAAGCCTTGCAAAGCCGGATGGTTGACGATCAGATGTAACTGCTCGTCGGCAACCGGATCAAGCTCTTTTGCATGGATCTGAAGCTGGCATTGACTCTTTTTTGTCTCGAACATCAGCTCTCCCGGCAGCGTTGAGATTTCCGTCATGACGCTACCCTGCTATTCTACACCAGAGAGCGGAAACCGGTAAAGCCCGGAAGTACGAACCAGACCGGAAAAGGCCTCGCAATTCAGGCGCACCCTTCCAGAGTAAGATATTGACATCCACGGCAGAGCACAATATAGTTGACATACGTCAACGCATTACGTCCGACAACTATATGGAGGGTCTATGTCTCTACCCACGGCGCGCCAACAGCAGGTCCTGGATTTTATCCAATCTCATGTAGACAATGATGGCTACCCACCGACCATAAGGGAGATATGCGCCCATCTTGGAGTATCCGGCACGGTCTCAGCCATGCGGCATCTGGATGCCCTGGAGAAGAAGGGGTATATCAAGCGGGACTCCGGCTCACGGGGAATAGCGATCACCTCGCCGACCTCCCTCTCCGCTTCCCTTCCGATTGTTGGAACAGTCAGGGCCGGAGATCTCTCCCCGGCAGTGGAAGATATTACCGGGTATCTCTCTGTTGACCGCATACTGCTGCATGGAGGTAAATTCTTTTTACGGGTGCAGGGTGACTCAATGATTAACGCCTCCATCTGCGGTGGGGACCTGGTGTTGGTTCGTCCTCAAGCGTCAGCAGACAACCGGGAGATCGTAGTTGCGATGGTAGATGGCGAAGCAACCCTGAAACGCTTTTTCCGTGAGAATGCTACAATCCGTTTGCAGCCGGAGAACCCGAAGATGGCCGCAATTGTTATTCCGGAAGGCTCCGGCGATGTCACCATCATCGGCAAGGTGGTGGGGCTCTATCGTGATCTGGGGTGAATCGTGCGGGTTAAAGAGCCTATACGGGTGGCTGTGGTATTCGGACCTGGGCAATTAATCAAGCCGGTCTGGTTCGACTGGCGGAACCGCAAGCACGCCATTCTCGAAACCACGTACATCTGGAGCGATCTCAAAGGGAGTGCCAGGCGTCTGCACTTCTCGGTACGGGGCGAAGGCGCCCTGTACGAGCTGACGTACGATACAACCGATCAGACCTGGGAGCTGAGCGCCCTGGAAGGAACCTGATCATGGATAGACGGACTATCCTGCACATCGATATGAATGCATTTTTTGCTTCGGTCGAGCAATCTGCCAACCCGGAACTGCGGGGCAAGCCTATAGCTGTGGTTGGCGGCCATGGCAGAACGGTGATAACGACCAGCTCCTATGAGGCCAGGGGCAAAGGGGTCAAGACCGGCATGGCGGTCTGGGAAGGTAAGCGAGTCTGTCCGGAGCTGATCATCGTCGTCGGGGACAACAAAAAATATACTCATACCTCCACCATGATAAACGGGATCTTTCGGGAGTATACCCCGGAAGTTGAGTCATTCAGCATAGATGAGAGCTGGCTGGATGTTACACATTCCCTTTCCATCTTCGGCAGCGCCGAGAATATAGCGTATCTGATAAAAGCCAGGATCAGGCACCTCTTCGGTATCAGATGCTCAATCGGGATTGCTCCCAACAAGCTCCTGGCCAAGCTCGCCTCCGACATGCAGAAGCCGGATGGATTGACGATTATTGAACCGGAAACCGTTTCCACTCTCCTTGAAAATATGCCGATCGAGAAGTTATGTGGAATCGGCAGGAAGATGCAGCGGCGCCTCAATATGATGTCGATCTACACCTGCGGGGAACTGGGGCGCTGCGACGACTCCCGGCTGACCCGCAAGTTCGGGATCACAGGCGCCAGGTTGAAGCGGATGGGTCAGGGGATAGACAACTCGCCGGTGCTCCAGTTCGCTGATGAGGGAGATGTCAAGAGCGTAGGACACTCAAGGACGCTGGAGCGGGATATTGACGATCCGGCGGAGATCCGGCGCTTCCTGCTGCAACTCTCCGAGATGGTCGGCAGCCGGGCCAGACGGTACAACGTCAGCGGCAGGACGATCCACCTCTATGTGCGGTATGCTGACTTCTTCTCCTCGTGGGGTAAGCAGACCACCCTGAAGAACCACATCAACTTGAGCGATGAGATCTACAAAGCGGCAGTATCAATACTGGATACTGTCGAACTTGAGCAGCCGGTCAGGCTCCTCGGGATCACCCTGAACAACCTCAAGCAGCTCGAAGAGCAGCTGCCGCTCTTCGAGGATGAACGGAAGAAGCTCTTTGCAACTCAGGCCATGGATACAATTAATGACCGCTTTGGCAAAATGGCGGTTACATTCGGAAGCCTTATACCGGGGAAGGAGAAAGCGGGATCGCACGTGATTCCACCCAGCTGGAGGCCGGATGGCATGAAGAATGTGGATGTGCAATAGCTCTTAAATCCGGTTGACCGCTCCCGCGTGAATCGATACATTCATCCCCGTGTATAATCCTGAGGCTCAGCGATAAACCAGAAAGCGAAGAGTGCGCGATGAAAACAGACAATCTCCTTATCCATCTTCAGAACAGCGTAGATGCTTTCTCACTCAAACCGCGTCACGTCGATCTAATCCGCAAGGCTCTCCCGGATACACGCATTACCGTCGCCGGAGGGAACAGCGACTTTATGGAAAAACTTCCCGAAGCCGAATCTGCTCTGGCCTGGGTTTTCAAATCCGATTGGTACAAAAGCGCACCAAGGTTGAAAGTACTCTTCACCCCCGCCGCCGGACATGACTGGGTTGCGACTGATCCGTCCGGGAGAGTCAGGACCTTTTATGGTAGTTTCCACGGCCGGATCATGCGCGAGAGTCTTCTCTCGATGATGCTTCACTTCAACCGGCGCCTCGGAAAGTCGCTGAAAGATCAGAATAACCGGATATGGGGACGCCTTGATTATAACAATTGCAGAGGACTATTCAGCCAAAGAGTGCTGATAGTCGGTTATGGTTCACTGGGGCGCTCCATGGCCGAGTTGCTGAAGGCATTCGGGGCCGGAGTTACAGGAGTCAAACGCACTATTGCCGGAATTGAGGGCAATCCCCACGTTGACAGGATGATAACCTTTGAGAGGCTGGAAGAGGAACTCCCCTTTGCCGATCACGTGATCATACTCCTGCCGGGGGGGAGTGAAACCGACGGTATCTTTACTGCACGGCATTTCAGCGCCATGAAGCCGGGAGCTTTCCTGTACAACCTGGGGCGCGGTAATTGTTACCGGGAGAAGGATCTTTTAATTGCACTCAAGAATGGCCCCCTTGCGGGCGCAGGGCTGGATGTCTTTGCGAGAGAGCCGCTCAATCCCGCCTCACCCCTCTGGGAGCAGCCAAACGTTCTGATCACGCCGCATTCCAGCGCCATCAGCCGCGAGTACATTGATCTCTTCATTGAGGAGTGGCTTGAGACCCTCAGGGAGATCTGAGATATCAACTAGTTTCCATCCGGAAAGTGCTCTTTTCCGCCTTGGCTGTGTCAATCTTCAGGATTCCTTGTGACTTCGGCCGTTGGCCTCACCCTTCGGGCGCCTTCGCGGTCCAATTTTGCATGCAAAATTGTGCGGCGTACCGATGTACGCCTCCGCGCAATCCCTTGATTTCCTTGTCATGACGAAAAATTTCACCTTTCCGGATCGGAAACCGGTAGTTCCTCATCCGGAGTTTCCGGATGAGGAACCAACTAAAGAGATGAATAAACTAAGTTTCGATACCGCTCCGTGATTTTGCGCTCCCTGTAGCGCGCCCCGGCAGCATGGAAGCAGATTCAGGCTACAGCCGCTCTTTAGTTAAACCGTGAAAATGTCTCAAAATACCGCTTCTCATTGTAGCTGTTTGAATTGATTTTCTGGCTTGCCCCTAAAATATAATAGAGTAACATTCCAATCAAAGGTATAAAAACAACCAGTAATATCCAGGCTGTTTTGGTTGACTCCGTTTCGTAATCGCTTCTGACTATATCTTTAATGGTAAATATCCATATTATTGTGAGGAAGAGCGCTATAATGATCCATGCGACAATCAAACTTGCTAATGATGGAAATGTCTCTTCAACGATCTTGCCGCTTACTGCCGATGTTCTCGTTTGCCGTTGCTTGATCTTCACCGCTCCCCGTTTCTGTTGTTCAGGATCGGCTTTGTAAACTGCGGTCAGATATTGATGAGTAACGACCGGTCTATTTTGCTCAGTTATCCCGGCACTGCCCGGTGGAGTATCGTTATTAATCTCTGTACCGGTCTCATCCAATGCATTTTTGCGCTCCTCCTCGGACAGCGGCGGAGGAGTATCCGAGAAGTTAATCCCGTTTGCATCTTCCCACGTGTATATTTCAGCAGATGCAACCGAGGCAATTTGAATCAGCATGTAAATAATGACAGCTATTTTCATTTTTCACCTTGAACAATAAACTCCAGAACTGTTTTTTCTCCTGAAATCAGGAGGGCTGAAATCGTTCCTGCTTGAACTTTGGCTAAATACACGCTGGTTTTAAACTTCAGCAATGAAGGAAATTGCAACTTGCACGCCAGCCGCAATTATAATAACCTGGGGATGTAACAGTCTGATTGTACAGGAAGAATGGGAAGCGTGGTTGCGGGGCTGATGCAAAGCTGTCACTTTTATCTGTCATTCTTAACATAACTGTCATATATGACGTATGAATAATGAAAGCAGAGATCCATTCCATAACATACAGGATACCGTTGTCGGATGCCCAGCAGGCCAGGCTCGACAGAAAGTGGCCTGACGGCGATCCTTTCATATCCTATGAAAAGATCGAATCACTGCTTGAGCCGCTGCGGGTCGAAAATCTCGACTGGTCCAACCACACCGGTCAATATCTGTATTTTACCGTTTATGGGGACGATATCGAAGGGACCGTCGCCGAAGTCATCGAAAGGCTTGAAAACAAATTGGGCAAGGGATGATTTTGCCCAGCCAGAAAGGCAACTGACGTGTGTGGACGTTTCACATCACTTCTTTCTCCCGAAATCCTGGCCGCGCTCTTCAACGTGCCGCCGCCACCGGACATTGAGCCCCGCTACAACGTGGCCCCAGCGCAAATGGTTGCCGTTATCCGTAACCTGAGTGACCACAACCGGCTTGATATGATTAAGTGGGGACTTGTACCGGGCTGGTCAAAAGATTTGAAATCAGGCAGCCAGCTGATCAATGTCCGCTCCGAGAATGTGGCCGAGAAACCGGCCTTCCGCCATGCCGTCAAGTATCGCCGCTGCATCATCCCCGCCTCAGGATTTTATGAATGGTCACACGCCGGCGGCAAGAAACAGCCTTACTATATCCAGTTGGAGGATCATTCGCCCATCTGTCTGGCCGGTCTGTGGGAGGCATGGAAGGCGCCGGACGGCAGCGAGCTTGAGGGTTTTGCCGTCTTGACCACTGCTGCCAACAAGCTGGTCGAACCGATCCACGACCGCATGCCGGTGATACTTCACCCCGATACATTTACACTCTGGCTGAGTCACAACATGCATGACCCTGAACTGCTGCAACCCTTTTATCAACCCTTCCCTGCCGCTGGAATGACCGCCCGCAAGGTGCCCGACCTCGTAAACAATCCTCGATTCGACGACCCGGCCTGTATTTCGCAAGTCTGATCGATACGGTCCGGAAATATGGTAGAATGTGAGCAGTCGTCGCTAATTTCGGCAATTCGTTTCCGAAATTAGTATATGATATAAAGTTAATGACCTGTTAAAAGTTGATTTTTGACTGCAACCGCCATGTATGATGCTTTAAACTACTACTTCAGAATAATGGGGGGATTTTATGCCGCTATTAGAGTGGAATGATGACCTGTCGACAGGCATCGAAAAGTTTGATGAACACCATAGGCAGCTGTTTGGCTTACTCAACACCGTGTACGATGACTTCATCACCGGCGCGCCACCTGAAAATATCGGTCGCGTTCTAGATGAGCTTGTGGATTACGCGACCTACCACTTTGCCATTGAAGAGCAGTGGTTTCAAAAGATCTCGTACCCTAAACTTGCCGAACATCACGTTGAACATGAGAGGTATTCAAAAAGGGTAGCTGAAATTCAAAAAGATTTTCACGCGGGAAAGGGGAATCTCACTCTGGAGGTGCTATCATTTCTCAATAGCTGGTTGACAGAGCACATTCTTAAATCGGATGCTGAATACGCCATTCCGCATCTGCTCTCGGAGGCAGGTCAGGTTCCGTCCATACATCCCGGACAGTAGCTGATATTAGCAGAAAATCAGGGGCGCTCCACCATTAAATGAATAAAGGGGGAGTGCCCCTGATTGTTTTTTAAATGAATAAAAACCGGTTATGCCCCTAATTATTCTTAATTATTCTCCTGAAATAATATTGTAGGCCAATAAAAATATTTATAAAAAACCGTGGTAAAATATTCCAGCGGCATTTTTTGCTTGCGGCTGATACGGAATCAACGAAACTGGAGCGCTTTTATGGGTAGAACGATGCAGGAGTTGATGATATTCAATTCTTTCCTGGAAAATACCAGCGATTCCATAGTGATTAAAGAATATTTTTCCAATGGGCAAAATGGATTCACCGGCGGAGCCATTATTTGTGCCAGTGCCGCCAAAGCCCGTCATTATGGTCTAAATATAAACAGTATCCGGGGACAGACCGATTTTGATCTCATGCCTCGTGAACAAGCTGAAAAGTCTCTTCAAGATGATCTGTGGGTGATGAATAATCGCCTGCCGATGAAGGATATACGAGAAGAAATAACTCACAAAAACGGCGAAATAGTAAAAGTTTCCGTGACTAAATTCCCCTGGATTTTGCCGGGAGGACAAATTGTGGGAGTCATGTGTATCGCTCGGGATATTTCGATACGAGAGAGAACCAAAGAACATATTCGAGATTTCATGAAGTTCATAATGCGTGATGTTTTAAAACCTTTACTCAAAATTTATCATACTGATTTGAAAGATACTAAATCAGGCTATCTCCTGAAAACCGTCATCTTTCGACTGATAAGCAAACTCAAGGAATCAAAGAATTGGTAAACATTTAAATTAATCGGCTAAATCTCATCATAAAGCCGGCGTACTTCTTCCTCTCCATGAATCCTCTCCAGCCTTCGGACAATAAAATGCCCCAGCCCAATATCCTGAAAATGGTCAATAAATAGCGAGTTTATCGCCGCACCACCGAATGCCCCCACCAGGGGCACCGCCTGTGCCGCCGCTTTTTCTGAAACGACAATCGAAAAGCGTGATGCAACCTGGGAAATCAATCTGACAATAGCGGGAGCTCCCTGCTGCGACAGCCCCTTCTTCGTTAAATGCGCCGCCGCTTCGGAGATCGACTTGGCAAGGAGCGCCCTTGAGGCGAAATAGCCTGACTCGGACAGTTCGTCGCACTTTGATCTGCCTCCAAGCGCCAGGACCTGGACGCATTGAAGCCTGGCATCATGACAGCGCAAATCTTCTCCTTCGCTGCGGGCAATGTCTGCTATGGAACGAAGTATGATCGTTGTGGATACTGGTAGTTCTATTGCCAATGCCGGCAGTCCGAATGCGCCTCCACCGGCGCCGGTCGCCAGCACGGCAAGCTTATGCCACCGGTTCGACGAAGGTCCCCGATCATCACTGTCCATAGTCAGCAGTGCTATATCGAGTGCCTTCTCAATTGATTTTCGCGCGACGTCATTGACGGTCACGCTCCAGGATTCTGGCAGTTTATTGAGTGCATTTACTATCTGGATGCCGACCATATTACTGACCTTTGCAGCGATTCCGGGGTGTTCCAGAAGTTCTTTTGCCCCCCTTAGCTCATCCATTTCCAATATTGAAAGTGCCATATTAAACCCTCTAATCCAAAATTTCGGATTGCGCCATACTTCCGATTTAAATCCTCGTCACTAATGATCAGCAGGATGGAATGCTCCTGAAGATAAAGCTCTCACCTCGTCGATACAGTGGGAAAAATGAATTTTTGCTTTCAGGACGTAAATGGTTATCATGGTAGTCAAATAGTAAACCATGTTGTTGACCAGAGCAATGATATATCATGGCAAAAACAGGCAAGGAGTCTGCTTCAATACGACCGGCTCCTTCCGGTCAGCCAGGATGTTGCATTTACTGAGATAACTGATATGGTGGCCGGGCTATAGTCAAACCATATCAGGGGGTAAAGATGTTTGAGCAAGATTGACACTGATCGAAGAAACGTGATTTGGTACGTCTATATTATTCTCTGCTCGGACAATTCGCTCTATACAGGCATCACAACATCTCCGGAGCGGCGTTTCCGGCAGCATGCCGATGGAAAGGGCGCAAAGTATTTTCGTGGGCGAGAACCATTGAAAATAGTGCATCTTGAAGGCGAGCATACCAGGAGTTCTGCCGGCAGAAGAGAAGTGCAAATCAAAAGAATGACTCATGATGGCAAATCTGCACTGGTAGCTTCCGTAGAATGCGATCTCTCCCCCTGAACCGCTTTTTGAAACGGCTGGATGCCTGAATCCTGGAGCCGGCATAAAATGATACATTCAGAGAATAAGGATTCTTAGACTCCATGGACCGCTCATCGAACAATCGACTTACCGAAAAGCTCCTCCACAAATTTAGCGGAGACACCCTGTTTGATGCCATCGCCCGGGCTGTCTGCCGCGCCGGCTGCCTGCCGCGCAAGGAACTGTACGAATCCTGGGAGGTTGCCCGCCGGGTGCGCCGCCGTTTCAGGGGTGGACGAATTGTCGATCTGGCATCCGGTCACGGGCTGCTCGCGCAGATCCTCCTGCTGCTTGATGACAGTTCCCCAATGGCTCTGGCCGTAGATCGGCATATCCCGAAGAGTGCTGCAACTATAACTGAATCGTTGAACGCCGATTGGCCGCGTTTAAAGGGGCGTGTCCAGTTTGTCGAGAGCGGTATCAGTGACGTAATGTTGGATCAAAATGATGTTGTTGTCTCACTGCATGCCTGCGGCGGGGTGACTGATCTGGTTCTAGGCCGGGCGGTTGAAGCGGGGACAAGAGTTGCGGTATTGCCCTGTTGCCACAATCTTAAAGATGCGGATTTAGGCGGCCTCGATGGCTGGATGGATGGCCCGCTGGCAATGGATGCAGCCCGGGTATCCCGATTACGCTCTCACGGCTACAAGGTGTTTACTCAGTTGATCCCATCTGATATAACGCCGAAAAACAGGCTGCTGATGGCCGAACCTGAATAGAAGCTGGGGATGGAGTCATGGAACATTCAGTTGAAAATCTGGTAGAACGATTAGAGTTGATCCGGCACCCCGAAGGGGGGTGGTACCGTGAAACCTATCGCTCCGGAGAGCTGATCGCCGCTGACACCCTCCCTGAACGATTCAGCGGCGGCAGGCCGTTCTGCACGGCAATTTACTTCCTGCTGGAGAAATATGATATATCCGTTCTACACCGCATCAAGTCAGATGAGATGTGGCACTTTTATGCCGGAGCGGCCCTTACTGTTCATCTCTTTACGCCGGAAGGGAAGCATCGCGCAATAAAGTTGGGAACTGATATCGCCTCTGGCGAAACATATCAGGCCGTTGTTCCGGCAGATTGCTGGTTCGGGGCTGAGGTATCCGGTGATGGCGACTATTCCCTGGTCGGTTGCACGGTAGCACCCGGTTTTGATTTTTCCGACTTTGAGATCGGAAACAGAGATTCACTACTGAAACAATTTCCTGACCATACGGAAATTATCCTTCGCTTGTCTGACATGGGAGAGCCATGAAGCAAATAGAGGTAACCATAGAGCAGGAGCAGCAGGACGACCATGCCGAGGAGGGGGTGCTAGTCCCGCTGAACCGCATCAATCCGGAGACGCTGCGGAAGCTGGTGGAGGAGTTTGTGACAAGGGAGTGGAGCGAACTGGCCGATGCAAACCATACGTTTGAAGAGAAGATCGAACAGGTGCTCCGGCAGCTGAAAGAGAACAAAGCCTGCGTCGTATTCGACCTGACCACCGAGAGCTTTAATATTATTCCGCATGAAGGAAAAGGGGATGTTTGAATCCCAGTACAACGAAGAGATGGAAGCAGAGGTCAAGCGCCTGGAGGCGCAGACGCGCGCAACCAATGCCGGGCATCCCGAATGGCTCAACGCCTGCGCTCTCTGCGGATCTGAACTTATGGAGGTTGAGAACAGCCTCTGCAACCAGTGCGGCGACAGACGGAGAAAATGATTTCAGAAAGGAGCGTATGATATTTTGAAAGCAATGATTGATTTACCGGCTGCATTTTTCAGGCAAACAGGTCAAAACAGATTTGAGCCAAGCGAGGCTACCATTGGTCCATGGTCTCCGGACTTTCAGCATGGAGGCCCGCCATCGGCATTGCTTACACATGCATTGCGGATCTACCCATCATCTCAGCCGCTAAAGATCACCCGTGTGACGATAGAGATACTGAGCGCCGTTCCGGTAAAGCCGTGTGAGATAAAAGTAGAGGTCGTCCGGGGGGGAAAACGGGTGGAGCTTCTTAGAGGCGAATACATGGCGGATGGTAAAACGTATTTGATTGCCCATGCCTGGCGCTTTATTTCCGAGCCGGGGGTGACCGGCGTACTGCCAGATTCATATGAAATACCGCTGTTCCCGGAACCGCAACCCTTTAAATCATTTCAGGGTGTCAGTTATTTTCCTTACGGTGAAGCGATAGACTGGCGGTTTACCAAAGGGGGATATGATTCATTCGGGCCGGCAACGGTCTGGAGCAAACCACGAATACCGTTAATTGAGGATCTGGAAATAGACCCGCTTGAAGCACTCATGCTGATGGTAGATTCTGCAAATGGTATCAGTGCAGAACTTGATGTTCGCTCGTGGACATTTGTCCCGGTAGATCTTACTCTCGGCTTGCATCGCCATCCTGAAGGGGAATGGGTCGGTATGGATGCGCGGACAGTAATAGAAGATGACGGCGTAGGACAAACTGCAACCGTCGTTTTTGATAGAAAGGGCAAAGTAGGCCAGAGTGTACATTCGTTATTCATTAGGCCAAAGTCATGACATCTAAATCTGTAAAAAAGAGCTGCGTTCAGCCGGAGCTTCATATAGGTCACATCTGCGAACTCGAAAGCCGGCAGGAATGGGATACCATCCGGCAGATAACCGGTAACCCGGCTGTGCGATGCGAAAACTGCGGCGCACAAGCCAATTCCTCCGGAAATGTTTGTATGCCTGCCGATCTTGACTTTAATCTAGGGATATAGACAATAAACCACGCCCGCCAGGTGCATGGATCTTTCCTGGCCGCTATCGGCTCCGTTTACGCCAGGATCAGAGAGTCCGATTCCGTCATAGAAGAGGTCAATGCGGGAATTATTCCCTAGTTTTAAAGTCTGACGACTTTTACCCGAGCCGGCGCGCAATCAAATGAAAGAGCATACAAAAGGGGCCCCATGTAAACGGAGCCCCTTTTGTTACCATGTTGACAGAATATAATAGTTGGGGTTGTTCAGTAATGTAAAATAGCCGTAAACTGAAAGAGTGGCAATCTACCGAGGTATCCCCACCGAGCCCCCCCCCTGCTGCCGGCGTCATACTTCTGCCGCAGACATATCGCCCCTATTACCACGATCTGCTTCCGTGGCAATAGCTCGCACAACTTCGAGTCGCTGCATTCCAGACAGTGAGGCTCACATCCTTGACGCCGTTCATGTGGGTTGCGGCATTTACCGTTGTGCTGCTGTAGCCGGTACCATGGCATGTCGCACAGCCATAGCCCTGGTTAGTGTGAAACAGATGTTGGCCAAGCGGAGGTGGAATGGCATGGCAGCTGCCGCACGCCTGCGAAGGGGCGGAATTTGTGGCGGCGCTGGCCTGGGGCGAATCGGCGCTTTCACCGGCGCTGTTTACGGCAGTAACGATATAGTAGTAGGTAGCGCCGGCAGTCAGCCCGGTTTGTACTGTCGGGCTGGAGGTGTTGGTTATTTTGGTTCCGTTTGTCTTCGTTACACCCCCGGAGGCAGAATAATAGACATTATACGAAGTAGCCGAGCTTACAGGATCCCAGGAGAGTGTCACCTGATTGGTACCGCCTGTCGCGATCAGACCGGTCGGGGGGGAGGGAGCGGCCGGTACCGGCGATGTTGCTGCAGTGACCGCTGAAACCTGGGTCGATGCTGCACTTTCGCCGGCGCCGTTAACGGCAGTCACGACGTAGAAATAGGTGGTTCCGGCAGACAGACCGGTCTGGATATATGGGGCGGAAGCGGAGGCAATCTTTGTGCCGCCGGTTTTAGTTACGCCTGTCGTGGTTGCATAGTACAGATTATAAGAGGTTGCATTACTGACAGAGCCCCAGGAGAGTGTCACCTCCCCTGCACCGCCAGTGGCGGTCAGAGCGGTTGGGGGTGCGGGAACGGCGGCGGTCGGCGGCAAAGCAGTGCCGTCGAAGATGCCGTTGGCGATGTCGCTGACCTGACCGGAGAAAATTACAGCTCCGTTTTTCTTGTTGATAATTGACAAGGTCCCGCGTGATACGGTGATTTTCACATTGTCGAACATCTCGTCCAGATCAAGATGATTTGCAATATAGCGGCCAGTGATCGGATTTGCGTGATCTGCGCTGTACCGTTTGAGGAGCGGCTCCAGTTTGGCCAGTATGATCGACAGTGTCTTTTCGAGATTATTCCGTATCCTACGATTTTTGTCTGAATCCGATTTTTCATAAACATCAGCAGGTTCGTCGTCACCTGCAGCAGTGGCTACGATGAGATTCGTGAGAGGGTTGATGTTGGCGGTACCCGCTCTCTCGGCAAACGATTGCAGTTTGTAATTTACTCCGTCGGCGCTTCCGTTTGCCTGCAAAACAAAGGGTGCCTTCATGCCGGTGACATCAACTGCGAAAGAACCATCACTTGCTATGGCCGTAGATTTTTGCCTGGGTGGGGTTGCCGAATCCTTCAGACTTACCTGTCCGGACAGCGGGGCGCCGACAGCAGCGGTTCCGCTCACGACCTCTGACGAAACCCCACCGCTACCCCCTCCGCAACCGGCAAACATAAGTGCAAGAGTCGCCAGTGAAAGAGCGGCGATGGCTGCAAACGGGTTCTTCACGACTCTTTTCATTTCATTTTTTTCCAGAGCTATCATGCTTAATGTGCGGCCACCGTTCCTCGTTGCGCAATTATTCATATCGTTCTCCTCTATCCCACCTTCTTCACTGAAACAGGTCAGAAGCCGGTTGGTCTGTAGTTGCGACCCAATCCCATGGCCCATCACAGGATGAATCGCGCCTTGTTCACGCCTGCAGATTTCAGTTATTTACGGAAATGGGCGAAAAAAAGCCGGTTCACCGAAATCTCGTGATATTTCGGCAACCCGGCTGTCTCATGGAGACCCTATAGGCTTTCCGCCCCATCCTCGCGGATGGTTTAGTATTATCGTGTATCATGACCATTTATAATACCGCAACTTGACACCAATGCCGGGCGGTATAAATCTACGCCTTAGCAGACGCTAAAATCGAGTCATAACGGATCACCTCCTGTCGTATTATTTTGAGCGCAAAAAAGCCGGGGCTTCGTATCGTTTTCGCGATATTTCGGCGACCCGGCTGTCTCGTTGAGACCCTTAGGCTTTCCGTCCTATCCTCGCGGATAGTTTAGTATTGTCGTGTATCTATATTTAAGCTGTTTGTTAACTAATTGTGTTGACAATGCCTGAATAGAAAATATAAATCAAGAAAATAATTGGACGCCAGGGGAAAAACGGGACATATAATATTTTCAGCATTGTACAAATAATGGGTTTGTAGCGGATGTACTATTCTGGGGAATTATCTGGAGCTATTTTATGAATAAGGTGACAATCGACGGCATTACACTTTCGCTCGCCAGGCCTGTGGAACTCAACCTGCAATGGGTTGGTCAGGAAGAGCTGCTTATGCAACTTCTGGCGGCCTGGATGGTTATCGACGAGCGTGACATCCCCTTTAATCCACGCCTTGTAGGGAAGCCGGGGGTTGGGAAAACCACTCTTGCCTATGCTGCATCCAAAAGGTTGAGTCGCCCGGTCTACCTTTATCAGGCCACCATGGACACCCGTCCCGAAGATCTGATCATCACGCCGGTTATCGGTCCGGACGGAAAGATCCAGTATGCCGCCTCGTCGCTGGTAACGGCCATGCTGACGGGCGGGGTCCTGATCCTGGACGAAGGGAACCGCATGAGCGAGAAAGCATGGGCGTCTCTGGCGCCGCTTCTGGATGACCGCCGCTATGTGGAGTCGATCGTTACCGGTCTGCGGATTCCGGCAGGGAGGGACTTTCGTATCGTGGTTACGATGAACGAAGACTCCTCAACCTTTGAGGTTCCGGAGTATATCCACTCACGACTGCAACCCCAGATATATATCGACTTTCCAGAGGCCGACGAGGAACTGGTAATCCTCAAGGAGAACCTGCCGTTTGCCGACAGCGGAATTCTGAAGTATGTCGTGAATTTTCTGCAGCGCTCCCATGCGGCAGATGAACTATATTCGGTGAGAGACGGAATAAACATCGCCCGTTATGCGCTCAAGATGTCCGCTGCAGGTGCCATACCACCGATGGAGTTGCTGAGGCTTTCCGTGACGCGAATCCTTGGCAATGAAGCTCTTCACTACCTCGATTAAGCCATGCCGCAACGCCTCCACCTGGAAAAATTCGGTCCTGTTCATGCCCTGCCGGTGCTTCACTACCGCCTGGAATTCGCCCAACTGGTGCGGATGGCATTTCATCGGGTACAACCGGATGCCGTCGCAATCGAACTTCCCCCCACTCTGGAGGCCCCTTTTCTGAGAGCGGTGCGCCGACTGCCGCAGATCTCTGTTATCAGCTATCAGAAGGCGCTGAAGAAGGGATCCGAGCAGGGTGAAGGCGATACGGTCTATCTTCTGGTGGAACCGGCGGATCCTCTGGCAGAGGCTGCACGGCAGGCTATTGAAATTGGAGTCCCGCTACACTTTGTCGACGTCGATACCGATAACTACCCCCGCCACCGTGAGCCGCTCCCGGACTCTTACAGCATCTGCCGGATCGGCCTGGAAAGCTATTACCGCGAATACCGGAAATCGTCTGCCGATAAGAGCCCATGCCTTGAAGATCAACGCCGTGAGCAGGGCATGGCCTTCCGTCTGCAAAAACTTGCCCTGAGATACCGGCGTATCCTGTACATATGTGGCATGGCCCATCTGGAACGGGTCAGACAGATCTATAATATTCCACAGGCGGAACCGCTGGAACGGATTCGACGGGACGGCATCGCTCTCTGGAATCTGCATCCCGACTCCTGCAGGGAAATCCTGGCTGAATTTCCTTTTTTGTCGGCTGTCTACGAGCATCGGCGCGCCCCTCTTCCCGATGAACCTGAAGAGAGCGGCGTCGGGATGCGCAAACGTTTCCATGCCCTTGAGCTGATCCGTGGCGGCAGGGAGGAACTTTCCGAAGAGAAACTCCTGGAGAACGCAATCTTGAGAACCACCCGCCATATAGGGAGAGAAGGTTCTTTTCTCGACCGGCAGCGCATTATCTACCGCCTCTTCTGCGAGGCATCCCGGCACTATCGTCAAGAGACCGGTGAAACAATGAAGATATGGCAGAAACGGACTTTCTTCCGCTTTTCGCGTAATTACGCATTTCAAAGCGGCATGTTGCTGCCGGACCTCTTCCAACTCCTGGCTGCTGCAAGGGGGTGCATCGACGACAATTTTGCCTACGCATTCTGTCGCCTGGCCACGTTCTACCCATGGCAGACAGAGAGCAGCGACCTTGCCACTCTCCGCATCTCACCGGAAGATATCTGGGGGGGGAGCCGCCAGATACGATTCCGGCCACTGCAGAAACGGAGCAAGGGGCTGTCGCGGATCGGGATTCTGAGGCGCAAGCGGGAAAAACGCCCCGGCGAATGGCTGGAAGGTTTTGATGATCCTTCGATCTGCTCCTACCCTCAGGAGGATATTGCAATAGAAGATTACGGGCGATTCTTAAAGCGGAAGGGGAGTATGCAGCTCTCTGAAGAACTGAGCCGCAGCGAAAAGTTCAGTACCTCGCTCCTGGATGGCATTGATATGCGCGAAACGCTGCGCAATATCCACGAAGGGGCGATCTACGTCAGGGAGCAGCAGCGGGCGAAGGGAGGGATCGGCTCCCTTGTGGTGATTTTCGATGAGGATCGTCTCAAAGAACGCTATCCATATCGGATGACCTGGCTGGGGGAGCATGATCAGGAGTCGGATATGGCCTTTTACGCCACCGATCCGGTTGATAACATTGTGGGGCCCGGTATCTGCCGGAGTGAGTACGGCGGTTTCCTGCTCTCATATCCTCCCCGGCGCATGATCGACGTCTGGCAGGACCCTGATTACATTTTGGCTTCAACCAGGGCAGAGATTCTACTGATGGCGGCACTGGACTACTCAATCGAGAAGTACGTGCTCTACGTGGCGGCAAAGCCCCCCCGGAGTATCTTCAAACAGATTGCCGCACGTCTTGACCGCAAAATAGTCTATATTCCACTCGGGTCGTTGTCTCCGCAGAAGCTGCAGAAGTTAAGGGTGCTGCACATCCTTTCCGGCAAAGACAAACGTGATATAGCAAAGGAGTATATCTGGTGAGAGTCGATTATTCCCACAGTTGACGACAAGGTTAAAATCCCGTAGTATGCGCCTTTGATGAAAGGCGGCGGCGGGCAAAATACTGCGCGAATTGAGCCGCTGAACGAAATAAGAGCTGACGGCGTGAACGAAGAGACGCCTTAAAATGACCGGTTCCTTCAATTCAGCCCTTATTTATCGATAGAGGATCATATGTCAATAAAATATTTACCCATCGTTCTTGACTCCGTTATCCCCAAAAAGCTTCCCAAGGTTGAACTGTTTGTAAAACATGAAAAGGGTTTTACTCTCTACAAACCACAGGATACAGAACTTACCGAGCAGAATCTGGAACGGCTGAGAGAGAACGGGACTGAATTCGTTTATATCGACAACGCCGATTGGGATTTGGTTGAGACATATATCGAAAAAAACATGGGTGATATTTTTTCAAACGAAAGGGTGCCCCAAAAATCAAAGAATCTGATTTCCAGCCATGTAATTATCGACTGTATCAATGATATTTTTACAAATTCCAAAAAACCGGCGGCATTCCATAAATGCCTTGCCATACTGAAGAAACTCTCTTTTAAATTTGAAGACCGTGATGATTTGACCAGCCATTTTAACAAACTTGAGCAGAATTATGAAAAATACCTCGTTATCCACTCGGCACAAGTCACTATTCTATCGATGTTTTTGCATGAAAAACTGTTCAAAGCCAGCCGAAATGAAGTGATCGGAATTGGCGCCGGCGCGATGCTGCACGATATCGGCATGTTGCAAATCGCGAGCAATATCACTGAAAAAACCGATGCCCTTTCCGAGAGCGAGTATTACAGAGTCAAGCTTCATCCTCGATATGGGTACGACATGCTTTGTGAAATGTTCATTACGGATCAGATTTCGCTTGATATCGCTCTGAGTCATCATGAACGCCACGACGGCAGCGGCTACCCGAGAGGACTTAGCGGGCTCGGCATATCGAGGCATGCCATGTTGGTTTCGATATGCGATATATACTGTGCATTGACAATGAACAGGCCTTATAGGAGCGCATCCACCCCGGAAGAAGCGTTGAAGACATTAAATTCTGAAAAAAAATATTTTACTCCGGAAATTTTTGACGGATTTCTCGGCATTATGACCCCCCGCCACCTTAAGGAAATACCCGCTGAGAAAAAGAGTATCCCGAGAGAAGCTGACAGCGGCAGCAGCGCTTTGTTACAGGATTTTACAAAGAGACTGAGGAGTTCGGCGGAGGATCGCAAAAAACTGCTCCAGCTTCATTCTGAGGTTACCGACTGCGTCAATGAAACTTTTGGCAAAGAGAAAGAGGCTTTTGTCGCATTCAGAAAGGAATTGCGGGACTTTATGCAATCCATCTCCTCGGGAGACAAACAAAACTAATCCCATTAACTCCCGATACCTGAGTGGTTTCCAAAAAACTTCATTAACGGCCTTATCCCGATATCATCCATGATTTTCCCCG
>JAQTRC010000022.1:26977-42248 GCA_028712665.1 Desulfuromonadaceae bacterium
AAGAGAACCGCACTCCAGATAAGAAGGTAAGCGACCGCCGCCAAAGTTGCAGAAGACAACCGGCCGAGGGCGAGGGAACGGCAGAGCTCTACCAGATGTGTCAGGGGGAGGACTTTTGCGACAAGTTGGGCCCAGCCTGGGAGATTTTCGATAGGGAAAAAGGTGCCGGAAAAGAGGAACATCGGGGTAATGAAGAGGAAGAGAGGGAGGTTAAAGGTCTCTATGGTCGGCACAATGGAGGTGCAGATCATGCCTGCGCAAGCGAAGGCCAGACCGCCTAAAAACGCCGCAGGCAAAAGCAGCAGGGCATGAGGGTAGTGAAGCAGGCCGAAGAGGGAGATAATCACCATCATCAACGCAGTGCCGATTACCGACTTGGTTGCCCCCCAGAGTATTTCACCGGTAATAACCTCTTCGATTGTCAACGGTGTGGCAAGCATCGCATCGAAGGTTTTCTGGTAAAACATACGGACAAAAGAGGCGTAGGTATTTTCGAAGAAAGCGCTCTGCATGATGTTTATCGCAATAAGCGCCGGTGCGATGTAGGAGGTGTAGTTAGTGGATTCGCCACCGTAGGAGAGCGCGCCGACCAACCCTCCGAGACCGACGCCAAAGGCGGCAAGATAGAAGAGCGGCTCAAGGAGCGGCGGCACAAAGGATATCTTCCATGTCTTGCTGTAAACCAGCAGATTCCTCTGCCAGACACGCACGAAACGTCTGCTCAGATCAAAACCGGTCATTCGCGCAACTCCCTTCCGGTCAGCCGGAGGAAGACATCCTCAAGAGTCGCCGGACGAAGCATGCACCCCTCGCGGCAATGCTTATCTAGCAACTCTCGATAGAGCGCATCTCCGTCGCTGCTGTAGATAACCAGACGCTGGCCCAAATCCTCATGGGAGAGGCCTTTATCCTGAAGCATCCGTCGCATGTCGTCACAGGGTGCGACAACCTCTATTACACTGATCCCTACATGCTGCCTGATCAGGTCGAGCGGCGCCCCCTCCACAAGGATTTTCCCCTTGTCCATTATCACCAAACGGTCGCACAACCGTTGCGCCTCGTCCATGTAGTGGGTAGTCAACAAGGTAGTCAGTCCGCGTTGCTTAAGTTCCTCCAGGCGGCTCCAGAGCTGGTGACGCGATTGCGGATCGAGTCCGGTGGTCGGCTCGTCCAGAATCAGCAACTGCGGTTCGTTGATCAGCGCCCGCGCCAACACAAGGCGTCGCATCAGTCCGCCGGAAAGATCCCGGACGCTTGCCTGCTCGCGTCCCTCCAAGGCGGTGAAATGCAAAAGAGACGCGACCCTTTCGCGGACAACTTCGGAAGGGAGATCGAAATAGGCCGCAAAAATTTCCAGGTTCTCGCGTACCGTCAGATCTGGATCAAGGTTGTTCTCCTGCTGGCAGACCCCTATGCCGGCCTTCAGAACACGCCATGCCGCGTCGCAGTCCATACCGAAGAGACGGAGGCGGCCACTCTCCCGTGGGGTGAAGCCGTAGATCATCCGGATAGTTGTAGTCTTGCCCGCGCCGTTTGGTCCCAGCAGGCCAAAACAGTCACCCGCCTGCACCGCAAAACTGATTCCGTCCACCGCAACAGCAGCGCCGTAGGATTTGCGCAAGTTGTCTACTTCAATTACAGCGGACATCCGTTTCCTTTCAGCTCTGCATGTTCGTATGTTGGTTGCATGTTTGCTTTCCTCCCCCTGCCACGTTCCGCTCCTGAAGGTATCCACGAAATCGTCATAAACCTCACTCGATCCTCCGCTAAAGATACAGGGGCGACAATATCCAATCTACTTAAGAGGGTATAAGAGATTTATACACCCAGGATATATTCTGCTTTGATGTAACATCAAGTAATATTTGGCTTTATGCCATGTTGGCGGATTATTAACCGTTATATTTTTCATACAGCAGAGGGCACTTTTTGCTGCTGTTCAGTGTTGATGACAGTAATTATTAAGATAATTATTCACAATATCGACATGTTATATATTCAGTACAACAGTTGGCATCGGCTGTGCAACAACATTTACAAAAGCAATTAAATCTCAACCCAAAAATAAATAGGAGGATGTCATGAAAGCAATAACTACGATAATGGGAATCATCGCTCCGGCAATGGCATTGGCGGCATCTGAAACAGCAGGCACAGAAGATAGCGGGATCTTTGTATGGATATTCCTCGGATTCTTCGCGCTGATCATTGTAGGGCAGTTAGTCCCGGCCGTCATGTTGATCACAGGACTGGTCAAAGGAATCACTTCCAAAAAAGAAGCCAAATCTGAAACGAAGTAGAGAGAGGCTACGCCAAGAAGTATCTTGCGCAAATAAAATCCAGACAAGGAGAACAGCCATGAAAACCTTATCAACAGTATTCAGCACAGCAGCCCTCACCCTCTTAACGGCCACCGGAGCCCTTGCCTCATCTGCCGCAACCAACAAAGTATTCGTAAGCGGCCCGCTGATTCTTCTCTTCCTCGGCTTCTGCGCCCTGGTGGTAGTTATCCAGTGCATACCTGCTATCATGATGCTTTACGGCATGATAAAAGGGGCGCTCTCTGCCAGGAAAGATGAGATCGTGGAAGTAAAAAACAGCAAGTAGGTTAAACAGACAGCTACGATCCGAAAAGGCCGCCTGAAAAGGCGGCCTTTTCGCATGTTGCGCCCGGCATCATTTTAATATTTTGAGATTACATACCGACCATAAACTTATTATCATTCCCCATCGTTTAAAGCGCTTGCGAAATATACAGTGTATACGTATGATTTATCCTGTTTCCCGGAAAACAATATCTGATAAATGAGAGGCATACTGGTCATGGCAGAACCGACAGTTTCAGCTAAAGACAAACTTCAAAAGTTACGGGATCGTTTTGCAGAGCAACTCCCAAAAAAAGTGGAACAGATGAAAGACGCCTGGAATATCGTACAGGGGATGCGGGCGGACCAGGCGGAGATGAAGAACTTCCTGCTCACGCTTCACACCCTGTCCGGATCTGCGCCGTCATTCGGTTTCAAGGCCTTTGGCGACAAGGTACGCGAGATAGAGACCGCCCTCAAGGCTCTTGGCAGCTCAGCTCCTACCCAATCCGTGAAACTCTGGATCGGGATGAAAATGCAGGAGTTGGCAGAAACCGCCGATATCCGCACTGAACAAGCCGAAGTCCAGATGGGGGTGCTACAGATAGGAGCGCGAAGCGACAATGTCGATAAATCCAACAAACTTGTTATAGTTGTGGATGACGACAGCGCATTGGGCGAACACTTGGCGGCCCAGATAGAATGTTTCGGTTATGACGTCCGTTTCTACAACGATCTGAGTGCGATGAAGAAAGCGGTCATGCATGCCACTCCGGCGGTCATCATCTCCGACATGAATTTTCCCGGGGCGGAATTTGCCGGCGCCGAAGCGATAATGGAACTCCGGCGCGAAAATTGCCCAACAATACCGGTTATCTTCATGTCCCAGCGCAACATGCTAGAGGCGCGCCTCAAGGCCGTTCAGGCTGGCGGTCAGGCCTATTTTCTTAAACCGGTAGCAATGTGCGACCTTGTAGAAAAACTCGATAATCTGGCGTTCGGAACGGTTCAGGAACCGTACCGGGTGCTTATCGTCGACGATGACGTGGAACTCTCGCAACTTCATGCGACAATCCTTCAAGAACAGGGCATGAGTACCAGGGTCATCAACGATCCGATGCAGATGTTGAAACATATGGTTGGATTCAGACCCGATCTGGTGCTGCTCGACATGTACATGCCGGGATGCAACGGGCATGAACTGGCGCGTGCTATCCGTCAGATAGAGGATTACGACGGTATCCCGATCGTATTTCTTTCCGCCGAGACCAGCGTGGATATACAGCTGGAGGCCATCCGGATGGGAGGAGATGATTTTCTGACCAAACCGATACACCCCGAGTTTCTGATTTCGTCGGTTATCATCAGGGCCGAGCGGATGAGGATCGTACGCAAATTCATGGCGCGGGACAGCCTGACCGGACTCTTGAACCTGGTCAAGACCCAGGAACAGCTCGAGATGGCGCTGATCCGTGCGAAAAAGAGCAGCAGCCCCTGTATCTATGCGCTCATCGAGCTGGATGATTTCCAGGCGGTGAACGACAAGTACGGTTATCTTTCCGGAGATCGGGTCATTGTCATGACCGCTCTGCTTCTCAAACGACGGGTCAGGGCCTCCGATGTGGTTGGCAGATGCGGGGGGCAGAAGTTCGCAGTGATCATGCCGGATACCGAAGCGGATGCGGCCTTTATGATTTTAGACAAGATTCGGGAAAGTTTTGCCAGGATCAAGCACGAATGCGATCTTGGAGAGTTCCATCTGACCCTTAGCGGGGGTATCGCCCCCTATCCCCAAATCAATGATGTCGTCGCTCTGAATAGTGAAGCGGCTAAAGCCCTGGCGAAGGCCAGAAATAGCGGCAAGAACCGTATTGAGGTGGCAGACCGTTAACGAATCATCCCGGCAAAAGCATTTGCCACAGAGCCGCGGCCAAAAGCAGGCGCTTACAAGCGAGGCCCGGATATCAATATTTCAAAGAGTTAGACAGCTTTTTCCAAGAAGGGGAGATAATGACTCATCTGTTTGAACAGCTTTCACTTCGCGGTGTGACTCTGCCGAACCGGATTGCACTCTCGCCGATGTGCCAGTACTCTGCCGAGAATGGTTTTGCGAACGATTGGCATCTGGTTCATCTTGGAAGCCGTGCAGTAGGCGGCGCCGGTCTGGTGCTGACCGAAGCCACGGCAGTAACCGCAGAAGGGCGCATCAGCCCGAAGGACCTGGGTATCTGGAGCGACGAGCAGATCGAACCGTTTGCGAGGATAGTCCGTTTCATAGATCAACAGGGGTCTGTAGCCGGTATCCAGTTGGCCCACGCAGGCCGCAAGGCCAGTGTAGCGCCTCCGTGGGAGAATCGGCCCGGAGCCCTTCCAGAAACGGAGGGGGGATGGCCGGTTGCAGCCCCCAGCTCCATCGCGTATGACGAGGGGTGCGCACTCCCGGAGCCCCTCTCGCAAGAAGATATTACTGAAATTGTTGAGGCCTTCGTTCAGGCTGCCCGCCGGGCTTGCCAGGCCGGTTTCCGGGTCGCGGAGATACACGCTGCCCACGGATATTTACTGCATCAATTTTTATCTCCTCTCAGCAATCAACGTAACGACCGGTACGGCGGCAATTTTGAGAACCGTACCCGGTTACTGCGTGATATAGTTTCTGCAGTTCGTGGCGTATGGCCCGAGAATCTGCCTCTATTTGTGAGGATTTCAGCTACCGATTGGACCGATGGCGGATGGGATCTTGAACAGTCTCTGACGCTGGCAGGTCAACTCCAATCGCTCGGCATCGATCTGATCGACTGTTCTTCAGGCGGGAATCTGCCGCACGCCGCTGTTCCGGTCGGGACAGGTTACCAGACGGCATTTTCCGAAAGGATCCGGCGGGAAACGGGGATAAAAACCGGCACAGTGGGGATGATAAGCGCTCCGGCGCAAGCCGATCATATCATACGCAGCGGCCAGGCCGATCTTGTGCTTCTCGGCAGGGAGCTGCTCCGTGATCCATACTGGCCTTTGCGGGCGGCACGGGAACTAGGGCAGCTTCCACCCTGGCCGGTTCAATATCTGCGTGCGGCTCCGGCTCATACACCCGGTCGCCTGCCTGAGGCAGATTACGGGTCGGACAGAGTATAGACCGGTAACGTCCGGTCTGAATTTCGTGCCTCTTATCGGTATAACCAGATGCGGCAGATATTCGCTTAGTCTGTCAAACTATCGAGACAGCCGTGACGACAATGTTGAATAAGCCTCAATTCCCGATACAGCTGTTCTACGACGGATCTTGCTCGGTTTGCGCCAGAGAGATCGAACATTATCTGAGCCTGGATCATGGTGGGAGACTCGTAGCGGTCAACATCAAATCCCCGGACTTTAAGCCTGAGCCTTTCCACATTCCCCTTGAGGCATTCATGTACGAACTGCATGCCATAGATCGGTCGGGTGAAGTTTATCGTGGTATAGAGGCATTCCGGGCTATCTGGCAGGCGTTCCCGGATTCGACTATTTATTGCATAATGGGAAGCCTCATAAATTTGCCGGTGATAAATCCTGTTGCACGTCTGCTATATAAGGGATTCGCCCTCATTCGACCCTATCTTCCGAAGAGACATTCCTGTGACGGCGGGAGCTGCAGTATCGGCCGGAAGCACTGAAGTATTCCACCGGAAGGAATACGTGTGGGCTGAAGCCTGTATCTAAACGTGATCCGATAAAACCGGAAAGGGATTATGCCCGATTGGCAAGGATTGGAAAACGCCTGCAAAGAAAAGAGTACAAGGGAGCTGGAACATGAAACAGATAAAACTTGGAACAGAGGGGTTGCTTGTACCGGCCCAAGGTTTGGACTGCAATCAATGATGGGGTTAATCAACCGGTGATGTGGGCAGATGACTAAAAACACGCATGACCTTACTCCGTTTCTTCTGGTTTGCCTGATCGGTTTTGCCGCCTTTTTCAGCTCGTACCTCCGCATACCGGTCATGCCGCTGTTCGCAGCCTCGCTTGGAGCCGGTCCGGCCCAGGTGGGCACAATCAACGGGGCTTTCATGCTGACTGCCGGCTTGCTATCCATTCCCGCCGGCTTGCTGGCCGACCGCACCGGGCGCAAACTGCCGATAATTGCCGGTGTGACAGCTACAGCCATCTCTTCGCTCCTGGTTACACTCTGCCACGAGCCGGGACAGATGGTTGCGGCCTATATCATCTTCGGCGCCGGTCTGGCAGCCTTTGCTCCCGGCATGCTTTCACTGGTAGCCGATGTGATGCCTTCCAACCGGCTCGGTCAGGCTTACGGTTGGTATACTACCGCAATCTACGTCGCAATGACACTGGGGCCTGCATCAGGCGGCTACCTTGCCAAGGTTTTGGGGCTCCGTCAGGTGTTTTTAGTTTCCGGAGGAGTGCTGGTTGCGGTTACATTGTTGGCCCTGATGTTGCTCCCCCAGGGGCCTCCCCGCCACAAGACGGATCTGCATATTGCCCTCGCAGAGAGCGTCAACTTGCTGCGGAACCGCAGTCTGCTGGCCTGTCTGCTTGCAACTGCCGGCAGCTGTATCGGTTTTGGTGTGTTCCTGACATTTCTCCCTTTATACGCCTCGCAGCATGGTTACGATCCGGCCCGGGTCGGCTTGATATTTGCCGCCCAGGCTGTAACAAATGTTGTTGGCAGAGTACCGATCGGCTCCCTGGCCGATCGCTTTGATCGCCGCTGGCTCGTAGCTGTCGGCCTGCTCTGTCTGGCAATAGCGCTGACGGCCCTGGGGCAGGTGGTGCAACTTGCGCAACTGATGCTCTGCGCCGTGGTCATGGGGGTGGGATGGCCCTGACCTTCACCGCTATCGGTGCCCTGATCGCAGAACTGATCCCGGCTGTTCAGCGAGGGTTGGCCATGGGTATGTATAACAGCTGTATCTATCTGGGGATGATGTTCGGTTCAGCCGTCATGGGTGTCGCTCTGGAACAGATCGGCTACCCGCTCTGTTTTGCCGCAGCCGGCAGTTCGGCTCTGCTTGCGCTGGGTCTGTTTTTAGGGATGATGCGGGAGAGGTAAGCCAACCTGCAGATTATTGCGAGCCGTCAAATTTAATTACATATCGAAACGCTGTGAATAACAGCGTGGAAAAACACTTATTGTCTTCATCCCCGATTATTTTGTAAGCTTCTTCCGGTGTTGAGGCTTTGCGTGTAGGTCTGTCGGTTATCAGAGTGCAGTACATGTCAGACAAGCCGATGACCTGAGTGGAAATTTTTATTTCGTCCCCCTTTAGCCCTCCAGGATACCCGCCGCCAAAATATCTCTCATGGTGATGCCGGACGGCATCAAGTACCAGATCGTTGTACTGAGCATTCTTTTTCAGAAATACGTACCCCTCGATAGGGTGGCGTTTTATCTGATCTACGCTTGGGGTACTCCAGTAATCGATATCTTCCACTACATTTGACAGGATAAGAGACATTCCGATATCGTGAAGCATCCCGGCGACACCGATATCAACCAGATCTTCACTCTTTTCCGGGAAGAGCTTCGACCATGCCAGCATGGACATGGTTGCAACCTGCATGGAGTGCCTGATGGCAAACGGCGATGAACCGCCCATTGCCAGAATCATTCTTGATATGTTTTGATCCGTAGTGATATAGGTGGCAAGGTGTTTCGTCAATTTTTTGCAACGTTCGGCGTCCTGTGAATTTTCAGGGTCCGAAAATATATCCCTCAAGTAATTCGAAGATGTCTGGATCAGAGCTTCAGATTTCGATGTCTGGTCGACATCGTTCCTGTCCAGTATCAGCGGCAGGTTCTCTTCGGCAAAACGGGATACCTCTTTAAAATCACCGGATCTGACATACATAGTAGAAATATTGTTATCCAGCAACCTGTCTCTATCAGCCTCTGTGAATCGGCGTGTCTCTTCAATATAGAGAACATGTTTCCCCTCGTTTATTGTAAAGAGAGCTACCTGCGGGAATATGCCAGGCAGCAGGCAAGCTATCGATATCGGTTGAAATAATGATAAAGTCATAGTTATCCGCCATGCAAGAAAAGTTTGGACCGCGTCTAGATACTTAGTCCTATCCCCAGCGATGTCCGGTTTGGTATTTGCCGTTGCCTAAAAGTCCCCCCTCCACTTGCGGGAGGGGGTTAGGGGGTGGGGGAATTTGCCACATTTGATGCTGACGGCAGCTTCACCCACCCCTCAATCCCCTCCTTTAGGCCCTCTGGGTCCGTCAAGGGAGGGGAGGCTTAATGTAAAGACCAAACCGGACACTACTGGGCAATCTCCAGATTAAATGTTACTGTTAAGTATAAAACATCTATACGGGAATACAAGATATCTATGTTAATTAATTTCCATCAGGAAACTCTGGACGAGAAATTGTGGATTTCCAGCATAATAATTGAAACCCTCCCTTTATCAGGAGCAATAATCCTTTGCCCGGCCTTCTCTGCTGTGCTAGATTTCCAAAAATGATTGAATCAAACCACGACTACTGGATGACCCGCGCTATCTCCGAGGCCCGCAAGGCCCGAGCCAAGCAGGAAGTGCCGATCGGCTGCGTTATCGTGCGCGATGGCCGCATCATTGCGCGGGGACACAACCTGCGCGAAACATCTCAGGATCCGCTGGCCCACGCCGAACTTATCGCGATTAGAAAAGCCGCCCGTAAACTTGGTTCCTGGCGGCTTCTGGATGCGACTCTTTATGTGACGCTCGAACCCTGCATCATGTGCATGGGGGGGATTATTCTGGCCCGCATCCCAAAGGTAGTTTTCGGCTGTTATGATCCCAAAGGGGGTGCGGCCGGCTCGCTCTACAACCTTTCCAACGATTCCCGCTTGAATCACCGCGTCGATCTGCTGCCGCAGATTCTCGAAAGCGAATGTTCTCTCCTGCTCTCCAGCTTTTTCTCAGAACTGCGCAATCGCAAACGGGAGACCAGATCTACCTGATATCCCCAATCATACCGTACTCCTCAGGTGTGTTCACATTGAGGAAAGCCGCCGATGAACCGGCGATCGCCTTCATCTCCTCCCATCTCACCAGCCGTAACTTCATTCGCGGCAGTATGTCCAGAATTTTCCGTTCATTGTTTATTATGGCAGACTCAAAGACAACCTTGCAATTTGAGTTATAGACAGCATGCAGCGGTTCCTGCCCACCTTCGCTTAAGGGAATTACAGCGTCGTATTCCAGATGCCTAAGATCGCACAGATACCGGATGATCTGCGGATCTGCAAACGGCAAATCGCACGCGGTGACGAAGGTGTGCTCTGTCGGACTATGGGCAAGTGCCGAGTGGAGGCCTGCAATAGAACCGATTCCGGGGTAGATGTCCGGCACCTTGCGACAGGGTATGAATAGGTACTCTTGAGGCGTGTTGGTAACTATTATCACCTCGTGGAACAGCTCTGCCATAGTCCGGTAAATCCGGGCTATTATCGGTGAGCCGTTTACCTCCAGCAACGCCTTGTTCCTCCCCATGCGGCTGGATGATCCCCCGGCCAGAATAACACCGGTCACGTCTTTAATCTTGCTGTCCGACGGGAAATCCTCAATCAGTTCGGGGTGGCTGTAGACGTTGAAGGAACCTCCCCGTACGTAGCCGACCAGACAGATGTTCGCCTGGTCGCAAAGCTTCACGGCCATGTCGGTCGGTGAGGTGCGCGATGCGATCAGATTGATCCCCATCAGGGCAGCCTTGGCGACCATCTCGGTCGAGACCCGGCCGGAAGTAACCAGTTCCGTCCCTGCAAGTTCGATCCCCTTGAAGAGAGCTTCCCCGGCGATACGGTCAAAGGTGTTGTGTCTGCCCAGATCTTCGGCGTAAAGCATTAGCTTTCCAAGACGCCCTATTGCGGCCGAATGGATACCTCCGTGAGAACGGTAGTGATCCGCTTTTTTTGCCAGCTCTTCCATTAGAGAGAAAATGTGAGCCGGCTGAACTCTCTGCTTCAGGGATGGCGTTTGAGACGGAATTGCATTGGGCATACTGAAACTTATGCCGGCGCCGCAACCGGATGTCAGAACCGGCTTAAGACGCTCTGGAAGCTCTCCCTTGATCCTGACATTGGCGGTGCCGAAATCCTCGCAAACGCTGAAAATCTCAAAATCGGCCAGAGTCGTCACAAAACCCTGCAGACGCAGGAAGCCGGCAACCAGAAACCGGAGATCGTGCGGAGAGCCTATCAGAGTCGCTATTTCACGGCCGTTGACGATCAGCTGTATCGGGTATTCACTGACAACCCCTGTCCTGACAGGTTGCAAACAGTTGTCCCGGTAGCTGAAAAAATTATGGCCTGTTTTTTCGGGTTTCATGAAAGTTTGTTTTCCGTGGCCACTACAATCATAATTAGTGCGAAAATATTAAAAGGGGGAGAACCGGATCTGTTCCCCCCCTTTTAATAAGTCGTCACTCTTAAAAATCAGCCGGCAAGACCGAAGGTTTCGTGCATTACACGCACGGCCAGTTCTGTATATTTTTCATCTATAACAACAGAAATTTTGATTTCTGAAGTTGAAATCATCTGGATATTGATGCTGTTCTGCGACAGTGCGGTGAACATCTGGGTGGCGACACCTGCGTGGCTGCGCATACCAAGGCCGACAATAGATATCTTGCTAATATTCTCATCGGACAGAACCTGCTTGGCCTGAATCTCCTTAGCTACTTCGTTGGTAATCAGAAGCGCCTGCTTCAGATCGGCCTTGGTGACGGTGAAAGTGAAGTCAGTCAGACCATCACTGCTGACGTTCTGGACGATCATGTCAACAGAGATAGCCGCGTCGGAGAGCGGAGTTAGAATCTTTGCAGCGATGCCAGGCTTGTCCGGAACACTCATCACGGCAATTTTGGCCTCATTTTTGTCGTAAGCAACCCCTGAAACGAGAATCCCTTCCATATCTTCATCCTCCCTGGTAACGATGGTACCGGTGTTTTCGTTTAGACTTGAGCGGACATGCACATCCACGTTGAATTTTTTTGCAAACTCCACGGAACGGATCTGAAGGACTTTTGCCCCCAGACTGGCCAGTTCCAGCATCTCATCATAAGAGATCTTCTCTATTTTTCGGGCCTCTCTGCAAACGTTGGGATCGGTGGTGTAGACTCCGTCGACGTCAGTGTATATCTCGCAGACATCGGCTTTAAGCGCAGCAGCGATGGCCACAGCCGAGGTATCTGAACCGCCGCGCCCAAGGGTAGTGACACTGCCGCTGGCGTCGATTCCCTGAAAACCGGCCAGGATCACAATTGTCCCCTCTTTAAGGTCAGCGCGGACATTTTTGTCATCGATGCTTTCTATGCGAGCCTTGGTGGCGGTCGAGTCCGTAATGATCGGCACCTGCCACCCCTGGTAGGATTTGGCCTTGTACCCCTGCGACTTCAGGTACATGGCCAGAAGCCCGATTGTGACCTGCTCGCCGGTTGCGACAAGCACGTCATACTCGCGACCGTCGGGGATTTCGCACATTTCATTGGCCAGCGCGACCAGTTTGTTTGTTTCGCCGGACATTGCCGAAACGACTACAATCAAGTCGTTTCCTGCGTCATAGGTTTTGATGATGCGTTTGGCGACATTTTTGATACGATCGGTTGTACCGACCGAAGTGCCGCCGTATTTCTGGACTACAAGCGCCATACTGCTCTCCTTCATGTAAATTGGTGGAAGAGATGATCAAGAGGATTTTGCTCTATAGCAGAAAAACTGCTGTCAGGTCAAAGAAAATTTCAACAACTTCTTAACGCCGCCAATCGTTTCAAGGTCTGTCCGGAAATTGGACCGGAGGCGTTCAGGGTGATCGAGCGCTGGTTGTCGCCGGAGTACTCGAATCCGACAGTAATATAATCATCCGGGAGCAGTTCAAAAAGCCTCTCTGACCACTCAATCACACAGACACCATCGCCATGAAAATAGTCATCCAGGCCAAGTTCGGCAACGTCGTTGTCTCCGGTAAGCCGGTATAAATCAAAATGATAGACCGGGGTGTCTCCAAAATAGCTGTTCATTATTGCATAAGTGGGGCTGGCGACCAGATGAGCGCTTTGCGGCGCCAGAGACGCTACAATCCCACGTGTAAAACAGGTTTTACCGCCTCCAAGAGCACCATGTAAAGCCACAAAAGTTCCTGCGGACAGAAGAGATCCGAGTTGTGCTCCCAGTTCTTCGGTTTCTAACGGGGAGTTGGAAATAATCTCCATTACGGGCATTAAAGGGTCCCTAACGGTTCATGTTACGAATGATATCGATGCGCGACACTATTCCGACCAGCTTTTTCCCCTCCACTACAGGCAGAGCATGCAGTTTGCGGCTGCTCATTATTTCCGCAGCAGTGCTGACCAGATCTCCGGGCGAAACGGTAGCTACGTCCTTTGCAGCTAATTCAGCGGCTGTCTGGGCTGTAATTCTTTTGAGATCCCTTTCAAAGGATTGCTCGCTCTCAAGAGGAATGACCCAGTCAAAAAGCGATATTACCGTCGGGATATGCAGGGGACGCCCCTGCTCGATCAGGTCCGAGGCTGTAACTATACCGGCAAGATTGCCGGCATTGTCTACCAGGGGAAGAGTGCCAATGCGCATTTTGTCGAATATTTCGGCCATCTCTCTAACGGTGGTTGATCCCTTTACCGTGACAACCTCTTCTGTCATTATATCTGCAACCGTTTGCATGATGAAATCTCCTTATGTTTAGTGCTGATCTTCCCCCTTCCCGACCTCCCCCCGCTGGGTGAGGGTTGGGGTGGGGGAGAGTTTGAAATGTCGGGGTAGTATTACTCAGCTTTCAGCAATTTATTGAAGGCGTAGGGGAGTTTCTCCTGAACATCCGTGGCATTCATACCGATCTCTCCCTTCTCTTCGGCCACCATATCGGCAGCAAATCCGTGGATGAATGCTCCAAGACGGCAGGCATCCCCTGCTGCGTACCCCTGTCCCAGCAACGAAACAATGATGCCGGTCAGCAGATCTCCCATTCCGCCGGTAGCCATTCCGGGGTTGCCGGTACCGTTTATCGCGACCGATCCGCTCGGGGTGGCAATAATTGTGCGGGCACCCTTCAACACCAGATATACACCGTAGTTACGGGCAAAATCCTGGGCTACAGAGATGCGGTTTGCCTCCACATCCGGGACTGAAATGCCCAGCAGCCGGGCCATTTCACCTGGGTGAGGGGTGATAATTACCTCCTTCGATTTTTTCCGCTTTAAAACGCTTATCTCCTCCGCCACTCCGTTCAGGGCATCCGCATCGATCACGAGCGGCAGTGCAACCGTTTCCACGAGATTCCGCACCAGCAGATATGTTTCAGGATGACGGTCCAGACCGGGACCGATGGCAACGGCATCCTTGCCGGCCAGCAACTTTTCGATTGCCGGCAAGGCGCTGCCTGTCAGGTAGCCGTTCTCCGAATCCGGCAGAGGAGAGGTCATCGCTTCAGTGGTTTTTATTTCCAGCAGATGATGGATACTTTCTGCAACAGCGAGGGTTACAAGGCCTGAGCCGGCCCTGACCGCACTGTTGGCCGAGAGGGCCGCCGCTCCCGTTTTTCCTGTCGAACCTGCGATGATCAGGCAGTGACCGAAATTACCCTTATGGGCATGGCGATCTCGACGGTGCAGAATTGGGCGCATAGTTTCTTTATTCAGGAAATCGTATCCCGAAGCGCTTTCCATCAGTTCAGGCGGAATACCGATGTTGGCGGTTACCAGTCTTCCGGTATGTTCGGCTCCAGGGAACAGGACATGCCCCAGTTTGGCAAAAGCAAAGGTAACAGTTACGGAGGCCCGGATCGCTTTCCCCATAACCAGTCCAGTCGTGCCGTGGATGCCGGACGGAATATCTACAGACAAAACAGGGCGACCGGAGGCGTTGACCAGTTCGATGATCTCCAGAAAGATGCCGCTTACGTCGCAGCTAAGGCCGGTGCCAAGCAGGGCGTCCACTATAACGTCGGCCCGAAAAATTTCATCTACATGCGAGGCGGTCAGTTCTCCTTTGAGTGTGCAGAAATCCATCATTGCGGCAGGAAGTTTCTTCAGGTTAATGGCGGCGTCTCCGCCAACCTGTTCACGATCTGCAAGTATGATGACTTTGACACTCCATCCTTTCTGACTCAGCAGGCGGGCGATGACATAGCCGTCCCCTCCGTTGTTCCCTTTGCCGGCCAGAACCACCGCTCGACCTTTCAGGCCGAACTCGCCGAGGATCACGTCCAGACAGCAGTTCCCGGCATTCTCCATCAGTGTGAGCCCCGGCATTCCAAAATCCTCGATGGCCCGCCTGTCTATATCCTGCATCGTATTTGCGGCAACTATCCTCATAAAGTCTCCAGAACCACCAATGCAACTGCATGGCCGCCGTCATGGGAAAGGGAAAGCAGGGGGGTGTTCAAGCCCCTTTCCTTAAACAGCTCATCTATCCTGCCGGACAGGATCAGCTCAGGTTTACCCAGCAGATCATTTGCAACTTCAACATCATGCCATGTAATGCCGCCACGCAAGCCGGTTCCGAGTGCTTTCATGAAAGCTTCCTTGGCGGCAAACCGGGCGGCAAGACATGAAGCGGCATCCTTGCGCTTGCCGCACGTTTCCAGTTCTTGCCTAGAAAAGAGCCGGTCAAGAATGGCTCTGTTTCCTTCATCCAGAAAGCGCTGGAAACGTGAAGTGGCGATTATATCGGTTCCGATGCCGTAGATCAT
>JAQTRC010000113.1 GCA_028712665.1 Desulfuromonadaceae bacterium
CGGATACGCTCGATCAGGCAAACGCCAAATTCCTGGATAACAACAGGAACCCGGCACGTAAGGTTGGTCAGATTGACAACAGGGGCAGTCATTTCTACCTCGCAATGTACTGGGCGGAAGCTTTGGCCGAGCAGACAAAAGACAAGGCCCTGCAGGCGCGTTTTGCCAAGGTTGCGAAGCAGCTTGTTGATAACGAGGCAAAGATCAATGAAGAGCTTATTGGAGCCCAGGGAAAACCTGTTGATTTGGGCGGCTATTATCAGACAGATCCGATCAAGACGGAAAAGGCAATGCGTCCAAGCGCAACCTTGAATGCAATAATTGATGCGATCTAAATTTCTCTGACAAAATGCGGGTGCGTATTTCATACCCACTTGCCTCATTTGTACATCAAACTATTTTAAGGAGGAAACAGAAATGGCCCGTAAAAAGATTTCACTTATCGGCGGCGGACAAATCGGTGGTGTTCTTGCCCAGCTTTGCGCATTGCGTGAACTTGGTGACGTTGTCCTGTTTGACATCGTGGAAGGCCTGCCGCAGGGCAAGATGCTCGACATTGCCGAAGTAGGACCGGTTGACGGTTACGACGTAAACCTTAAAGGCACCAACAATTATGAAGATATCAAGGACTCCGATATCGTCATAGTAACTGCCGGTCTCCCACGCAAACCGGGAATGAGCCGCGACGACCTGATCGAAGTCAACTCCAAGATCATGACATCGGTTGCCGAGGGGATCAAGGCTAATGCTCCCAATTCAATCGTAATTGTTATCTCCAACCCGCTGGACGCCATGGTTACTCTCTGTCAGAAGATTACAGGCTTCCCTTACAACCGTGTTTTCGGCCAGGCCGGCGTGCTGGATTCGGCCCGGTTTGCAACCTTTATCGCTTGGGAACTGGGCGTTTCCGTGAAGGATGTTACAGCCATGACTCTTGGCGGCCACGGCGACGACATGGTGCCGCTGGTTCGATATGCCAGCGTTAAAGGTATCCCTGTCATGGAACTTCTGGAGCAGAAATACAAAGATGCTGCCAAGGCCAAAGAGGTCATGGAAGCCATGGTCAAGCGCACCCGTGGCGCAGGCGGTGAGGTTGTAGCTCTTCTCAAGACCGGCTCTGCCTTCTACTCACCCGCTTCCTCGGCTATCGCCATGGCCGAGTCGATCCTCAAGGATCAGAAGCGCGTTCTTCCCACCTGCTGCTATCTGCAGGGAGAGTTCGGTGTCAACGGTTTCTATGTTGGCGTGCCGGCAGTTCTGGGCGCAAAGGGTGTCGAGAACATCGTGCAGTTCAAATTGGATGCAACAGAGCAGGCTATGATGGATAAGTCAGTTGCAGCGGTTAAGGAACTGGTCGGCAGCATGAAATAAGCCTTTTACATTTAATCTTAGCAGACCGCAGTGAAACATTGAAAGAAGGGCGGAGCTCTCTGCCCTTCTTTCGCCATCTTACGGGTCTGAATTTCACACCTTTAATTACGGAATAAAGGAGTCTTTCCAGATGGAGAAAACATTGCCAAAAATAGAAATTATTGAAAAGTATTGCAAGGGGTGCCATATCTGTGTCGAGTTCTGCCCCAAACAGGTTCTTGAGATGCAGGGCTTTGTGGTTGGCGTAAAGAATCTGGAAGCATGCATCAAGTGCATGCAGTGTGAGCTGCGCTGCCCCGACTTCGCAATCAGAGTAATTACCGAATAATCCAACGGGAGGAAATGAACAGATGTCCAAAAAAGTAGCGTTTCTTCAGGGTAACGAAGCTGCAACATATGGCGCACTGTATGCCGGCTGCAACTTCTTTGCAGGTTATCCTATCACCCCTTCGACCGAGGTTGCCGAGGTCATGTCCATCGAACTTCCTAAGATCGGCGGCAAATTTATACAGATGGAAGACGAAATCGGAGCGATGGCTGCCATCCTGGGCGCGTCCCTGGCCGGTGCCAAAGTGTTGACTTCTACCTCCGGTCCCGGCCTTTCACTTAAGCAGGAGCTGATCGGTTACGGCTGTATTGCCGAGATTCCCTGCGTCGTCTATAACGTCATGCGTGGCGGACCCTCGACAGGTATGCCGACCGGCCCTTCACAGTCTGACGTGATGTGCGCAAAATGGGGTACCCATGGCGACCACCCCGCCATCTGCCTGGTGCCTGCTTCCGTGCAGGAGACTTATGAAGAAGTCATCCGCGCCTTCAACCTGTCAGAGAAGTACCGTACTCCTGTTTTGGTTATGCCGGATGAAATCGTCGCGCATATGCGCGAACGAATCGTCTTCCCCGAACCGGGCGAGATTGAAGTTGTGCCCCGTAAGGCGCCGACGGTGCCGCCCGAGCAGTACAAACCCTACGACACCCAGTTCGGCGATGTACCGCCGCTGGCTTCCTACGGCACCGGCTACAAGTTCCACGTTACCGGTCTCAACAAAATGCAGGACGGCTTCCCGACAACCAAGGCCGAAATAGTTCAGGCTGAAGAGGAGCGTCAGGTCCGGAAGGTCGAAGCCAATGCTGATGACATAGTTACCTTCGAAGAGTATATGCTGGCTGATGCCGAGGTGGTCGTTGTCGCCTACGGATCCACCTCCCGCTCCGCCCGTTATGCGGTCAATGTTGCGCGTGAACAGGGCATCAAGGCCGGCATGTTCCGCATCAAGACCTTCTGGCCGTTTCCGGATAAACAGATTAAGGCTCTTGCAGCCAAGGTCAAGGGCTTCGTTGTTCCTGAAATGAACCTGGGTATGTGTGCAGGTGAAGTTGATCGTAATGCACAAGGCAAGGCTCCGGTACTCGGTATTTTCCGCGTTGATGGTGAGCCGATCAATCCTGACCAGATACTCGCGAAGATCAAGGAGGTTAAATAACCATGGCATTTGACTATGATAAATGGATTCGCCCCGGCAAGCTCCCCCATATCTGGTGTCCAGGCTGCGGCCACGGCATCGTTATGAAAGGTCTTATCAGGGCTTTGGAAACGCTTAAGCTCGAGAAGAATAACACTGCCGTAGTGTCCGGAATCGGCTGCGCTTCACGTCTTCCCGGCTACATAGATTGTTGTACGCTGCACACAGCCCATGGTCGTGCTGCCGCCTTTGCAACCGGCGTCAAGATGGCCAAGCCTGAAATGAATGTTATTCTGGTTGGAGGTGACGGCGATGGAACTGCAATCGGAGGTAACCACTTCATTCACGCTTGCCGCCGCAATATCGACATGACTTACATTATCATGAACAACTATATCTACGGCATGACCGGTGGCCAGTTCTCACCAGCGACTCCTACCGGACACAAGGCATCCACAACCCCTTATGGTAATCCAGATCCCTGTTTCGACATTGCAAAACTGGCGATCGGCGCCGGTGCTACCTTCGTTGCCCGTGGCACCGCGTTCCACGCCAACCAGATTGACAAGCTGATCGTTGAAGCAATTCAACACAAAGGCTTCTCTGTTGTAGAGATTCTGGATGATTGCCCGACTACCTATGGACGCCGCAACAAATACAAATCGGTTATCGAGATGATGAACCGGCTAAAAGAGGTTGCCGTGCCGGTCAAGGCTGCCGAGAAAATGACCGCCGAGCAGCTGCAGGGCAAAATTCTGACTGGTGTTCTCTACAAGGATGAGACCAAGCCGGAGTACACGGCCGAGTACGCCAAGGTTATCGAGCGTGCCAAGGCTTCCAAGTAATAATTACAGGAAAAGGAGCGATATATTCATGTCAAGATATGAACTCAGGTTTTCCGGCGCGGGCGGGCAGGGATTGATCACCGCCGGGATCATCATGGCCAAGGCCGCTTCGATCTACGAAGGCAAACAGGCCGTTCAGTCGCAGAGCTACGGACCAGAAGCCCGTGGCGGTGCATCGAAGTCGGAGGTAATTATCTCCGACGGACCGATCGACTATCCGAAGGTTACCCAGTGCGATGCGCTACTGGCTATGACTCAGGAAGCGGCAAACAAGTATTCTCACGATCTGAAAGAAGGCGGCGTGCTGTTGATCGATTCCGATCTGGTCAAGAATGTACCGCCTGGCAATTTCAAGACGGTTGCCTTTCCGATCATTAACACTGCAAAAAATGATGTTGGCCGTGAGATTGTCGCCAACATAGTTGCTCTTGGGGCAATGGTGGCATTAACCGGTCAGGTGACCAGGGCGAATGCCGAGAAAGCCGTTCTTTCCAGTGTTCCGGAGGCATTCATCGAACTGAACAGGAAAGCATTCAGCATGGGATACGATCGGGCGCTTGAAGCAAGCGCCTAGTTTCGGATTTCTATCGTTAAAACAAAAGGCCCGGTGCGAAAGTAGCGGGCCTTTTGTTTGTTGATTTTAGTCTCTGTAATCGGAATCAGACGATGCCGCTCATGACCCCGGCTCCATTCGGAAGCTCAAGCGCCAATCGCTTTATATCTCTCAGCCCGGCCTCCCTCATCATGCTGGCCAGCTCTCCCTGCGAATACGATTGCCCTGCCGGCGTGCCGATCAACATGTTCAACGAAAAAAGGGCGGGGAAGGGTGGAGATGCGAGGTCGTCATCCAGTATAAACTCCTGTACCAGCAGAAGTCCCCCCGGAACAAGCGCCTGTACAGCTTTTCTCAGGATTATGGCGGCGCCAGCCGGCCCTTCGCTGTGCAGGAGCTGTGATATCCAGACTACGTCAAAGCCGTAGCCGGCTTCGTCCGTGATGATATCACCAGGGGAAAAGGCGATACGGTCGGAAAGATTGAAACGTTGAAGCGTATCTTCAGCAAAACGCCGCGTTGTGGGCAGATCGTAGATAATCGCCTTAAGTTCGGGATTATGCTTGCAGAAATGAATGGCATAGGTGCCGGGTCCTCCACCCAGATCCAACAACCTGCGTCTGCCGGAAAGGTCAATGTTCGGGACGATCAGCGGGGCTGAAAGGGAGGCGATGTTGAACATTCCCATTAAAAAGCTTTCCAGGATTGTTTCATCTTCGTCCTGCGAAGAGCTTGTCCGAACCGGTCCTCCATTCTTCACCGCTTCATCCAGTCGGTTCCAGCCGATCATCAGGTTGTGATGATGCATTATGATATGTCCGAGGTATTTGTCCGATTTTTTTGATAGATATTCTGACGCAAAGGGAGTTGCAGAGTACGTATTATTCTCTTTTTCCAGCAGTCCCATTGCGGCCAGTGCGTTAAAAAGCATGGCCATTCCACGTTCATCGCTACCGGTAAGGCAGGATATTTCGGTGGATGTCAAGTTCCCCGCCGACAGGTGAGTGAATACATCCAGCTTGACAGCTGCGTGTAGCGCACAGGCATTCCAGTAACCTCCGGAGAGTTGCAATAGTTCAGATGGGGTCATTGGCAGTCCTCATTTTAATATATTAACAGAAGTTGCTAAGAATTAATCTTGAAACGCTCCATCTCATTTTGCAGGGCATTGATCTGTCGGGCAAGTTTGAGCAGTATCTCATCCATGACCATGGTGGAAGTAACATGAACCTTAGTTGACTCCTCAAAATCGTTGAGGGATTCTGCGATCTGTTGCGAACTTCCCGCTTGGAGCATCGACGCTTCGCATATCTGAACGACCATGTTATTGATTTCGTCATTGGCGTTAATAACCTGGGCGGCTGAACTCTGGTGGCTGTTGATGGAATGCATAACCTCTCTGGTGAGATTTCTCATGAGCTCAACAGACGAGGTTATCAACTCGCTACCATGGCTCTGCTCATGAGTTGCCTGTGCGATCTGTTCAACCATTTCAGCGACTCGATCCATCGCTTGTTGCATTGCCATACTTGCCTCTGCCTGGCTGAGAGCCGTCCTGCTGATCTCAACCATATGGTTGCTGGCTACCTGTATTCCATCTACAATCTTGCGAAGCGCCATGCCTGATCGATGAGACAGTTCACTCCCTTCAGAGATTCTTTTTTCGGAAAGCGTGATTGCATTTACGGCACGTTCAGTTTCTTCTCTTACCCCCAGAATTATTTCAGATATTTCTCTGGTGTGGTTTCCGGTCCGCTTTGCCAGATCCTTTATCTCACCGGCAACAACTGAAAAACTCCTTCCCCGTTCGCCGGCCTGTGCGGCTATAATTGACGCGTTAAGGGCCAGGAGGTTTGTCTGTTCGGCAACTCCGTCAATTACGGAAAGTATCTTGCCAATATTGGCCACCCTCTTGGAAAGATTCTCAATGGCATCGAATGTGACTGCAGACGATTTCTTAATCTCAAATATACCTGCAATTGCCGCATCCACGGTTTTCCAGCCATCTTCCGCATCGGTTTTTACCGTCTCCGCTATTCGTGAAGTGTCGATTGACTGAGAACCGATCTGTTTGATGGCACTGTCCATCTCATTGACAAGCGTTGCGGTTTTTAATGTATCGGTTGCAAGTATTACGGCATTCTCCTTTATCTGACGAGCTGCCGATGCCATTTCTATGATTGACGAACTTACGTCACCAACCGAATGAACGAGAGACTCCAGATGCATCGTCGTTGATTCAAGGCTGCTGGACATTTCCGCCATTGAGGCAGAGTTGCTAGAAGAGAGGCTGGAGAGTGTGATGATCGGGGTTGAGATGTCACTGATGGAACGGTTTATCTCCCTGATTGCATCGGAAGTCCGTTTAAGAGACTCAGATTGCACGGCTGCCGAGGAAACGCCTTTTTCGGAGAGTTGTCCGATGGTGGCGGAAATACCCCTCAGTTCGGCCAGGGATATATGAACCTTATTGATTGCGCTCGACAGCTGTTCCATCATTGAGTTGAAATTATCGGCAAGGAGGGAAATCTCTGTTTCTCCCTCCATAACGACCCGCTCCGATAATTCACCTTCGGCGGCCCTGTTCATCGACAAGGCTATCTGTTTTATCCGGACGGGTAGTTTTCTTGAGGTGAGTATCCCGATTACCGCAACCAGGGCAAATATGTTAATAATATACAGGAGGGCTAAAAGTAAACGGTTGGGCGCTGAAGGAAAAACGGAAAAAATGAGTCCAGCCAGAGAGAGAATAATCCCCAGAATGAGAAACGAGCGTATGAGGTTAGTGCCGGTTCGAAGCTTTTTCATGTGCATTTCTCCCTTGAAACATTTCAATAACACCATGCATCTCTGGAAGGTTGCAGGTTGTCTTCTTAATTGGAAACAAACAGTATCTCATCCAGAGTTTCGGGATGGAAACTAATGAGAATCAAGTTCCAGTGATTCTACAGATTCTTATACGGTAAACAAGTAAAAAAGTATTCCTTGCATACTCAAATTCCACTATTTGTTGACTGCAATCAACGGTGATAAGAGGACAAAGTAGAATAGGGGGTCATATGCGTCATATTTTGTAGCATTTACGACTAACCCAGTTGACATTTTGTGACGGATTACTTAAATTACGATTATGTTTTATTCGGATAATCCATGAACTTCGCACGAGCATACGACTATACAGTAGCCGTTCTCCTGATCCTTATCTACCTGGCCCTGCCGTCAACCAACCTTGCTTATGGGGTCATCATCGAGAAGGCCTCGTCCGTTGTGCAGGCGATGACAGAATCCGCGCCTTGTGACGACTGCCCCTGCTCTGACGATCAGGGAGCAGGTTGCTGCGACGTGACATTTTGCAACTGCGAATGCCATGCTCCTCTTGGCCAGGCTCTGCAACTCCCCTATGCACCGGTGGTTGCATGCCAAAATATATTGGAACCATCCTGGTCATTACCCCAGGTTTATCTCCCCATTTTTGTTCCTCCGCAAAACCTCGCCTGAAAATCAGAGTTAGTTAAAACAATATAAATGCCGTTTTATAGGATAATTCACATTCAAGTTCCCCGCTTAGGAGCGCCGGAAAATAATTCTGACTTGCTGTAAAATTAAAAAAAAATCCAACAAGCTATACTCTTTAATACTTTTGGCTGTTTACTCTGCTTTAACAATTATATTTCAAGGAGAAAGTACCCGTGACAACCCCAAAAAATGATTTTTTGCATTCCCTCTGGGATCTTTTCTGTTCTTTGAAACTGACCATGTTTTTGATGATATCCTTGGCGGTCATCTCTATCATCGGGACGATCATACCCCAGGGGATACCTACCCAGGAGTATCTGGCCCAGATCAGTCCGGTCAAGATCATGCTCTATAAAGCACTCGGTTTTTTCGATATGTACCATTCGTGGTGGTTTATCCTGCTGCTCTACCTGCTGACGGTCAACCTGGTCGCCTGTTCCATCAAGCGGTTGCCTCACATCTGGAAGATCATAACTCAGCCGGTAACTGTCATGGATGGCGCTCTGGAAAAGTCCCTGTCCAATCTGGTCACTATCAAGAATTCGGATGAACCGGAAGCAGTCAAGGATCAGGTCGTCGCGTTTCTTAAGACCGAATTTGCCGATCCGATCGTGACCGAGGCTGATGGCGCCTGGAACCTTTTCGCCCAGAAAACCCCGCTGTGCCGCCTGTCGGTCTATTTTGTGCACCTGAGTGTTATCATCATTTTTATCGGGGCTCTGACCGGATCGCTTTTCGGTTTCAAAGGTTTCGTAAACATACCTGAAGGGGAAAGCGCTTCAAAGGTCATGTCACGATCTGGAAAGGAGATCGATCTCGGTTTTTCCTTGCGACTCGAGCAGTTCACTGTTGCTCATTATCCGAGTGGTGCGCCGAAAGAGTTCAAGAGCATCCTGACAGTGCTGGAGAACGGTAAACCGGTGCCGGATTACACAAATGCCAGAGTTATTGTCAATGACCCGTTGACCTATAAGGGGATTACCTTCTACCAGTCCAGTTATGGCAATGCCGGCAACTACTTCTTTACAGTCAGTGATCTGGATGGGAAAAATCCTTCTTCGTTAACTGTTGCCGGCCAATCTTCAGTCAATCTTCCCGACGGAAGCACTCTGCACGTTCTTGAAGCCACAAATGATGTTTCACAATTTGAAAAGGGGGTGTCCGGACCGGCAGCCCAGGTTGAGCTGCATGCGCCGAATGGGAAAACTGAAAGTTTCGTCGTCTATGCAAAACATACTGAATTGAACATCCAACACGCTCAGCAACATGGCGCAGGGCCGGTAATTCATTACAAGGGCGCCGAGCAGCGGATGTACACCGGTCTGCAGGTGGCCAAGGATCCTGGTGTAGAGATAGTCTGGCTGGGTTGTTTCCTTATGGTTATAGGCATTTTTGCCGCCTTCTTCATGTCTCACCGTCGCATATGGGTGCGCATCAAGGACGGATCTGTCACCGTTGGTGGTAATGCCAGCAAAAATCAGGGTGCCTTTCAGCATACGTTTGAGGAGCTTGTAGATCGCCTCAAAACCGATATAAGCAAGGAGAAAAAATAATGACCAGTTCGCTTTTGTTCAACATAACCACCTTTACCTATCTCGTTTCCATGCTGCTGTTTTTTCTGTTTCTAGCCAGCCGCACCAAATCGCTCGGCACTGCCGCCATGATTGCCGCATATACAGGTTTTTTTGCCCAGACTGTCGCGATAGCTCTGCGTTGGAAAGAGTCCTACGACATCGGAGTGGGGCACGCTCCGCTCTCAAACCTTTATGAATCGGTAGTATTTTTCTCTTGGACGATCGTACTGATCTATCTCCTGCTTGACATCAAGTACAGGTACCGGATAATCGGCGCCTTTGTAATGCCCTTT
>JAQTRC010000114.1 GCA_028712665.1 Desulfuromonadaceae bacterium
CTGAAGAAGAAAGGGCTCGGTTCCGACCGGATCGTTGTCTCTCTTGAGAGGCAGATGCGCTGCGGGGTAGGCAAATGCGGCCACTGCACGATCGAACACCTCTACTGCTGCCAGGACGGCCCTGTTTTCTGGCTGAATGAGATAGAAAACCTGCGGGGGGCGCTCTGATGCGGACTCGCATTCGAACCGATTGCAACGTTGTCTCGTCGGAGCTCTCATCTGCATACTGTGCAGTACGCCTGCGTCGGTCTCTCCTCGGCGCCTTGCTCTCAGCCCGGAATCGAATCTGCGGGGAGAGAAAAATATGAAACGGACCCTGACCGTTTGCCCCTACTGCGGCACCGGCTGCATGTTTTACCTTGTCAGCTACAATGGCCGCCTGGTCGGAGTGGAACCGAGCTCCACCCATCCGGTCAGTCGCGGCGGCCTCTGCGTCAAGGGGTGGAACGCCTTCGCCTTCGTCCATCATCCCGACCGTCTCACTACTCCGCTTGTTCGCCGTGACGGCATGCTCCAAGCGGCCTCCTGGGATGAGGCTCTTGATCTGGTGGTTGATCGGCTCCGTGCGGTTCAGAAAAAGCACGGGGCCGATGCGGTCATGTTCGCTTCATCGGCCAAGGCGACCAACGAGGAAAATTATCTGCTGATGAAGCTGGCGAGGGCAGTGTTCGGCACCAACAACATCGACCACTGCGCCCGCCTCTGCCACTCCTCCACCGTGACCGGACTGGCTGAAACGTTCGGCTCCGGGGCGATGACCAATTCCATCTCCTGTATCGACCAGGCCGACGTGATCCTTGTCATCGGTTCCAATACCACCGAACAGCACCCGCTGATCGGCAGCCGTATCCTGAATGCGGTACGGAGCGGGACGAAGCTGATAGTAGCGGACAACCGTCGAATCCGTCTCGCCCGGCAGGCCGAACTGCACCTGCGCCACAAAAATGGGAGCGACGTTGCGCTGCTGAACGGGATCATGCACGTAATCATTGCCGAAGGGCTGGCCGACCGCGAATTTATCGCTGCCCGCACCGAAAATTATGCTGCATTGGCCGAATCCGTGGCTGACTGGACGCCGGAGAGGGGCGCTGCAGCGACCGGGCTTGAAGCCGCTGAGATCGTCGCTGCGGCGCGTCTTTTTGCCGGGGGGGAGCGGGGGATGATAGTCTACTCGATGGGGATCACCCAGCATAGCCATGGCGTAGACAACGTCCGCTGCATCGCCGCTCTGGCGATGCTGACCGGCAACGTTGGCCGTCCCGGCACAGGTGTAAATCCGCTCCGCGGGCAGAACAATGTGCAGGGAGGGTGCGACATGGGGGCTCTTCCGGATCTCTACAGCGGCTACCAGAAACTGTCAGGCCCGCTCTTGCGAGACAAGTTCGCCCGTGCCTGGGGGGTGAAGAGACTCCCCTCAGAGCCGGGCCTCCCGTTGACACGGGCCATGGATGCCGCTTCGGCAGGTCATCTTCAGGCGATGTTCATCATGGGGGAGAATCCGATGCTCTCCGACCCCGACCAGGGACACGCCCGCAAAGCGCTGCAGAATCTGGAACTGCTGGTGGTGCAGGATATCTTTCTGACCGAGACGGCTGCTCTGGCCGATATCGTGCTGCCGGCCGCCTGCTATGCCGAAAAAGAGGGGACTTTCACCAACACCGAACGACGTGTACAGCGGCTGCGCAAGGGGGTCGAACCGCCGGGGGAGGCACGCGCCGACTGGGAGATCATCTCTGATCTGGCAGAACGCGCCGGGTATCATGGTATGCGCTATTCCGGCCCTGCTGCGATCATGGATGAGATCGCAGAGCTCACACCGATCTACGGCGGCATAGCCTATGACCGGCTCGACCCGTACGGCCTGCAGTGGCCCTGCCCAGACCGGAGCCATCCAGGCACCCCGATTCTGCATCTGGACTGTTTCACGCGTGGCCTGGGGCGCTTCACCACTGTCTCCCACCGCTTGCCGGCCGAGCTCCCCGACGAAGAGTATCCATATGTGCTGACCACCGGACGCAGCTACTTTCATTGGCATACCGGCAGCATGACCCGCCGGACCCATCTCCTTGACCGTGAGGAGCCCCGATCATTTATCGAACTGCATCCTGACGATGCCGCCCGTCTCGGTCTGCGTGATCGCGACGAACTGATTGTCTCCAGCCGGCGCGGCGAGTTGCGGACCGAGGCGCGGGTGACGGAGATGGTCATTCCCGGTGTCCTGTTCATGCCGTTTCATTTTGCCGAAGGGGCGGCAAACGTCCTCACCAACAACGTGCTTGACCCGGAGTCGTCCATTCCGGAGTTCAAGGTTTGTGCGGTGCGGTTGTGGAGGGCGCCATGAGAGTTTTGACTTCCGATCAGCTTGATCAGTTTTTTTTGCGCCTTGCCGGAGAGTGGGAGCTTCGTCTGCCGATCCTGCTTCCCGACGGCACCCGCGTCATCGGCTCTCCGGACGACGGTCCCCTTGCCATGCTTGGCGGTGCGGTGCCGGGAAAGCCGACCGCAGCCTTCTTCCCTCAGCAGGGGACGGTTTTCATCGCTGAAGGAGAGACGCTCTCGGAACCGCCCTTTCCTGAGCGACCGCTATTCGTACTCGGCTTTACCCCCCGCGACCTGTCATGTATCCGCTTTATCGACCGTTTTTTTGCCGACGGCTGGCGTGACGACCTCTACTTCCGTTTGCGTCAAGGAGCGGTGGTGGCAGGACTTTCCGGTTACTGCGGCTTCAACGGTGCGCTGCTCCCCCCGGCAGGCGGCGACTGCGACCTGGAATTTTTCTGGGACGGGAGCCGCTGGCAGGTTATTCCGTACAGCGAGACCGGCATGGAGATTGTTGCAGGTTTGCCGGACTCCGTCACCCCGGAAGAGGTGGAGCTGTTTACGCAGGCATCGGCACAACATCCGGACGAGAACGAAAAACTGCTCCAGCGAGCATCGGAGCTTCTGCGGGCCGACCGAGTCCCCGATTCATTCTGGGCAGAGATCGGAGAACGCTGCATCGCCTGCACCGGTTGCAATCTGGCCTGTCCCACCTGCACCTGTTTTGGCGTGCAGGATTGGCGTTCTGCCAGACAGACCGAGCGGAGCCGCATCTGGGACTCCTGCCAACTTGACGGCTTCATGCGTGAGGCGAGCGGGCACAATCCGCTGGGGAGTGAGGCGCTCCGCACACGCCGCCGCATCCATCACAAGCTGGCCGCCGATCCCGAAAAATGGGGGGAGATCAGCTGTTTCCTCTGCGGCCGCTGCGATGCGGTATGTCCCACCGGTATCGGTATTGTCGCTGTGGCAAGAGATCTGGTGGCGCGTTTTGGTTGAGCTGCCTAAATACGTAATAAATTGATTAGCGGAGTCGCAAGATGCCATCACCAACATCGTCCAGCAGCACCAGCAGCGTCGTCCAGAGCAGCTCGCAGATCATCGATGCGCTGATTGAAGGAGACAAATGGGGTGGTGTAACCGGAGCCGGAGTCACTCTGACCTACAGTTTTCCCTGGACAAGCTCAGGGACCGCGACCTTTTCCGGACCCAACGGGATTGGCAATTACTCCTCACTCAACGAGCAGGACGCGGCATCTCACTACGGCTTGAATTCGACCGAGCAGGCGGCTGCGCGCAGCGCCATGCAATCATGGGCCAACGTCGCCAACATTCAGTTTTCCGAAATTGCGGACACCGCTTCCAATGTCGGTGATATTCGTTTCGCCTGGACCTCGGTTACATATCTCACCAGCTCGAACGAACAGGCGTGGGGATGGGCAAATTATCCTAGTAACTATTATCCGTCGGGTGGAGATGTCTGGATCAGTACGCTCTCTTCCGGTGAGACCGATGCGGATTGGTCGGTCGGCTCCTTCAATTTCAACGCATTGATACACGAATTGGGCCATGCCCTGGGTTTGAAGCATTCATTTGAGGGTAGCCCTGTTCTTCCAATCGATCAGGAGTCGAGGCAGTACTCCGTAATGTCCTATACGGACCACCCGCACAGTCGGTTTGTCCGGGTGACACATTACGCAAACGGGTCAAGCTCATGGAGCTCTTTCGATGTACAGCCCGACACGCCGATGCTCTATGACATCGAGGCGATCCAGTACATTTACGGTGCAAACCTCTCCTACAGAACGGGAAATGATCTTTATACATTCGATCCGGCCACCCCCTTCTTCAGAACAATCTGGGACGCAGGTGGAACGGACACGATCTCGGTATCCAACTTTACCAAGGGATGCATCATCGATTTGCAGCAGGGGCATTTTTCAAAGATTACGATTGAATCAGACTCATCATCAGGCATCAATTGGTCCACCCCCCCACCGACACCAACATATGACGGTAGTGACAACCTTGCCATCGCCTTCGGCAGCGTAGTTGAAAATGCGATCGGCGGCAGCGGCAACGACTCGCTCATCGGCAATGACGGCATCAACAGCCTCGACGGCGGCGGAGGCAACGATACCCTGACCGGTGGCGCGGGCAACGATACCATGACGGGCGGGGCAGGCAACGATACCCTGACCGGTGGGGCAGGTAGTGGTGACACTGCCATCTATTCGGGCAACTTCGCCGACTACACGGTCATCTACTCCGCTTCGACGGACAGCTTCAGCATTACCGATAAAACAGGCGCCCGGGATTCCACCGACTCGTTGACCGGGGTGGAGATGTTTCAATTTGCGGATACGACGAGGGCATCCTCATCCTGGAATTCCGACACAACTCCGCCCACCGCCGTCAGTTTCAACCCTGCCGACGAAGCGACAGGTATCGCTATTGCCGGCAACATCGTAGTGACCTTCAGCGAAGCCATCCAGAGAGGCGCCGGCAACATCGTCCTGAAGTATGTCTCCGGAACGGTCGTAGAGACATTCAACGCGGCGACCAGTGCCAATATCAGCATTTCGGGCAGCACTCTGACGCTGAATCCGACCGCCGACCTTGGCTACAACACCGGCTACAGTGTGGAGTTTGCATCCGGAACGATCAAGGACGCGGCGGGGAACAGCTATTCCGGTACTACGGCTTATAACTTTACGACGGTTCCGGCGAACACTCCCCCCAGCACAACCACCAAAGCCAAAGTATTCCTTGGTGCAAGTGGCGGCAACTTTAACGTAAGCAACAGCGGAACGGCCATTTACGGTAATACGGGAAACGATGCCGTGACGATTGGTTCCGGTGTGACAGGCGTAGTTCTGGACCAGAATATCGAGCGTCTCAATTTCTCCGAATCGTCGAGAAGCTACGCATTCAAGCAGACAGGCAATATTATCAATGTCTATGATGCCCCTGGGGGCTCTCTTCTCGCTAAAGCCCCGGTACAGAACGACCTTGACGGTACTGTGCTTTCATTCATCGACGGCAAGGCGTCAGCCAAACTGAATGGAGTCGTTATGTCACTGGGGGATGCAGCGGTAAGTTCCGCTGCCGCTACGATTCTTGCCCCGGCTGTCACCACCGGCACAACGTCGATGGCAGATGTTACCGGTGCAAAAGTTTTTATGGGCGCTGACGACAGCTTTACCGTAAGTAACAGCGGAACCACACTTTACGGTGGTGCAGGAAACGATATCGTGACGATTGCTTCCGGTGTGGCAGGCGTTATCCTTGACCAAAACATCGAGCAGGTTAATTTTTCCGGCGCATCGACCAGTTATGTTTTTAAACAGACAGGTAACATTATCAATGTCTACGATACTGCCGGCGCCTCGCTTCTGGCGAGTGCCCCGGTTCAGGGGGACGGCACACTGATTTCATTCAGCAACGGAACCGCATCGGCTCATTTGATTGCAGGAGAGATGTGGTTGGGGGTATCAAGGGTCAGTCATTGACTGTGCCCTCCCTCCCATACAAGAGCAAAATTGCAGAGCATTAGAACGACTAATATATACGAAAGAGCACTTAGTTTTCCCCTTGACATTTAAATTGGTATTGCGGTACTTATTTACAAAATAAGAGAGGCAATAACCCTTTTTCATTGAAACCGGAGTTGCCTCGCTACTAACTGTCAGATAATAACAATAAATATAACCTCACTGAATTATAGGGATATTACTCGATTTATCCCTCTAGTCCCTGTAATAATTATTCGGTTTAATTGTTCCATTTCAATTGTGATTGATGATTACAAAAAAATATCAAGTTTGCCTATAAAATCGTTTTATATTTGCTTGACATGAACGTAAACGGGATATTATATTGCGACCTGTATACAAGACCTGAGAGTCTGTTCCGCAACTCTGGAAAAGGAATGTTTATGTCAAGTGCTGAGCGTGCAGGCGATGACGGAGTAAGGCTTCTAAACAGCTTGAGTAAGGAAGAGCTGATAAAGATTATTGTTGACGATGCCAAAAACTGGCTGGCCCACGATGGCGTCTGGTTCCAGGCCGTTGAGAAGCGCTACGGTATGGATGTGGCGGTTGATGTAGATACAGAAGCCTGGCGGTATTTTACGGTGATTGAGGCCAGGCGGATCATGGAACGACTGGGAATGAAGCCGGGCGGAGGCATACCGGCACTGGTGGAGTGCCTGAAACATCGCTTCTATGCCCGTCTCAATCTGCAGGATTCCATTGAACAGAGTGATTCGAGAGTTGTGTTCCGGATGCTGGATTGCCGTGTGCAATCTGCCCGCAAGAGAAAAGGGCTGGACGACCATCCATGCAAGTCGGTTGGTATTGTTGAGTACAGTGAGTTTGCAAAGGCAATCGATCCGCGTATAAGTACCCGTTGCATCGCCTGCCCGCCTGATGAACATCCTGAAGAGTTCTGGTGCGCCTGGGAGTTCACAATCTAGTTTCACCCTAGAGTCGCCTTCTCACATTTACACGACTGTCACGTCAGGAAAAAATGCTTGGTTTTGCGCTTACGCTTTGTTCCCAAACAGTGGGACATGAAACTATCGATACTTGATATCAGTTACCGGAGGAAACCATGCACGTTGCCGCCCCCGAAATCTACAAGACAGAGCACAAAGTTCGCGTTGTTACAGCAACCAGCCTGTTCGACGGCCATGACGCGACCATTAACGTAATCCGTCGTATTCTTCAGTCTTCGGGCGCCGAAGTGATCCATCTCGGTCACAACCGTTCGGTTGAGGAAATAGTCACGGCCGCCATCCAGGAGGATGCCCAGGGTATTGCGGTCAGTTGCTATCAGGGTGGACACATCGAGTTTTTCAAATATATCATCGAGTTGCTGCGTGAGCGTGGTGAAGGGCATATCAAGGTTTTCGGCGGCGGCGGCGGGGTTATTGTTCCTGATGAAATCGCTGAAATAGAAGGTTTTGGTGTCCGGAAGATATTTTCTCCGGACGATGGCCGCCGAATGGGTCTGCAGGGGATGATCAACCTCGTGCTGAAGGAGTGTGACTTTGCCGTTGAGCGGGACATTGCGGTTGAAATTTCCCGTTTGGCCCAGCAGGATGTCCGGGCGGTCAACACGCTTATTACTCTGGCAGAACAGGCGGTGCATGATCATACATCGGGTTACGGCGCTCTCAGGGAGAAGATTCAGGCCATGGTACAAGATGTGCCGGTGGTCGGTATCACCGGGACCGGTGGCGCCGGCAAGAGTTCCATAACTGACGAACTGGTGCTCCGCTTCACCAGAGATTATCCTGACAAGAGCGTTGCCATCCTGGCTGTTGACCCTTCACGCCAGAGGACCGGTGGAGCCTTGCTGGGCGACCGGATCAGAATGAACTCGATCAATTCCAACCGGATATACATGCGTTCTCTGGCAACGCGCGAGTCACAGACCGAGCTTTCCGCCGCCATAAAGGATGCTATCGACGTAGTGCGGGCAGCCGGTTTCGACCTCGTTTTCATAGAAACAAGCGGCATTGGCCAGGGAAATGCCGGAGTAGTGGGTATCTGCGATGTCTCTCTGTACGTTATGACCTGCGAGTTCGGCGCCCCCACCCAACTGGAAAAAATCGACATGCTTGATTTTGCGGATGTGGTCGCCATTAACAAGTTCGAGCGCAAGGGGGCCGAGGATGCCCTCCGGAATGTCCGCAAACAGTATCGACGCAACCGCAATCTCTTCGACGTAGCCGATGAAGAGCTGCCGATATTCGGCACGATCGCCTCCCAGTTCAATGATCCCGGCACCAACGTTCTCTACCTGGCGCTGCTCAATGCCATCAACGGCAAAAAGGGAGCGGCCCTGCATTCGTCCCTGCAGATAGCTGAACGGGAGAGCCTAAAGAAATACATCATACCGCCTGATCGTGTTCACTATCTGGGCGAGATCGTCCATGCCGTGCGGGGTTATCGCAAACAGGTCAGGGAGCAGGCCGGAATCGCCCGGCGTCTCTTCCAGCTGAACGGCGCCAGAGAACTGCTCTGCGAGGCGGGCTCTGTCGAAGAGGTTGAGAAACAGATTGCGCTCTTTGATGCCAAACTCCACGAGGAACCGAAGAAGATTCTAAAAGAGTGGCCCGAACTGAAGGCCTCCTACCGCCGCGATCAGCTTGTCACGAAGGTCAGGGAGAAGGAGATCAGAAGCGACCTCTATACCACGACCCTTTCCGGCACCCGCATCCCCAAAGTCTGTATTCCGGATTTTTCCGATTGGGGCGAAATCCTCCGCTGGAGCATGTTCGAGAACGCTCCGGGCTATTTCCCTTTCACCGCCGGAGTATTTCCTTTCAAGCGGGCCGAAGAGGATCCCAAGCGGCAGTTTGCAGGGGAGGGAACTCCTGAGAGAACCAACCGCCGCTTTCACTATCTCTGCAAGGATGATGACGCCAAGCGCCTTTCCACGGCTTTTGACAGTGTGACTCTCTACGGCGAGGACCCCGACTATCCTCCCGATGTCTACGGTAAGATCGGCGAGAGCGGTGTCTCCATCTGTACCGTGAATGACATGAAGAAACTATTTGCCGGTTTTGATCTCTGCGCCCCGAACACCAGCGTATCGATCACCATCAACGGCCCGGCCCCGATGATGCTTGCATTTTTCTTCAACGCGGCCATCGACCAGCAGGTCGATCTGTTCCGGGAGAAAAACGGCAGAGCTCCGTCAGAGGCCGAATACGAAGAGATCCGTTCATGCACCGTGCAGACGGTGCGCGGTACTGTGCAAGCCGATATCCTGAAGGAGGATCAGGGGCAGAATACCTGTATCTTCTCTACCGAATTCGCCCTGAAGATGATGGGCGATATCCAGCAGTACTTCATCGAAAAAAAGGTCCGCAACTATTACTCCGTTTCGATCAGCGGCTATCATATCGCCGAGGCGGGGGCAAATCCGATCAGCCAGTTGGCCTTCACCCTTTCAAACGGTTTCACCTTTGTGGAGTATTACCTCTCACGCGGCATGGACATCGACGATTTCGCCGCCAACCTCTCCTACTTCTTTTCGAACGGGCTTGATCCGGAATATACCGTTATCGGTCGTGTGGCGCGGCGCATATGGGCGGTTGCCATGCGCGAAAAATATGGCG
>JAQTRC010000115.1:0-4042 GCA_028712665.1 Desulfuromonadaceae bacterium
CGCAATAGATCACCCGGAAGAGGAAAACCTTCCTGTGACCACATCTACAAAAAAGGAGCGAACTAAAATGCAAAAACAGGCCATATTTGCAGCGGACCGGGCCGATTTTCAGCCGCAGGGTGAAAAACCGCAGCAAGCGCCGGCAAAACTGCCTGCTAATTCAAAAGCTGCAATGGACGTAAAGCCGATTAAAGCCGCTCAAACGGTCGTAGTTGCCAACTGCCCATACTGCAATCACAAGCATGACCTTCCGATTGAAAAAGGGAAAAATGGCAAACCGTTTTTTGTTGCGTGTATCAGATGCAGCACAGAATTCGCCGTCCGTTTTGTACCGGTTACGATGTATCAGGCACAGGTTGCCGCTTTCAGATAGTTTACGTCCGGAAAGGGTTGATTTTCGCCATGGCGGCGTCAATATTAGGACTTTTTTCTGAATTCGGACGTTCTCCTTAACCTTCCGGCACCTTCGCCGCACAATTTTGCTTGCAATATTGTGCGGCGCAACTCCCTGATTTCCTTGTCAGGATAAAAACTTCCTTGCCGAAACGGAAAATAAACGCTTCTTATCCGAAGTTCACGGATGGAAACCGGATAAGCCTGATAAAGGGGCATAATGAAGAGTAGGCGCGATATTTCTCCGATGGATCGGCGGCTGGTCCGCATTTGCGAACTATGTCCGGTTTGCCGCCAAGCCCGCAACAAGCAAGCCGGCCTGGCCTTCAATTTCGTCAAACAGGTCGAGGAGGACATTTGTCCTTTCTGCCGGGCCTATGAGCGGGTGCATGGAAGAAAAGCGCACGAGGAGGAACCATGCAAGAGATAAAGCAATTTTTTTCTGATCAGGATCTGTTTGCCCGCCACTCCGGCATAGAGCTGCTTGAGGTTGCTCCAGGCCGCGCGCGAGCCATTATGAAGGTCGCTCCGTACCACTTTAATGGTGCAGGAACTGTCCATGGCGGAGCAATATTCACTCTTGCAGATTTTGTTTTTGCTGTGGCTTCAAACTCGCACGGGACACTGTCAATGGGTATCAATACCACTGTGTCTTTTGTTAAATCTGTCACCAAGGGGACGCTCCACGCTGAAGCCAGGGAAGAGAGTATTGGCGCAAAACTCGCCACTTATTCGGTACATGTTACCGATGATGACAATGATGTAGTGGCAATTTTCCAGGGGATGGTTTACCGGAAAAAAGGGATTGGATTACAGCCAAGAGATGCCGTCTGAATTTATGAAAGCGCACTACGCCACAATAAAGACTTTTTAACATCATTCCCCATCGGGAAGAGAAACCAGTGAGGCAGAATGAAGATACTAGCCATAATAGCCAGCCCTCGCGGGATGCAGGGCAATACCGGCCGTCTTCTTGAGGAGGTACTGGCAGGAGTGAAGGAGAGCGGTGCCGAAACGGAAATCCTGTCCCTGAAAACCTTACAGGTACAACCATGCGTCGCCTGTGATGTTTGTCACGCGACCGGCATCTGCAACATAAAGGACGACTATGAGAGCATCAAGGATAAAATGCTCGTCTGTGACGGTTTCATACTTGCCAGCCCGAACTACATCTTCAGTGTCTCGGCCCAGATGAAGGCACTGTTCGACCGTTGCAACGGTCTGATCCATTGCATGGCGCTGGAGGGTAAATATGCCGCCATAGTCGAGACTTCCGGCGGGGGCGAAGACGGGGAAGTGATTGCCTACATGGAGCGCTTCGTGAACACACTCGGAGCAAACTCGGTCGGTGGAATCGGTTCGCCCATGGCCGGGATCAGAAGCTTTCCCGATGAGACGAACCTTTATGAAAAGGCCCGTAACTTGGGGCGCGAACTTTGCCGGTCTGTTACCGAGAGACCGAAGTTCCATCTGCAAGATGAGTTCATAATTGCCTTCAGAGGAAGGATGGCCGCTCTTGTTGACTTAATGAAAGAATATTGGGTGTTTGAGCGGGAACAGTGGGAGAAGAAGCTTTCAAGGTAGGGAAAACACGAATGGCCGACCATGTCTGGTACGCAATCAGTTGCCGGATATTTCCGTAGCCGTCCGTCGATTATAGCAGCTAAGCTCTCCTGTAAGGGTTGCAATTGCAAAAAAAACATGACGATGGTACAAAATCGGTTAAAAATCTTTTTTAATATCCCTTTTCCTCTTTAAGGAAAATATCATGCCCCGCAGCATCTGCACATTAACGGATCAGCAGGAGATATCTGACAGGAAGATTGAGCTTGTCTATAAGCACCTTCCGACCGGCTTGCTGGTTAATTTATTCGTGGCCACCGGAATCGCGGTATTTCTTGCCACTCCCGGTCGCCTATGGAAATTTGGATTCTGGTGGTCTGCCGTCACACTTGTCGCAATTGTCCGTTTTGTCGATTATATCCAGCACAAAAGGCGAACCGCCAAGGCGACCAGCCGTCAGTGCGGGAGGAGAAATCTGATAATCGGGGCTTTTTGCCAGGGGTTGCTCTGGGGCGCAGCCGTTTTATTCCTCTTTCCGTCATCCCCATTCGATCAATTATTTATCACTCTTGTACTATGCGCCATGGCGGGCGGCGCCATCATATTTCTTTCCCCTATCTGGCCGGTGTATGTGGTGTATCTGATACCGACCCTGATCCCCGTATCCGTGAGGCTTCTGCAGGAGGACCTGCCGGCGTCGAGGATGGCCGGTATACTGGGTTTCGTATATGCTGCGGCGATGATCTATGCCTCTCGTACAACCAGCAAATGGATAGACGACTATCTCCGGTCGTCTATGGAAAAGGAGACCATGAGCACGGATCTCCGGGCTGCAAACGCCGATCTGGAACTTCATCGGGAACATCTGGAACGGCTGGTTGCGGAACGGAACGATCAACTCGTTGCCCTGCAACAGGCCAAGGATGAGGCCGAAGCCGCCAACCAGGCCAAGGCCCAATTCCTGGCAAACATGAGCCATGAAATCCGCACCCCAATGAACGGAATCCTCGGCATGACGGAACTTCTTCTCGGAAGCGGCTTGAATGAACGGCAGCATCACTACGCCGGGACCGTCCAGAGTTCGGCAGAGACACTGCTCACAATAATCAACGACATTCTGGATCTCTCAAAGATCGAGGCGGGACGGCTTGAGTTGGAATCTCTTCCCTTCGATATTCGGGAGTCGGTGGCGGAAGCTCTGGAGCTTTTTGCTGAACAGGCCGAGAGCAAAGGGCTCGAGCTCGTCAGCCATATTCCGCCCGACATTCCGATAATGGTTGAGGGAGACTCGGTCAGACTCCGCCAGATACTATTCAATCTCATCAGCAATGCTCTCAAATTCACCGAACAGGGTGAAGTTGACGTCAGGGTAATGCTATCCGAAAGCAACGAAGAGACGCTCCTGCTCAACTTCTCCGTCCGCGATACCGGAATCGGCATCAGCCTGGAGGCCCAGAAACAGATATTTACTCGATTCTCACAGGCGGACGGCTCCATGACCCGCCGTTATGGAGGCACTGGACTCGGACTGGCCATCTCTAAGCTGCTCGCCGAACTGATGGGTGGAGGCATCGATGTGGATAGCACGCCTGGCCGAGGTTCCACCTTCAGTTTCTTCGTTCGATTTAAACGGTGCCAAGCCCCGGTTGTAGACCCCTTGCGTCGAGCCTCCCTCGCGGGTCAGCGGGTGCTGATCGTAGACGACAACGAGACCAACAGGGAGATACTGCTCTGCCAGGTGAACTCATGGGGGATGCTGGGCGAGACGGCTGCCGCCGGCCCGGAGGCCCTGGCCCTGCTCCGCGCTGCGGTGTGCAATCCAATACGGATCGTTATTCTGGACATGCATATGCCGGAAATGGACGGCATTCAACTGGCCCGGGAGATCAAGGCTGATCCGATTGGGGCGGATACGCACCTGCTCATGCTAACCTCGGTCAAAAGCTTTGGCGATGCAGAGAAGGCCCGTTTGACTGGAATCGAGGCATTTCTTAGCAAACCTGTCCGCCAATCGCGCCTCTTAAACTGTCTGCTTCAGATCATGAGCGCTCCGACTGAAGCTGCCGACAAACAGACGCTGGAAGCG
>JAQTRC010000115.1:4142-9273 GCA_028712665.1 Desulfuromonadaceae bacterium
GAAGGCCCGTTTGACTGGAATCGAGGCATTTCTTAGCAAACCTGTCCGCCAATCGCGCCTCTTAAACTGTCTGCTTCAGATCATGAGCGCTCCGACTGAAGCTGCCGACAAACAGACGCTGGAAGCGAGACATGAGAAGCCGTCCCGTTTTAACGCCCATCTCCTTCTTGTGGAGGATGCGCCGGTAAATCGGGAATTGGGGCGGATCATGCTTGAAAACCTCGGATGCCGGGTGGATACCGCCTGGAATGGCAGAGAAGCCCTGGAGGCCATCGAGCGGCAATCGTACGACCTCGTGCTGATGGACTGCCAGATGCCGGAGATGGACGGTTATGAGGCGACACAGAGGGTGCGGGAACGGGAAAGATCCTCCTCGACAGTTCCCGTTGGGGAGGGGCAATCCGACCATCTGATAATTGTCGCCCTCACGGCCCATGCCATGCAGGGTGACCGGCAGACTTGCCTGGATGCGGGGATGGATGACTACCTGACTAAACCGTTCTCAACGCTGCAGTTGAGCGAGGTGCTTTCCCGCTGGCTGCCGTTCCGGGCGACGAACGATACGCCCCGGCAGCTCCCTGAGGGTCGCGACATCTAGCCTGGAAGAGCAATCCTGGCTAGATTAAGGCATGGATTTTGGCTGAGATCTCCAGTTTTCAAAGGCTTATTCCCCATTTGGAATCTTGTAGCCATTGGTAAAACGCCGCTATTGGAAGAGGTCTGCTCATAAGATATCCCTGCCCCCTATCGCAACCAAGCTGTTCAAGCATATCATAAGTCTCTTTAGTTTCTATTCCCTCGGCTGTCACCTTTAAACCCAGGTTATGGGCAAGTTCAATGACACTTCGTACTATAACTACATCGTTGCTGTTTCTGTCCATCTGTGTGACAAACGATTTGTCTATCTTGAGTTCATCGACTGGCAGCCTCTGCAAATATCCGAGCGAAGAGTATCCGGTTCCGAAATCATCGATGGAAATATTGACTCCTAAGCCATCTAGCCGTTTTATTATCTGCATGGAACGTTCCGGATCCAACATAATTGCGCTTTCCGTAATCTCAAGAATTATGGAAGGGGGATCTATCTTGTAATATTGAAGCAATTCGGACACGACCAGAGGAAGTTGCTCGTCCTGGAGATTCCGTGCCGACAGGTTGACGGCAACTTTAATTTCCAGGCCGGATTTTCGAAATGCTTCTTTTTGGGCAAAAGCGGTTTTAAGCGCCCATCGTGTGAGCGGTTTTATAAGTCCGGTCTGCTCGGCAAGGGGAATGAAGTCGTCGGGCGGCACCAAGCCATGCTCCGGATGATTCCACCGGACAAGAGATTCGACGCCGGAGATGCGGCCATCTTTAATATTTATCTTTGGCTGATAATACAATACCAGATCATCTTGCTCTATAGCTTGGCGCAATTCTCCAAGCATTGTCAGTTGACGTGGGGCTTGTTTGTCCAATCGGGGGGAGTAGACGGTATAATCATCGGCGGAATCTTTTGCAAGATGTGCAGCGATGTCCACACACTTTATAAGAGTTTCCGTGTCGTTACCGTGAATAGGGGAAACCGCAATTCCGATCCTTGCATCCAGCGATATGGGATGACCCTCAACCAGAAATGGCCCCTCAAAGCCAGCCAATAACCTCTGCGCAATATCCACTCCATGTTCGACACCCCGCCCTTCCGGAAACAGTAATACAAAGTTGTCTCCCCCCAGGTGAAAAGTGATTGAACTCTCAGTAACAAAACTGCTGAGCCGCTCACCAACCTGTTTCAGCAGGAGATCTCCTATCCGGAGGCCGAGAATGCCGTTAATAGCTTTGAACCTGTTCAGGTTCAGCATCAACAGGATAGGTGCAATGTCTGCGGATTGGCTGCTCTGGATCGCCTTGTCCAACTCTATGTGAAGACATTCCCTGTTTGGGAGTCCGGTCAATCTGTCGTGATATGCCTGATATCTTATTTGTTCTTCCCGCTCCGCGATCCCGTGCGCCATGGTGTTGAACGCAGCTGCCAGGCTCCCCAGTTCATCCTTTTGGGCAACAGTAACACGGTGTTCATACTCTCCCTCTTCAATCCTTTTTGCAGCTTCCGCCAAGGCAAGTACCGGTTTTGTAACGGAGCGGGCAATCATGACAGCGCCGAAAAGAGATAAAAAAATACTTCCCGCAAACAATCCGATCAACGCGCTGCGTAACCGGTAAAAATGCTCAAGCGCCTTTTCTACGGAACTTTGCATCAGGACGCTCACAAAATGGTCGCTCCCCTTGTTCAACGGTATCCTGATGCTCATGTAGTTGTCGTTTTTCAGCCGTATTACATCAATTTTTTGGGCAGACGCTACGAATTGTGAAAAGACGGAGATCAGCGAGTCGGATAAGGGCTTGGAGAGGGTGGAGGCCAGAATGTCCAGATGGTGATCGGGGCGTTCACGAATAAAGGTGATATCCAGAAGGGTAATACCCTGAAAATCCCTGGCCAGCTTGTTATCGATCGTGAATCCGATGCATATCCAGGAGATCGGAACAGGGGCGAGAAGGGGGACTATCACCAGCTGATACGGTTGTCCGTTGATGAGTACTATAGATGATGTCTCTCCCTGCTCCTCGGCCTTTTTTATCAGTTCCGGAAAGGAGAATGGAACCTGGGCTTCCTTCGGACGGAGGGTGTCTGCCATGACGGAGTAATCGGTCGAGACAATCATCATTACATCTGCCCCGACCCGGGATCTCTGATTGTCCATGGCAGAAAGGATGGTTGCTTTATCACCGGTGGAATATGCGGTTTTGAAGGCAAAATCCCCGGACAAAAGTCGTGCTGATTCGGCAAGCCGCTCAAGACGAGAGTTCATCAAGCGGGTAAATACCCTGCTTCCTACAACCAATCCGTTCTCGATCTGTTCTTTTGAATTTCGTATATTTGTTTCGTTGATCGCAAGAAAGGCAAGCAGTTGCACCAGAATCAACAGGCCCGAAAAAAAGAAAATGATGCGGTATTGAAAGCGGTGAAAACGAAACATGATTTAATATCTGCCCATACCGGAAGGGGGAGGGCGATGCAGACGCCACTCCGGCTTCAGTTCAATCCTATAATCAAGCTCCTCATTTTTCTGGATTCTCAACTGTTTGGCTGTTATTTCGGAGGCACTCTTCATCCGCGGATGCCAAACCTTTATCTCGTAAAGAGCAGCCGGCAGATCGGATAAATTGCTTTTCCCGTTCTCAGATGTCTTGGCAAAGTATGGCGTATCAACGACATATATGTATGCAATCATCCAGTCGTGAATGTTGCATCCCACCGCAACTGCACCCTGTTTGTCGAATACCACCGGATTGCCCGGTTTTCCTTTATACAGGGGAAGCTCAAACTTCTTTGCCGGGGAGAAGGAGTAGACATGGTGGCGGATATTGTCGCTGTTGGGGAAATTTACGGAAGTGCCGATCTGTACCGGAAGCACATATGGTATGAACTCCTTGTTTTGCTGATCCATCGTCGCTGTCATTTTTTTTGGTGGTGGATACTTACCCTCTTTAAGTTCAGCATATACGACGGCGTCTTTAACCGGAGTTCCCCTGTCATCCGAGACCAGGACGCGTATTGTCGCAGAATGCGCATTCCGGATGAAGCCGGCCAGTAATATAGACAATACAAACCCGGTAAATAAAGCATTCCGCATATCGCTGGACCTCCCTTTTCAATAACTGTATGAAATACCAAGCCTGACTGCATCGTCGGGATAGGAGAGACCGGACGACACTGTTTCTCGCCTTTCTCCGGTAATGCTTACTGAAGCATTGCCGGTAAGGGCAAATATTGCTGTGAGTGAGAAGGAATGTGTTGTGGCGCGTATTTTCTCGGCCGTCATCGGTGTATTGAAGGTATTCAGGCGAACTTCACCTGGAGAGGGGGAATAACTATCATCCTTGTAATAAGCCGCAATATCGCCTCTTCTAAGGGCGTATCCTGCTGAGATGCTTGTCGAATCAGTCAGCAAAAAATCCAGATTCAGATGGATTATATTATTGTTCTGCGTGAAGAGAAAATTTTTGGAAGCTCTCTGCTCATACTCATATCCCGCTTGAAGGCCTACCCGCTCATGAAGCCGCTTTCCGATGGAAAGTCCCGCTGTAGTTATGAAGCTGTCTCGTATGCTTTCATCGGATGAAAGCGCGCCGGCCGACCCGTAGAGCGTGATCCATGGCGTATAAGCACCAAGTCCCATCTTGTTTTTTATACCGGCCGTTATCTTGCCCGAGACGGTATTCAAGCGTTCATATCTTGTAAATAGGTCGCCTTCAAAGAATGCCGAAAGAAAAAAACGGGAATTATCGGTAAGTTGATTGTAATTGCCGACAGAAAAAAAAGGTTTCAGCGAAAAGTCCGCTTTTCTGTCACCCTTATCATAGGCATAACTCAAATTACTCTCATAGACCAGGTTGGCGCCCCCGTCCAGAGACCATTCCGCAACGGCTGCCTCTGTAAAGCCGACCAAGAAGAGAAATGCAAAGAGAGAACTGAAGTATTTCATAATATGGCATTTTCCCGCATCAATTTTATCAGGAACGATGAAACCTACCTAACATTTTCATTTGATTTCCCCTGTTGGACCGCCTCAGTCGGTTTATAAAATTGCTCGAACACGACACGATGCTGATCGTCTATCTCTTCAATACCAACCTGCACTCCTTTGAACAGTTATACACCCTCTTTATTAGCTGTCAAATGCCCATCCCGATCGCGATGGCATTTATCAGATAGTGCATATCGCTGCAGGCGGTCAAGGCGATGATCAGCGTAAGAGGAACTGGCGACCTGATCCCGGCAGACATGCTGATACCGTCCATGACCGGCATGTTGATGTCGGTTATGACGATATCCGGCCGATGGCGCTTGAACAGCTCCAGCCCGGCTCCGCCGTTTTCAGCCACAAGGAGACGGAGTGCGGGGTAGCGCACAGAGAGAGATGAGCAAAGAATCTCCCTGGCATCCTGCTCGTCTTCCACATAAGGATCGAAATTGCGGGAGAACTGTTATCGCTGGTTTCCATAGTGGTCTTTTCTCCAAACCTCCGAGGTTTTGGAAACCTCGGAGGTTTCATTTCGCTTAATCCGGAAGAGGCACTTAGAAAGACCA
>JAQTRC010000116.1 GCA_028712665.1 Desulfuromonadaceae bacterium
ATGGAATTGCCCATGTTGGTCAGGAGCAGGGCAATCATGACGTAAAAGGTTACTTTGACACCAAATGACTCGCGGATCAGGTCGGAGAGCCCCTTGCCGGTTATCGCACCCATTCTGGCGCACATCTCCTGAATCACAACCAGTGCAATTGTAGTTGGTATCATCAACCAGAGGATTGCATAGCCGTAGTTTGCCGCAGCAAGCGAGTAGGTGGTGATGCCCCCCGCGTCATTATCAACGTTGGCCGTGATGATACCCGGCCCGAGAATTGCCAGAAAAAGCATGACATTTTTCGGACTGAAGCTTTTAAACGGTCGCAATATTTTAGATAATGAAATTCCGGTAAACATCTGTCCGTTATACCTATCGGCGTTTAATTTTGATGATCTGCGGCAAATAGTGGGCTAGAACGTCATCAACCGTGACGATTCCCGCCATCCGGTTATCTGCGTCAAGAACCGGTACGGCGATCAGGTCGTACTTGGCCAGGATTTCGAGCATATCCTCAGGCTCGTCATCAATGCTGACAAATTTGATATTTTCTTCCATGATGTCGGTAATATGGGTCTCTGGCGGATTGATGAGCAATCCCTTGAGTGATACGACACCCTCCAGACGGTCGTCAGCATCAACAATATAACCGTAGTAGATAGTCTCAACATCCTCGGCGCATTCGCGCACCAGTTCCAGGGCCCGTCCAACGGTGATGTTTGACGAAAGCCTGAGATAGTCGGGGGTCATAAGTCCGCCGGCGGAGTCTTCCTCGTGTACCAGAAGCTCCTGGATGTCCTCGGCATCCTCCTGATCCATCATCTCCAGCAGTTCCTGCGCCTTTTCCTCCGGCAGATCGGAGAGAACGTCGGCCGCCTCGTCCGGTTCCATCTCTTCCAAAATATCCGAAACCTCTTCGTCATCCATCTGGCTGATGACGACATTTCGCATGTCCGCTTCAAGTTCGTAGAGGGTCTCGCCGGTTGTCTCGGCATCAATCGAGTCCAGGAGAGTTCGGATGTTCTGGATCGGAATGCTTTCAATGATGTCGGCCAGATCTGCCGGGTGCATCTCATTCATCTGGTTTCTGGCAATATTCAGCGCCAGTTTTGAAGAATGTGTCTCCAGCGGCTGGACATATTCCCAGCTGATTTCCGTACTGAGTATCTCTTTTTGCATGAGGCGGGCAATCTGCTCGCCGAAGCGTTCGTAGCCGAGCCGCCGCAGCAGGCCGCGAAAACCGATGTCCACCGAGAATATGCAGAGCTTGTCGTGCAATTTTCCAAGTTTGATGTCATTGACACGCACAACTTTGGCGCCATCTACATCTACGATCTGCTTGTCAAGCAGATCCCGTTTTACAAGAATCTCCCCCTCAAGCGGTTTATGGAGAGCAAGGCCGGGCGGGTTTATGCCGGCTGCTGAAATAACCACATGGGTAAAAAGCGAGACTTCAGACCATGGGAGTGATTTCATCCCCTTGCGGGATTTGAACAGGATGTGTGAAACTTCCGGAAACACCTCGCCAGGCACCATGACAAGATCGCGCAGAACACCAAGCTCGTCGCCATTGCTGTTTATAACAGAGCGCCCGATAACGGTGCTCAGGAATATTTCGCTGAATTCTTCAGTCATGGTGTCGTCCTGACCCGCTAATCATGATAAGCGGGGCAAATATAAAAGGCCCTTTCTGGGAGAAAGGGCCTTGAAGAAGCCGCGACAAAACCTTTCCCCCCTGGTTGACTTTCGGCAGTGCACAACGTAGGATTGGGACCAGCTACATTGGGTTAAGCCTTAATCCGGCAAAACCTGTTAACCGCATTGGCGTCTTTCGACGTTTCTGGGTAGTAGCCTCTGTTTGTGCAAACGCCTCATTCTAACGAGGAATATATTTATGGTTCTAACTAGTTGTTTTATATATACTATATTCCTAATATAACTGTATGTTACCGTACCGAATTGCGTGCCGTTTTTATAGCACGAATTACCCGGTAGGTGCAATTATTTAACTCCTGAAGCAAAATGCATGGGTGATCGGATTAGAGCGGCATGAATTGCAGATTATTCAGAGCGGTTAGTGCAATAATAGCCGGCATAATGGTGGCAGGGCCGATGACGTCACTCGCTGATGATGCTATCAGCCATCTGTCTCTCGGACATGATCGTTTTACTCTTGCAGTTCCGGATCCCAAAGTTCCACTCCCCTCCGTTTTTGGTGCAAAATATGGGTTCAGCGGGGATAATGGCTTCAGGTCATATTTCGGTACAGGGCTCGCCTATACGCTGCTGCCGGAAGTAAGGCAGAGCGACAGCTTGAAAATAAAAACGGGGGTGGCGGCTCAGGTTGGCACCAGTTACCAGCTTGGCGGCAATTCATCGTTAACTCTTGACTACAAGTATCTGCATATTTCACCGGATGCGCAGCAACGTGCTGCACCACCGCAATCTATCGGCATCGGCGTGAACATCAAATTTTAGGATTACTCCGGAGAGGGTCGTCGTTTCCGGATGAAAATCAACAGGGATAATTAGATATAATTCGTAACTCTTGGGGTGCCGGCTTGTCACTGCAAAAATGGCGTTTAATCGATTCCGGAAACAACTCCGGCCCTGAAAATATGGCTCTGGATGAGGCGCTTCTCCAATCGTTTGAATCGGAACCGACGCAGCCGGTTCTGCGGCTATATGGCTGGTCCCCTCCGGCGCTATCGCTGGGTCGTTTCCAGAAGGGCGCCGAAATACTCGATCTTGCACGCTGCCGCGATTTTGCTGTTCCGGTAGTGAGACGTATTACTGGCGGGGGCGTCATCTTCCATGCCGACGAGCTTACCTACAGCATAATTTGTTCGCCGCATCAAATTCCGGCATCAAATTCCATCAAAGACTCTTTTCGGGTTCTGACCGGTTTTCTACTGCAATTTTACCGTAAACTTGGCTTGGAAGCCGCATATGCGGTGGACAGCAAGTCAAACGGAGAAAAATTTGGTCAGCGAACCCAGTTTTGTTTTGCCGGTAAAGAGACTTTCGACATACTGATCAATGGACGTAAAATTGGCGGCAATGCCCAGCGTCGAAGGAAACAGGTTATTTTTCAACACGGATCAATCCCTTTGATCGGAAGGATTGAGGATGGAATTCGGTTCCTCCGTCTCCCCCCTGCCGGTCTGGAGAATATTGTCACATCCCTCTCTGAGGAAGGGATTGCTTCTGATTCGGAAACTCTCAAAGCGAGGCTGAAAAATGCCTTCTGCAACAGCCTTGATGCCGTGCTGATAGATGAACCGGTCAGAGATGCTGAACAGGAACTTGCGGCATGCCTTAAAAATGATAAGTATTTGAACGCGAACTGGAACGTACTCGGGGAGGGTGGGTGAAGATCGAACGGAAGCCGGAATGGCTGCAAAAAAAAATCAATAAGGGAGATCAAGCCGGGATGCGGCGGTTGCTTGGCGAGTTACGGCTGAATACGGTCTGCCAGCAGGCTCTTTGTCCAAACATTTCGGAATGTTTCGGTTGCGGGCAGGCCACATTCCTGATTCTTGGCAGGATCTGTACCAGGTTATGCTCTTTCTGCAACGTAGAAAAAGAGATACCGCTTCCTTTGGATGCCGATGAACCGAAGAGGGTTGCAGAGGCGGTCGCACGGCTAAATCTGTCACATGTCGTTATAACCAGTCCGACTCGCGACGATCTGCCGGATGGAGGTGCAGGGCAGTACGCTGCCACGGTGGCCGCCATTCGCAGAGCATCTCCAGAAACCAGAATCGAACTGCTGATCCCTGATTTTAATGGCGAATCTGCAATTATTGAAGTAGTAACATCATCCAGGCCAGAGATACTTGGACACAATGTTGAGACCGTACCACGTCTATACTACATACGTAACGGTTCAGACTATCACCGCTCACTTGATGTCCTGAAAATATGTTCGGAACAGGGCACTGATATTCGGACTAAGTCAGGGATTATGCTTGGCATGGGGGAAAAGCTCGAAGAGGTGCTTCAACTGTTCGAGGATCTTCGTAAGGCGGGTTGCAGTTATCTCAGCATCGGTCAGTACCTGGCTCCAAGCCGGGCTCACTATCCGGTTCAGGAGTATATCCAACCTGAGGTGTTTGACGAAATGCGCGAGATTGCTTTAAAACTGGGCTTCAGCCATGTAGAAAGCGGCCCTTATGTTCGCAGTTCATACCACGCCGGAGAGTACAAATGAAAAAGGCCGGCTTTGTCAGCCGGCCTTAAGAGCCATGAAACATAACTTATATCAGGCGTAAGTCGAGAAGCTGTAACCGGTACCGCTGTTGGATGTTGGCTGCGGAGCCTGTTGTACAATCTGAGCCAGCATATTTGCTATCTGATTCTGCTGGTCCGCCACCTGTCTTATCACAGCGGTTGAAACAGTCTGCTGGGTCTGCTCTGCCCTCATCATCAATGAAGTTCCAGAAATAGAGCTTATATCCATAAGGCACCTCCACTGTCTGTAATTCTACCGGAACCAGCTTGTAATTGCAAGCTGGGATTATTGCTGGTATTTATATGAGTCGATACAGAGGGGGCACGCTTTTCATGACCCCGGTCTCTGTTTGCTTGTCAGGAGGAGAGGTGCAGGCAATATTCGAAAAGTCATTCTCGGTCAGCTACCATGAACTGGATAGCCAGGGCAATCTACGGTTGCTGACCATACTCAATCATCTGCAGGATATTGCCGGCGTCCACGCGGCCCAATTGGGGGTCTCAGTCAATGATTTGAGGCCACAGGGGTTGACCTGGGTTCTTTCGCGAATTCACCTTCTGTTTGAACGCTACCCCCGGGCGGAAGAGACGGTACTGCTACGTACCTGGCCCGCCACCCGTCAAGGGCTTTCCACCTGCCGCGAATTCGAACTTCGCGACATCCAAGGGTCGTGTCTGGTAAGAGCCAGTACCTCATGGGTACTGTTGAATACCTCTACTCGCCGTCCGGTTCGATTGGAGAATCATTTGCCACCATACCCGCTCACGCCGTGTCGTGCGATAGATGACGATTTTGCCGCCTTGCCACCCCTAACCGATGGAGCCATCGCCGAAATGGGTTTCCGTGTGCTGCGGGGCGACCTGGATATTAACCTTCACGTCAATAATACTGTCTTTGCCGGATGGGCGGTTGAGGCAGTACCGGACGAGATTGCGGCCGGAACCTTGACTGAGCTCGAAATTGCTTTCCGGGCCGAAGCGCTTTACGGCGAGAGTATCATTTCCCGCTGTGCGGCTTTGGAGGAGGGACAAATGTCCTGCTGTCTGCACCAGATAGTCAACAGCCGCGATGGCAAAGAACTGGCGCGGCTCCGGACGCATTGGAAAAGTTGATATTTCCCGCTGCCCCTGCATTGATACCGTAGATGATGAATCAAGCTGATCCCGTTGCCTGGAAGAATTGATCCTTGTATCATTTTAGGAATTACATACCATAGGAGGCGACATGAAAATTTCAGTCGGAGCTAAGACGCTACTTTTCCCTACCCCTGTTCTAATGGTCGGAACCTATGACCAGGTTGGCAAACCAAACTTGATGACGGCGGCATGGGGCGGCATCTGCTGCTCCCAGCCGCCATGTGTCGCAGTGTCACTGCGCAAGGCGACCTATTCGTACGCATGCATCGTTCAAAGAAAAGCTTTTACAGTCGGGATAGCCTGCGAATCAAGGATGGTGGAGGCAGATTTCGCCGGTATTGCCTCGGGGCGTGACGTGGATAAATTTGCCATTGCTGGACTAACCGCTGTTAAAAGTGAACTCGTAGATGCACCCTACGCAGAGGAGTTTCCTGTCGTTCTGGAGTGCCGCCTGCTGCAGAGAGTTGAGATCGGCCTGCACATCCAGTTCATAGGCGAAATTATCGACGTAAAGGCTGATAAAGACGTATTCGGCGATGATGGCCATCTTGACATATCTAAAATCAAGCCGATCATTTATGACACATCCAACAAAAGTTACTACGGCGTCGGACCGTTCCTTGCCAAGGCGTTTTCTGTCGGAAAAGGGTTGCAATCGTGAGCAGGCAATATTTCTCTTCCTCTGCCTTGCCATGTTGCATATCTGAACTGTGACCGCTCTGCCGTAGAAAAGGAGACATTATTCATGAAATTCGGGTGGTTTGTTCGCGGGGATATTGACGGGTTCTTCGGACTGTTCGTCGACAACCTGTTGCAGATGATGTTGATCGCGGTTCTCTGCGGGAATGTGTGCGGTATGCCGCCGGAGCTTGTTTACGGCAGGATCCTTCCGGGAGCAGCGCTTTCTATCCTGTTCGGCAACCTGTTTTACGCGTGGCAGGCACGGAAGCTGGCGATCAGGACCGGACGGACGGATGTTACCGCGCTGCCGTACGGCATCAACACCGTCAGCCTCATTGCCTTTGTCTTCCTGATCATTGCTCCGATCTATTTCGAAACTAAAGATCCGAACCTTGCCTGGCAGGCCGGTCTGTTCGCCTGTCTCGCCAGTGCCGTGCTGGAGATTATCGGGGCGTTTGCGGGGGACTGGCTCCGGAGGCATACGCCACGAGCCGCGCTGCTGTCGTCGCTTGCCGGCATTGCAATCACCTTCATATCAATGGGTTTCGTGTTCCAGATCTTCGCCATGCCTGCCATTGCGGTTGTGCCTGCACTTTTCGTGATCTTTGTCTATGGAGGAGAGATCAAGCTGCCATTGGGGCTACCTGGAGGTTTTATCGCTGTGCTGCTGGGCGTTGCCATGGGATGGATTCTGAGATGGGCCGGCTACCCATACTTTCAACCGCTCCAGGAGCCGTACCAGTTTGCCCTCCACCTCCCCAAGACCGCCTTCTCCGACATGCTCGCCTTTTTGACTAACGGCCAGGGATGGAAGTACTTCTCCGTTATATTCCCGATGGCGTTGTTCAACGTGATAGGCTCACTCCAGAACCTTGAAAGCGCGGAAGCGGCAGGTGACCGCTACGATACCCGGTCGTCCCTGCTGGTCAACGGTTTCGGATCTATTGTGGCGGCGTGTCTCGGTAACCCGTTCCCGACCACGATTTACATCGGTCATCCGGGTTGGAAAGCGATGGGGGCGAGATGGGGTTACTCGATATTGAACGGCGCCGTGATCACGATCCTCTGTCTGGTCGGAGGAGTTACCCTGGTTCTCAAGATTGTGCCGATGGAAGCGATGATCGGTATTCTGCTCTGGATCGGTCTCATTATCACGGCCCAGGCGTTCCGGGAAGTGCCCAGGAAACATAGTGTGGCGGTGGCGCTCGGACTGATGCCGGCGCTTGCGGCATGGGCGCTGCTGCTCATAGAAACTACACTGCGCAAGGCGGGCTCCACTCTTTACGATGTGGCTCCCAGATTTGGCGGCGACCTTTACCTGTATGGCATCATTTCCCTGAGCCAGGGCTTCATGCTCACGTGCATGATTCTGGCTGCAATGATGGTGTTTGTGGTTGAGAGGCAATTCTTCAAGGCCGCGCTATGGACGGCAACCGCCGCCGTTCTCTCCTTCTTCGGCGTTATCCATGCCTATGTTCTGACCCCGGCGGGGGTGCAGAACTCGTTCGGTTTCGGCGCAGCCAAAGAGTATGCGGTTGCATATCTGATTGCCGCCCTGCTGCTTGTCGCTCTCCACTACTACAACCGTGGCAGGGAGTCCGAGAGCACCGGCATCATCGCATGATTCAGATTTTGCCTCTGCCGATACTCGTGACTATAAGGATACTCTACCAGATGGAAGAGATACAACAGTCGTTTAAAGGAGTTCACTCTTAATGCCCTGCTATGAAGAACCGCTCTTCCGTCCCCCCAGCGAGGCGAGAAGCCTGATCTTCCAGATCACGGTGGGATGTTCCCAGAATACTTGCACTTTTTGCGGCATGTACAAAGGGAAACGTTTTCGTCTGAGGAGTGTCGAGGAAATTATCAAAGAAATTGAGGAGATTCCTGCGATCTACAAGCCGAAGATCGACCGTGTATTTCTGGCCGACGGAGACGCGCTGGTTTACCCATTTGACGGCCTTCTGGAAATACTAAATTCCCTCTCGAAGGCATACCCTAATCTTACCAGGGTGGGGAGCTACTCATCTCCAAACAGTATGACGACAAAAAGCCCCGAACAGTTAGCTCTGCTGAGGGGGAAACGGCTCCGCATACTTTACTTTGGCCTGGAATCGGGAGACGATGAAACCCTCCTCCGGATCAAGAAGGGGTTCACCGCTGATGAAATGGCGATGCTCTCCATTAAGGTCCGGGAAGCCGGTATAAAACTGTCGGTGACCGCCATTCTGGGGCTTGCGGGCAGGGGTCGAAGCCTGGAACATGCCAGAGCCACAGCGGCCTGGATCAACCGGGTGAATCCGGAATATTTTTCGCTGTTGACCCTGTTTCAACGGCACAACGAAGATTTTGTGCGAACTCTCGACCAGTGTACTCGCCGGGAGCTCATGCTGGAAGCACGGGAGTTGTTGTCAAGCCTTAACCCCGCCCGTACGATCCTCCGTTCCAATCATGTCTCCAACTTTCTTACGCTTGAAGGCAGTTACCCCAAAGATCGCGAGCGACTTGTCAGAGACGTGGATAGCGCCATGGAAAAGGCTGCCGGTTACCCCGGTTTTCTGGACGAAGTGCCGGAGTATACAGAGGAATATTATTGATTTTGCTTCCCGGCAAATCGCCGGCTCTGCCGGTCTGACTTTAAAAATCCAAATCGTTAGAGCGATTATTGCTTTCTAAATTAATTGCCCAGTTTGCCTCAGAAAAAACGGATCTCGATAATCTTCGTCAACAGGACATCATCTACGTAAATTGGAACAACTTTGATTATAGCCCCCTGTTTTTTATGAAAACACATGGTTTTTTTTGTTTCAAAGAACGTCTTTGCAGGTAACTTTGAAGCACTCCGTGGGCAATTTTAAGCGCATCTCCGGCACTCCCGCAAACCCAGCTATTTCAGGCCGCTCGACTCCTCACCATAGGCAATGCTCCTTTTGAAATCAGTCACCACACTCTTAATCTCGCGGGCCATCCGAGCTGCCTCCGAAGCTGCAGCCCGGTCTCCAGCCGATGACATGCATCAAGAATATGAACATCTGCTTAGGTATCGACTTATATCAAGCTGTTTTTGTTTATTGCTCTTAAATTGATCTGCATCAAAGTTATTGCGCAGATACTATGAGATAGATTGATTCAAGATTTGCAAATTCAGGACGTTGTACAACGGGAC
>JAQTRC010000117.1 GCA_028712665.1 Desulfuromonadaceae bacterium
AGCATACCCTTCATCAGGTCATGTGAAACGGCTGCGGAGATAACCAGCAGCAGACCGGCTGCGGTGGAGAGTGCGGCGGCCAGGCCACCGGCGCCGACCAGACCTACGACCCAGTTGGGGAGCTTGGCGATTTCAGGGTTGGCCAGAACCATGATGTCCTGGTCGATCTTGACTTCGTTTTTGCTCTTCGGATCGTCCCACTTCCCTTTGGCGATTGTCATGACGCCGTCGCCGTTCTTGTCCTTAAAGCCGACCAGACCGGTTTTTTCCCAGTTTTTGAACCAGGAGGGAGCATCGACATACTTCACGTTATTTATGGACTTGACGAAGTTTGTGCGGGCAAAAACGGCAATCGCCGGTGCGGTGGTATAGAGGATTGCGATGCAGATCAGCGCGTAACCGGCTGAGGAGCGGGCATCGCGCATCTTCGGTACCGTGAAGAAGCGGATCAGGATGTGCGGCAGACCGGCGGTGCCGATCATCAGCGACATGGTAATGAACCAGACGTCTATTCTTGGCCTGGCGCCGTTAGTATAGGCGCCGAAACCGATGTCATGCTGGATGCCGTTCAGGACGTCCAGCAGGTATTTGCCCTGGGTACCCGGATCGTTGAGAAGCGCCGCACCGGAAGCGGTGATCGTTGAACCCATGCCGAGCTGCGGGATCGGATTGCCTGTGAACTGAAGCGAGATGAATATGGCCGGAACCATGTAGGCTACGATCAGGACGAGATACTGCGAAACCTGTGTGTAGGTGATCCCCTTCATGCCCCCCAGGGTGGCGTAGAAAAAGACCAGCGCCATGCCGATGATAACGCCCAGATTGATACTGACACCCATGAAGCGGGAGAAGACCACGCCGACGCCCCGCATCTGACCGGCCACGTAGGTGAACGATATGAATATCGCACATAGCAGGGAAAGCAGGCGGATCGATTGGGAGTAATAACGGTCTGCCATGAACTGCGGGATCGTGAACTTGCCGTATTTGCGCAGGTACGGTCCGAACAGCATGGCCAGAAGAACATAACCGCCGGTCCACCCCATCAGGTAGAAGGAGCCGTCACGTCCCATGAACGAGATCAGACCGGCCATCGAGATGAAAGAGGCGGCAGACATCCAGTCGGCGCCTGTCGCCATACCGTTCATATAGGCGGGAACCTGCTGTTCGGCGGCGTAGAACTCAGAAGTCGAACCTGCGCGTGTTGTGTAGGCGATGTAGATATACATGGCAAAACTGGCGCCTGTGATGATCCAGGTCCATACAAGAATACTCATAGTTTGTTACCTCGTAATTTTAGTGGATTAATCGTGATGCCGGCTACGCCGGCAGGATTACTACCCCTCGTGTACGTCATACTTGATGTCCAGCTTGTTCATCATGTAGACATAGGTCCAGATCAGGATAACGAAGATAATCATTGAACCCTGGTTGGCGAACCAGAAACCGAGCGGCATGCCGCCGATCATGTAGGCATCTAGCTGATCGACAATCATGATGCCGCAGAAAAACGACACGAAAAACCAGATGGCGAGATGGACGATGATGATAACCAGGTTTTCTTTCCAATACGCCTGTAACTCTTTAGTTGCATGAATCGACATAATACCTCCTCTTGTTTGGTGTTTACTTATGGTTGTACTGTTTCCCGCTAGAATGATCCGGCAATATCCTCCTTTTCATGTGGGGGCCGCCTACGCCCCCTGCCCATAAGTGCGGGCGGTTGGTTGTTATAGTTTTACTTCGCCTCGGTTGCCAATAACTCCTCCTGCAATCGATACACGAGTCGTTATGCGTAGACCCTAGAATAGCCAAATTTCATCGAAAGTTGTTCGCCCCCTTCCAGCATGCAGGGAATGACCTCTTTTTCGAGCCGCTCCTGCAACATACGGAAGGACGGAGCCAGCAGCGTCAGAGCTCCGACGACCTTGCCGGCATAATCGCGAATAACAACCGCCACTGCGCAAACACCTTCTCCCAGACCGCCGAAATCAACCGCCACCCCTTTTTTTCGGATTTCGTCCAGTTCCTTTTCGAGTTCCTTGGGGTTTGCCAAATTGCGCGGCCTGCCGGCCCGATGGAAAAGATCGATAGAACTGACCGATCTGATGACCTTGCCGGCGGCGTTTGTAAAGAAGGGGAAGCGTTTCCCGACGAGATCGACCGCCTTGACCTCTTGAAAGGAATCGACCATATCGAGGAACAGAACTTCGTCGTTGCTCATGACCGTGATGTAGACCGCCTCGTCCAGTTTGCGCGCCAATTCCTCCATGATAGGATGCGCCAGCCGGATCAGGTTGGCGCTTTTAAGAATATGCTGCGCCATTTCGAAGGCCTGCAGGCCAAGACAATATGTTGTGTTATCTTCACCCCGACCGATCAGTCCCTTGGTCTCAAGGGTTGCCAGCAGGCGAAAGGTTTTGTTGCGGCTTAGATCAAGCCTCGTTGACAGCATCTGCGCCGTTGGACGGGCGCCGTCTTCCGCAAGCGCTTCAAGCAGTTCAATAGCCTTGACTACAGCCTGAACCGAGTACAGGTTTTTATCTCTCATGATTCAAACTCCGATCAAAAATATAGCGTACAACTACCCACTTAGCGGCAGCATTAAGGGAACTTACCCATAAGCTCGATAAATGATGGACATGGACAGAGCGGGAGATGCAAATGCCGTTACATTTTGTAAACGGACAGATGTAGATGCAATCAACCGGCTGCGGCAGGAGATGTTCTTTAAATCTTTACTGTTGGGCTTAAATAAGGGCTATGCGGAGGGAACAACAGGGGGGGCTCGGCCATGTTCTATTTCACGGCTACTATTAATTATCGGTAGCGTCGGGAGCGAAAAGAAGCATTGTTTTGCGGAAATTGCATTAACGGGTGGTCCCGTTATTTTTACTACCCGATGCGCAACAACGATGCCGGTTTTTCGTGATTCCTGCAAAGGCGCATTTATGGTAACGCGAATATAAAAATTGGGGATTTCGCTCGTAGAAAAGGAAACCGGCGATACCACAAGCAACCCAAAAATTACTATTTGTGTAATCATCCTTTTCATCGTAACCCTTCAAACTTGCTTGCGAGATATCAGCGCTATTTGTGTTCCAAATTATATGGCGCACTTTATGTAACATTATTTGATTATTGTCAATGTATTTATCAAACATTCAATATATTATTTATTAAACGCAGTAACTATATAATTTACATAATTAATATCAAGTGGTAATTCGCACATAAAATCAATACACATTTTAATTTATAGTTTTGCGGTCAAATTTTGCCTGATGGTTCCCCATAATTCTGGCGATTTTAAAGTAATTTATGTACTAGCGCACTTATTGGGAATATATTGTTCGTAATTTTTTGCCTGAGGGATTTAAAAGTGTTCTAAAAATATCAGGCACTGAAGAGATTGCTACAGAGCTGATCATGTCACCTGAAATCAACTTGCAAAAGAGAAGGAAATAAGTTTCGAATTAACTCGGATTTTCTGGCTGTGCCCCTTCAATAAAGAGCATCCGGCAGACCGGCGCCCGGCTCGCCAGCCCAAACAAGGCCCCGCCAACCGATCCCCAAAGAAGAGCAGCGCCACCCACTCCCCGCAGCAGCTTCTCCGCTGCCCGGCGCAAGCTCAAGAACGTCAAAAGCGTCATATAGCAGGCGCTTGCATCCATCGTTAAATTGCATAAATTATGTAAACTTTGACTTGAAGCTGGTTCCGGGGTGTTCCATGTATGATCTAAACGCTATGTTTCTGGCTGTCGGAAGTCATTGCCGTCGCGATGTAGTAACCTGCAGACCGGCTGACCGGCTGGTGGATGCTGCGGCGACAATGCAGCTACGCAATATCTCAAGTCTGGTAGTCTCTGAGGATGGTCATCTGCCGGGGATTCTGACGGACCGGGATCTGCGCAACAAGGTGGTGGCCCAGGGGCTTGATCCATCGACGCTGGCGGTGAAGGATGTGATGAATACTCCGCTTATTACGATCGGCGAGAATGAGTTCCTTTTCGAGGCGCTTCACCTGCTCTCCCGCCACAGGATTCACAGGCTGGTGGTAACCGGCCGCTCCGGACGGCTTGCAGGGATCATCACCGATTCTGATATTCTGCGGATACTGAGCCGCTCCCCCCAGAAACTGGTAAGGGAGATAGAGGAGGCTCTTACGGTTGTGGATTTAAGGGTTCTCCATCAACAGGTTCAGGGGCTTGTCGGGCATCTGATCAACACCGGTGTCCGGATTCGGGATCTGGTGCGCCTGATTGCCCACCTGAACGACCGGATACTGATTCGCCTGATCCATATTCTACGGAGTGGCAAGTTTGCATCACTTCCGGACAATTTTGCCTTTGTGGTGCTTGGAAGCGAGGGACGGGGCGAACAGACCCTGACCACCGACCAGGACAATGCCCTGATCTATGCCGACGATTTTCCGCCGGATGATCTGGAGCAACTTAAGGAGTTCAGCCGGGAGCTGATCGACAGTCTGATCGTCATCGGGGTTCCTTCCTGTCCGGGGGGCATCATGGCCAAGAACGAACCATGGCGTCGCACCCTTGATGGGTGGCGTAGCGTACTTGACCAGTGGTTCACGACCCCGACTCCGGAAAACATTCTGAACGTAAGTATGTTTTCAGACATGCGCTTCCTAAGCGGCAACCCGGCCCTGGCGCAGGAGATGAAGGATCATGTGAGCGGAAGACTGATGAGGGATCAGGCCTTTCTCGGCCATTTGACGGCCACTCAGCTTCGCTTCAGAGTCCCGCTCGGCTGGTTCGGCAAGATCAAAACTGAAAAAGGGGAACACGACGGGCAACTGGATATAAAAAAAGTTGGCATTTTTGCAATAACCGAAGGGATCAAGATCCTTTCCCTGGCTGAAGGTATCCAGGAAAACAGCACCAGGGAACGACTGGAGAAGTTGGTGACGGCAGGAAAGTTCAACGAGGAGACAGCAATCAATCTGACTGCGGCCCTGGACTCTCTGGTATACTTCCGGTTGAGAACCCAGGTGGAGGCGATTCGAGAGGGAGTTCAGCCGGACAATCGGATCACCCTTGACCGGCTGAACCAAATGGAGCAGAAACAGCTGCAGGCGGCCCTGGAAGAGGTCAGCTCACTACAGGGGCTGCTTCAGAGACAATTCTTGTTGGTATCGCAGATGTAAATATAATTTGAGGAGGGGGAGATGAATAATAGCAAAATAAGCTCTTTATTTTTAATCGGTTCTCTTATTTTTGCTGTCGGAGGTTGCAGTAAAGGTGAAATCGTCAAAAAAGACGAACCTGTAACTCCACCTTATGCAGCTGCAGGTTCAGTAAAAACAGAGTCTAATTATAAAGGAGCTGCGACTCGGAATAGTACCGGCAAAGCGTCAGCAAAAACCGGCACAGCCGGTGAATTGCTGGACCCGATTCTTGGTGCGGCAGAACTGAAAGCTGTGCTGAAAGAGATATACTTTGATTTTGATGCCTATACACTCACCGGAAAGGCCCGTGATTCTCTGCTGATAAACAGCGAAATCATGCACAATGACCCAACTCTTAAGATTCGGATTGAAGGGCATTGTGACGAACGCGGTTCGTCGGAGTACAACATGGCCTTGGGCGAACAGCGGGCAAAGGCGGCAATGCGATACCTGGTGACAATGGGCCTTTCAGAGAATAGATTGTCTTTTGTCAGTTTCGGCAAAGAAAGGCCGGTTGCTCCTGGTCATGACGAATCGTCCTGGGCCAAAAACCGCAGGGATGAATTCATCATTAAAGCAGAATAGGTTTTTACAAAACGCCATATTTTCTGTATGATCCGTAGAGCTGAAACAGACAGTAAACTGTAATAACCACGCGATACGGCAATAAATAATGACCGTAGGTCAAATAACTAAACAATAGAGCCTCAATAGTTAAAAGTCAGGAGGAATAGGTATGCGAATACTGTTGCTTGTTGCCTGGCTGTTCGTAATGAACGGCGCCATAACTGTTTTTGCGGATTCTGCGCCAAAGCCTGCGGACGGCAAAACCGTACCAAAGACAGTGAATGACCAAAAATCTGCGATTGACGGAATCAAAGCGATGCAACACGAAGTTTCGGTTCTTTTTCAGAGTCCGGCTGGGAGATACGCACGGGAATTTCTCGATAAATCCAGAACTGAGCTACAGAGCGCCCAACTTGCCGCCGAATCCGGCAAAATCGTCCAGGCAAGCCGCCAAATGGAACTGGCCGGTATACTTTTGCAGCGTGCAAATGCAGTTACTGCCGAACAGGAGTCCGGTGACAAGGCTGTCATCAAGCGGGCCGAGTTAAAAAAACTTGAGGAGCGAATCGACATGCTTCTCAAGGGAAAGGAGCAATGACATGCGAAAGACAGTTGTGTATCTGCTCTGTGCCATCCTCTCCCTGCTCTCTTCAGAGTCTGTTTTTGCCGCTGACAAGACCAGAATTCTGCTTGCGCTGGAACAGGCTAAAAACGTGGTAAACCAGCTCAATATTAAAAGTGCCGACAGTAATCTGGTAGATGGAGATCTTGCGGCTGCAAGGCGTTATCTTCTGAAGGCCGAGACTATTTACAAGGAAAATACAAGCTGGAAGTCACTCCTGGGTATAAGCGATACTGTAGAGCAGGAGATTTTAGATTACGCCGAAATGTCGGAGCATACGGCAAAAATCGGACTCTCCAAAATTGATCGTCAAAAAGTTGAACAGGAGTATCTGCAGCTTGAAAAGAAAGTGGCAATTGCCAAGGATAAAATCAAAGTATTGGAAGAAAAGGCCGTTGAAGTGGCCACCCTTAAAGCAACCACCAGCAAACTGCAGTCAACGGCAAAGGAGATGGTAGCGCTAAAGGCTGACCAGGCATCTGTTGAGCAGCTCAAGAAGGAAAACGCATTACTCGTTCAAAAGAGTGAATCTCTTCAAAATGAGAAGAAATATCTTCTTGAGCAGATGGAATTGCTCAAATTGGAAAAAGCCACGCTAACAGGCCAACTGGAAGCTATCCGTGCCGAAAAGAAGTTGGATGAGTTGCAGATAAAAAAACAACAGGAGGCGCAGCAAACCGGGAAAAAGCTCTCCACTGCCGAACGGGCCGCCGAATTCAAATCAAAACTGAGTGCTCTGGGAGCAATTACCGGCATAACTCAAAATTCTATCGTTCTGATTCTTCCACGAGGAGATCTGATCAAGACGACGGCCAAGGGGCATCAGCTTGCTCCCGATGCAGAAAAACAGGTTCAGAAATTGATCGCATTGATGGGACAGTATCCGGAATATCGACTTTCCCTGCAGGCTTTTGGCTATGGTAAACCGGTCAAACAGGAAGGAGAGAAGGCAGCCGATCAGATAGCCAGGATCGTCAGGGATTTTTTCGCACTGCACCTCGGAGTAAAGGCTGATACGATCGGTGCAACCGGGGAGACAACCGCTTCACCGCTGTTTTCCAAAACAGCTGTAGAGCCGCATCGTCGTATCGAACTGAAATTCACATTACGTCAGTAACAAAGAGCATACTAACGGAGCTTTCACTCCCCCGGGTTGCGCCTGGCTATGGCGCCATCCGGGGCGATTTCCTCAATAGATGGATGTCACCTTTTCACCCGCGGATCCAGCGCATCCCTGATCCCCTCCCCCAGCAGATTGTATGACAGAACCGTCACCAATATCGCCATGCCGGGAAAGAACGACAGCCACCAGGCAAATTCTATGTAATCCTTGCCCGATGTCAGGATGTTGCCCCAGCTTGGTGTAGGCGGCTGAACGCCGATCCCGAGAAACGACAGGGCCGATTCGGTCAGGATTGCACCGGCAATACCGAGCGTAGCCGAGACCAGCACCGGCGAAACCGCGTTCGGAAAGATGTGGCGGAAGATGATGCGGCTACTTGAACAACCTATGCAGCGCGCCGCCAGGATATAGTCCATCTCCCGGATTGAAAGAGTTTCGGCCCGCACCAGACGAGCAACACCCATCCAGCCGGTCAGACCTATCACCATCATGATGTACCAGATAGAGGGTTCCAAAAAAGTGATTACCGCCAGGATCAGGAAAAAGGCGGGAAAACAGAGCATGATATCCACCAGCCGCATCAGCGAGGCATCAACGAGCCCGCTGTAATAACCGGATACCAGGCCGACTATCGTACCGATGCTCACGGCGATGCCGACCGCTACAAAGCCGACTTTGAGAGAGATGCGGGCTCCGAAAAGAACACGGCTCAGTACGTCCCTTCCCAGTTCATCGGTGCCGAACCAATGCTGCAATGATGGCGGCGACAACACCTTCCAGGCATTTATTGAACTTGGGTCATAGGGTGAGATAAAAGGAGCCAGCAGGGATACTAAAAACAGCGTCATCACAACGGCGCCGCCAGCCAGAGCCAATGGGTTAAGCCTTAACCTCGGCCAGAATACAGAGTAAAAATAGGAATGTTTAAATGCCATAGAATCGTCCTCTCACAAAGGCACAAAGAGCAGAAAGAAAGACAAACAATAAATTAGTGCCAGATTCAAGCTTTATTTGTCCGTTTTCCGGAGGGGCTTTTCGATATTTATTAGTTTCCGTGCCAAATGCAATTACCTGTATTTGGATTCCTTTGTGCCTTAGTGAGCTTGGTGAGAGCCGCTTTACTCTCCATGCCTGATGCGCGGATCTGCCAGAGCATAGCAGAGATCGGCGATCAGGTTGCCGATCAGTGTCAGAAAAGCGCCTATCACCAGAATACCCATGACTACCGGGTAGTCACGCGACATGACCCCTTGGTAGAAAAGCTGTCCCATGCCGGGGATGGCGAAGATTGTTTCAAAAATCACACTCCCCCCGATCAGGCCGGGGATAGAGAAACCGAGCAGCGTTATGAGCGGCAGAAGCGCGTTTCTCAGAGCATGTTTATATATCACCACCCGTTCGGAAAGACCCTTGGCGCGAGCGGTAGTAATGTAGTCCTGACTGATGACATTCAGCATGGCGGAGCGCATATAGCGGGAGAGCCCGG
>JAQTRC010000023.1:0-28375 GCA_028712665.1 Desulfuromonadaceae bacterium
AGGGATAAGCTGAAAGCAGCCGGCGGTAGGTGGGACCCGCTGGAAAAACTCTGGCGCGTGAGATATGGTTCAATTCGTGGCAATGCCGAGCTGGAGGAGAGGATACTGAAGGATTGAATTGAACGGCAGAAAACTGTGCGGAGCCACTTATATAAGTAACTTATCCATTTTAACCAAGCTACTTATATAAGTAATATATTTCCTATATAATCGACTTGCCGGATAAGTAACAAAATAGCAAAAGCTTCCTATATAAGAAATTTCAGCGGTTTCCTATATAGGTGCTATATTTCCTATATAGGAAATTAGTTACTTCTATTAGGCGCATTCCCCTTTCGGTCAATAATGAGTTGGATGTAATCGAGATTGCCAATGTTCAGAAAGCAACTGGAAGATACATTATGCCGGGAGAGGATATGCGAGTCAGATTGGCTTATTCTCCAGGCAAGAGATATTGCGGAGTTAGCTCGCCAAACATCTAACCCTTCTTTGCTTGTGTTTTCATGCTTGGAAGCCCGTAATGCAGTTGAACAACTTTGGTTTGAGCTTCTGATGGTGATATATGGCGGTTCGATGGAGCGAGATTTATTCAATAAATGCAAGAAACGACGCGATGGATTCCTTGCTGCAATTCATGAGGCAGAGCCCCAATACCGACTCCTTGCTCAATTCACGGCACTCTGCATAAAACTTGACGCTAAGGCGACATTCAAGGTGATTGTTTGGGACCTTAAGCGTTTGAAAAAGCTATGGCAATCGCTGAGTGGCTATTGTCACGCCCAGGCCTCCCCAACTGAAACCCTTCATGACCTCAATTGGTTTTCTGAAGGGTTATCTTTAATTGACGAAACATTTCAATATTTCAAAAGCCAAATGACTGAAGGTGCGACTTCCCTGTTGTCACCTGATCGGATGATCCCAGAAGCTCGAATGATCTGGGAGGACTTCTCAGCGCACCGGATCAATGAAGAGCAAGTTTTGATACGTCTCAAAATCGTGCAACCGGCACGGAGAGCATGATTCCAACAAGGCTTACGACCCGCCCAAACGGCTGGCGGGTCAAAGCCATGCCCGTTGGACAAATCAAGGATAAAATGCCCTCACGGAAGCCCCGTATAAAGAAAATACGCGTATGTGTCAATGACTTGATTCAGGCGAATTACGTCTACTTTCTGACGGAGCCGATTGGGGAAAACTTCCATCTGGACTTCAGGCCCGAATTGACCCCAAAGGAGATGCTTGAACTTGGTGTTTTCGGTGGTAAGTATATGACTGACTGCACAAGCGAATTCCCGCAAGATTGGTTTATCAATGCGAGACTCTGTCATGAGCGCCATCTACCCGAACTGAACTACTTCGGAGTCAACGCCTCGAAACCTTTGTCCTACTGGCGGGAAAAGGGGTGGATTCATACCGATGACCCGCGAGGGTGGTTCCAATGGTACTGCCGGTACTATATGGGTAGAAGGTGCGCCGATGACAATCGGCAGATAAAAAGATGGAAGGCAATGACCCGACATATAGTCCAGTTAAGGAAGAACTGCCCGGAAGGGTGCATGTTATGTCGTAGAAAGCAGCGCCAGGCACTTTTGCATTGGGCCTACGACAGTAGAAAAATCTGAACTGCGACTATCGAGGGAGCTTGGGGAGCAGAGTTCAGGATGAGTTCTATCTGAAAGGAATTAATGCATGACGATGAGAAGAAGTGAAAAGGAAATTACAGATGAGGCAGCGCTTAAGGGTATTATTCAACAATCGATGGTATGTCGGGTTGGACTGAGCGATGGTTATCTACCATATGTTGTTCCTCTTTGTTTTGGGTATGAAGATGGCTGTTTATACTTCCATGCTGCTCACGAAGGACTAAAAATTGAGCTAATCAGGAGAAACAACTCCGTTTGTTTTGAATTTGATGCCAACGCTGAAATTGTCGAAAACCAGGAAGCATGTGATTGGAGCATGAGATACAAAAGCGTCATTGGATTCGGCAAAGCGATTTTCGTTGAGGATGTTGAAGAAAAGCGTAGAGCTCTTGAAATTATAATGAGGCAGTACTCTGATCGTTCGTTTTCATTTCCGGAGCAGTCAGTTGCAAGCACAACAGTTATCAGAATCGAAATAGAGAGTATGACCGGCAAGCAATCCGGATACTAGCATTACCGGCAACTGTCGGATTCGAACGATTGGCCGAAGAAGTTCAGAAACCGGGTAAAACTCTTCACCACATGCTTTCCGCTTCCGGTAATCCTGCCATGGAGAATCTATCGGCTATTTTTGCCTCCATAAATAAAACACTGCACGTCCGGATAGATACTACAGTTACTGCTGTTTAGCACCGCATTTCAGCCACCGCCGACCTCATAATCTACGAGGAGAAACAAACAAAGAGAGAAACCGATTTATAACAATCGGCGGCAGACGATTAGGGGAAATAATCCCGCGTCGTAGCAACTCATTACCGTTGATAAACAAGCAAGATTTCAGAAGTTCACAACATATCCGCTATAAAGGAGAACCGACAATGAAAAAAATCGTATTTGCATTACTGGCGCTGTTCATTTTTAACGGAGCGGCAATTGCGGGAGGGGGACTCGACGGCTTCCTTAGTAACCTGAATATCCAGGCACACGCCGACATGAACGGCTTTTCCGCCAAGCTCAGCGCCCAGTTCGGCGTTCCGGAGCTGCAGGTCCGCGCCGTTATCGGCACGGTCAAGGAACCGTCCGACGCATTCATGTGCCTCCAACTAGGGCAATGGACACAAAAACCGACCGAGCTGGTTGTAAGGGTTTATAAGGCGAATCAGGGCAAAGGGTGGGGAGTAATTGCAAAAAGCATCGGAATCAAACCGGGCTCCGCCGAGTTCCATGCCCTGAAGAACGGAGAGCTGACGTTTAGCGGCCAGCCCGCTGGTGAGCAGGGGGAAAGAGCCGGCAAGGCAAAAGGGAGAGGAAAAGGGCATAACAAGTAGAGCTTGATAAATCAGCCCCCCTATTTTGGATAAACAGGAGGGGATATGAGAGATGGAGTATCAGGCGACTTCCTGTTTCTTCTTCAGACGCCATCCCTGTTTGATGACCTGAGGAACACGGGATATGGCCAGCGAATCGGGGGGGACATCAGCCGTTACAGTCGTGCCGGCCGCCACCAGCGAGTTGCGCCCTACAGTAACCGGCGCCACCAGTTGCACGTCACTCCCTATGAAAACGTCATCCCCGATTATGGTGCGATGTTTATTGACGCCATCGTAATTGCAGGTGATGGTTCCGCACCCTATATTGACGGCGCGGCCGATCTCCGCGTCGCCCAGGTAGGTAAGGTGCGATGCTTTGGACCCTTCCCCCATAACTATCTTCTTGGTTTCCACAAAGTTGCCGATCTTTACATGTCTATGCAGCAGAGTTCCCGGGCGCAGATGCGCCATCGGCCCGACGGACACATTTTCATGCAACTCGGAATCCTCCAGAACCGAACCGGCCTTTATATGGCAATCATCGGCAATCCGGCAGCCTGAGATGCTGACCCCCTGTTCTATCTCGCAGCCGCTGCCTATGACAGTTCCGCCGCCGATATGGCAGTTGGGGTGAATGATCGTGTCGGCGCCGATCGTGACGCCAAAATCGATGTAGGTCTGTTCGGGATCAATTATTGTTACGCCGGACAACATCAGTTCACGGTTTATGCGGCGGCGGAGGATGCGGGCGGCATCGGCCAGCTGGGAGCGATCATTGACCCCCATGATCTCATCGGCGTCGGCGATCGGCAGAGCCAGACATGGCAACCCCTTGCGGACTGCAATCGCCAAAAGATCTGTCAGATAATACTCCCGTTGAACATTATCGTTGCCGATTCCCTTGATGTTGCTGAACAGAAATTCGGAATCCATACAGTAGATCCCGCTGTTTATCTCCCTGATCTCCAGTTCTTCCGGATCGGCGTCCTTCTGTTCGACGATTCGAATCACCCCGCCGGATGCGTCGCGAACCACCCGGCCATAACCGGATGGATCGCCCATCAGCGCGGTCAACACCGTTATCGCCGATTTATTTTCGCGGTGAAACAGCAACAGAGATCTGAGAGATTCGGGGCGCAGAAGCGGGGTATCTCCGCACAGAATCAATACCGTCCCTTTAAAACCGGCAAGCGCATCGAGCGCACAGGCCACCGCATGTCCGGTGCCGAGCTGTTCTTCCTGCATGGCAGAGCGGATGTCGTCGGCGCCGCGGAAGACCCCCTGCACGGCATTCGCCTGATGACCGATCACCAGCACTATCGGATCGGCTCCGGCGCATCGCGCAGCCGCAACCGGCCAGGCAATCAGAGGCAGCCCGGCAGCGGGGTGAAGAACCTTGATCAGGCCGGATTTCATTCGGGTGCCTTTTCCGGCGGCAAGCACAACTGCGGCAAGTGATTCCATCATTATCCACTCCAGAGAGGTAAATGGGCGATTACATTTGATCCGGGATTTTATGCGATGACGTGCAAAGCGTCAAGCTATTAGCGGCAATAGGCAGAGTGCCGGGGCAAAGGGCCTCTTTAAACTTTACTTATCTGAATGTTTCGATATATTAAGCAGCAAATGGTTTTGCTTTCGCTGTTGTCCATGATAAGCGGGATCTGTAATTTCACGAATTCTTTTTCAGCAAAAATAGCGCACAAATTATTTCTTTCTGTACTAAACAGGTTTCTGGATGGCAATTGCCCAAGACATTCAAATACTTGACCAGCAATTGAACGAACTGATCTCAAAATACGAACAGTACTTCATCGGTCTGGAAAAGCGGGAGCCGCTCCCTCTGCTCGGCGAAGTGCAGAAAATGGTGAAGCGCTACTCCAATGTTCCAATCAATAACACCATGTACAAGCATAGGTTCAACACGCTTGTGGCCCGCTTAAATACGTATCGTGAGCACTGGAACCGTACTGTCAAACTGATGGAGGAGGGGAAATACTCCCGGGACCGTTTTATCAGCGACCTTCACCAGCGGCAGCAGTCGAAACCGGAAAATAACAGGAGAACCGGCACAAGCCCTGAATCCGAATCCGATCTGGATCGCATAGTTCGTGAATTTCGCGAGGCCCGCAAGTTATGCAACCTTTCCCCGGAGAAAGTGACCCGTGAACTGATTTTGGCTACCATCGAAAAGCAGAGACCTCTTATTGCGGCAAAACTTGGCAGTGATAACTTTACGTTCAAGGTTATGGTTGAAGACGGCAAGCCCAAAATAAAAGCCAGCCTGCGAAAGTAGGCATCGGCATTCCCGGCCTTACAAAAAATAACTGAGTACCATGGCATCCCTGATCCCCCACGTAATAGACATCCTGGCTGCACTCCGCCGAGGCGACCGGCGCGTTGCAGTACCCGGACTGAAAGGTTCAGCCCCGGCACTGCTTGTAGCTGAGCTGCTCAGATGCGGTCTTGACAAACTGCTCGTCATCTCCGCAACCCCGGAAGCCGCCGATGAGTTCTGCCGCGAACTGCTATTTTTTTCAGGAGAGGCATTTCAGCCGACTCTATTCCCTTCCTGGGACGCAACCCCATTCTCGGCAACATCGCCACATCCCGACATTTCTGGCGCGCGCCTGGACACCCTCTTCCGGCTGCAAAACGGCTTGTCCCGTGTGACAGTTATGCCTGTGTCAGCTGCGCTGCAGCGGGTGCTCCCCCGCCGGACGTTGAACGAATCTTCCTGTTATCTGGTGGCCGGTGAAGATTCCGAGCGGGACGAACTGCTGGTAAAGCTTGTCAGAATGGGCTATGCGAATGTTCCGTTGGTTGAGGATCGCGGTACATTCGCCGTTCGGGGCGGCATTCTTGATATTTTCCCCCCCAATTTGTCTGCACCGGTCAGGATCGAGTTTTTTGGAGACGCGGTCGAGACCATACGCCGCTTTGATCCGCTGACGCAACGCTCGCTTCAGCCGCTGGATGAGTTGGTGCTGCTCCCATCGCGTGAGCTGCTCCTGACTAACGAGGTGCTGGCGGATATCTCCCCGCGTCTGAAAAAACTCTGCGACGATCTGGAGATACCGGCGAACCGCCGGCGTCAGGTTCTGGAGGATCTTAACAACGCACTCTACTACCAGGGAGTCGATTTTCTGCAGCCGCTATTGCACCCAGGCCTTGAGACAATATTCGACTATGCCTTCGGGGTTCCGGTAGTTCTGCTTGATCCGGAAGCTATTAGAGAGGCCGGCCTCGGCTTCAGTGACGAGATCGCCGCCGGTGCAGCCAAAGCCACTGCCGCCGGAGTCCCCCATTCTCCCGCCGATGAGCTGTTTTTGTCGGATACGGAATTATACACCCTTATCGCCGGCCGCTCTCAAATTGAACTTTCCGGTCTGTTCCTCGAAGCATCAGATGATACTGCAACAATATCAATCCCCTGCCAGGACAACATGGATATACGGGTGACCGTCTCCAAGGAGACCAGCCATGCGCTGGCTCCGCTCTCCCGCACTCTCGGCGACTGGCTCGACCAGGGACGGCGGATCGTGATCGCCTGCCATCAGCAGGCACAGGCCGACCGTCTGGCCGAGCTGCTGTCACCTTACGCTGTCCGCTGCACCTTTGGAGACATCACCTTCATAGAGGCGGTAATGCAACCCGCCGAGCGCCACGTGACGCTTCTACTCGGAGACATTTCGCGCGGTTTCCGCCTCCCTCTGGGGGGACCGGTTCTGATCGCGGAAGAGGAGCTGTTCGGCAAGCGGGTCAGGCGGCGGGGGGTTTCCGAAGTACGCAAGAAACAGATCCTTGCGTCCATGGCCGAACTGAAACCGGGCGATTTCATGGTGCATATAGACCACGGCATCGGCCTTTACCGTGGTCTCCAGCATATCAGCGTGGGTGCAGCAGCCGGTGATTTCCTGTTGATGGAATACGCCGGCTCGGACAAACTCTATCTGCCTGTGGATCGTTTGGGACTTGTGCAGCGCTACGTCGGCCCTGAGGGGAGTAACCCCTCCCTCGACAAGCTGGGGGGCATCTCCTGGGAGAAATCGAAGGGGAAAGCACGCAAAAACATCGAGGAACTTGCCGGCGAACTACTCGAAATCTATGCAAAACGTCAGATCAGCGACGGTTTCTCTTTTTCACCCCCCGATGAGATGTACCGCGAGTTCGAGGCCTCTTTCGCCTGGGAAGAGACGCCCGATCAGCTCTCCGCCATTCAGGACGTACTGGCCGACATGCAGCATTCGAAGCCTATGGATCGGCTGGTCTGCGGCGACGTCGGCTACGGCAAGACGGAGGTCGCGCTGCGCGGCGCCTTCAAATCGGCGCTGGACGGCAAGCAGGTCGGCATACTGGTGCCTACTACCATCCTGGCCCAGCAGCATTACGAAACCTTCCACGAGCGGCTTAAGGATTATCCGGTAACGGTCGATGTAATTTCCCGTTTTCGTACACCCAAGGAGCAAAAGGCAATTCTGGAGCGGCTTAAAAAGGGGAATATCGACATCATCATCGGCACTCACCGCCTGCTGCAGAAGGATGTGGCCTTCAAGGATCTGGGGCTTTTAATCATCGACGAAGAGCAGCGGTTCGGTGTCAAGGACAAGGAGCGTCTCAAGGCCTTCCGGGCTGTTGTGGATGTCATGACACTGACCGCCACCCCGATCCCGCGCACCCTCTACATGTCGATGATGGGGATTCGAGACCTGTCGATCATCGACACCCCGCCGGTCGACCGGCTGGCGGTCAAGACCTTTGTCTCCCGTTTCTCCGAGGAGCTGATCCGTGAGGCGGTCATGCGCGAACTGCGCCGAGGGGGCCAGATATTTTTCGTTCATAACCGGGTACAGACGATTGCCAAACGGGCCGAGCTGCTGGCCCAGCTGGTGCCGGAGGCAAAAATTGCAGTGGGGCATGGCCAGATGGCCGAAAATGAGCTGGAAAAGGTCATGCTCGGCTTCATGCATGGCGAGACAAACCTTCTGCTCTGCACAACCATCATAGAATCCGGCCTGGATATACCAAACGCCAACACCTTGATAGTCGATCACGCCGATAAATTCGGCCTCTCACAGCTATACCAGCTGCGCGGCCGCGTGGGGCGCTCCAGCCAGCGCGGCTATGCCTACCTGCTGATTCAAAGCGAAGGGGCAATAAGTTCAGACGCCCGCGAACGCCTCCGGATATTGCAGGAGATATCCGAGTTGGGGGGCGGCTTCCGCATCGCAACCCACGACATGGAGATCCGCGGCGCAGGCGACATGCTCGGCAACCGCCAGTCCGGCACAGTGACCGAGATCGGCTTCGAACTTTACAATCAGATGCTGGAGGAGACCATCTGCCGGATGCGGGGCGAAGAGATGCCGGAGCGGGTCGAACCTGAGATCAACCTGAGGGTGCCGGCGTTCATACCGGAGGCATACATCAAGGAGGCCGGACAGCGGCTGGTAGTCTATAAGAAACTCACCCAGGCCGATTGCGAGGAGGATGTGCTGGACGTTCAGAACGAGGTAATGGACCGTTTTGGGAAATACCCTCTGGCAACCTCCTACCTGTTTGAGATCATGAAGCTGCGGGTCATGCTGAAAAAACTGCTGGTGCGGCAGATCGACTTCAGCGGCAAGGCGCTCGTCATTTCATTTCACCCCCGTACACCGGCCAAACCGGACACCATAATCAACATGATGAAAAGCGAGCCCAAGAGTTATCAATTCACGCCGGACTATAAACTGGTCTGTACGCTTAGAGGCACCTCCTTCGAGGAGATACTGGACACTGCCAGAAAGGTATTGCAACGACTCTGCTAGTATGGTAGTTTTTGAAGGTTTCTAACCATAAATAAACACAACGAAAAAGGAGCGTTACGTGAAAACCATCACCATTGCAAAACTGTTTACTACCGCCCTCTGCGCGGCTGCACTCTTCGGATGCCAGGGAGGAACCCCCTCTGGCGTAGGAACATCCGGAGCTAAAAAAGAGGGCAAGGTCATGGCCGAGATCAACGGCAACACCATAACTACCGGCGATTTCGAGCGCGAACTGAAAAATCTGCCTGAATACCTTAAGGCCATGGCCGACACACCCCAGGGACGCAAGGAGATGCTGGACACAATGGTGATCCGCGAACTGATTCTGCAACAGGCCACCAAAGACGGACTCGACAAGGGGCCCGATATTGAGGAGAAGCTGCAGGATTTGAGGAAACGCCTGATAGTAGAATCCTTCCTGAAGAAAAAGGTTGAAGCCGGAGCACAGGTTTCAGATGCCGATCTGCAAAAATTCTACGAGCAGAACAAGGATAAATTCAAAGCCCCCGAGCAGATGAAAGCCAGCCACATTTTGGTTAAAACTGAAAAAGAGGCAAAAAACATCCTGGCACAGATCAAGGCTGGCGGCAACTTTGAGGAACTGGCCAAGAAAAACTCAGTTGATTCATCTTCAGCCAAAGGGGGCGATCTTGGGTGGTTCGGCAAGGGGAGCATGGTACCGGCCTTCGAGAAAGCGGCTCTCTCCCTGAAGGAAAATCAGGTTTCAGAGGTTGTCAAATCAGATTTCGGCTTCCACATCATCAAACTGACCGGCAAGCGTGCCGCCGGTATCCGCCCTTTCGACGAGGTTAGAGAGCAGATCAAGGGCGCCATCATGCCGACAAAACAACAGGAAGTCTTCCAGAAGATCAAGGAAGAGTTGAAAAAGTCGGCCAAAATAGAAGTCAAAGAAGACGTTCTGAACAGTTTGGGCGGCAAGAAGGAAGAACCGAAAACAGGAGAGAAGAAGCCTGCCGATGCGGCCAAGCCGGCGGCACCCGAGAAAAAATAGTTACATTAAAATTCAAGAAGAGAGCCCAATATGACGCAACGTCAATTCGCCATGCTGCTTGTCTGTACATTCCTGATCCTGGCCGGCGGCTGTGCAACCAAGGAATCGGTAGTAAAGGGCGATCCGGCGGCGACAACGCTCACGGCCAAGCAGGCAAAAGAAACTACCGCCCGGCGCGGCAAAGTAATCAATGCCATCGTCGCCATCGTCAACGACGAAGTTATTACTCTGAACGAAGTTAACCGGGAGGCTCTGCCGCTTATCCGAGAGGCTGGGAAAAAGGCTCCTCTGGATGAGGCCGCCCGGAGTCAGCTTCTAAAGGCTGCAGTTGAAGGGGCAGTTGAGAAAAAACTTACTGATCAGAAAATCAAGGAACTTAATATCAAGGTGACTGAAGAGGAGATTCGCCAGTCCATAGAGGATGTTAAAAGGCAGAACAATATGCCTTCACAGGAAGCTCTGGTGTCTGCGCTTGCCAGCCAAGGAATCCCATTTGACCAGTATCGCACTCAACTCAAAGAGCAGCTTGAAAAACTCAAACTGCTCAGTATGGAAGTCCGCTCCAAGATCCAGGTATCCGAGACGGAGATGCGCGAATTCTATCAAGCGAACAGAGCAAAATACACGGAGGACGAATCCTATCGCGCCCGGCACATATTCTTCAAAACAAACGAAAAGTCCGGCGAAGAAGAGATAAAAATCTCCATGAAAAATGCGTTGATGGTGCTTGCAGAGGCTAAGAGCGGAAAGGATTTCATCGAACTTGCCAAAACCTACTCCGAGGATCCGGCCGCCCGCAAAGATGGCGGAGATCTGGGTATCTTCAAAAAAGGGGATATGCAACCTGAGTTGGAATCCGCCATCGTTGCGATGAAACCTGGGGAAGTCAGCGAACTGGTCTATACGCCTGTAGGCTTCCACATTATCAAGCTGGAAGAACGAATCAGCGGCAAGCTGAAACCGTTTGACAGCGTTAAAGCCGCGATAGAGGAAGCCGTTTATCGCAAGAAGTCCGAAGAGCGATTCAGCCAATGGGCTAAAGAGCTGCGAAGTAAAGCCAGCATTGAGATAAAGGATCTGAAGGGTTTGCTGTAGAACTTTTATTTGAATAACTCAGACAAGACAGCCGTTCATCCAGTTACAGGGGAACGGCTGTCTTTTATTCAATACATTGAGCCTCTTGCAAATCTCTTACACATTGACTCCCCCCTCCCTTGCCTAGAGGCACCTACTTCTGGTGACGGGAGGGGGTTGGGGGGGGGTGTGAAGGTGCAACGTGCTGATTTAATGGCAACCTCCCCCCCACCCTAACCCTCCCCCGCCAGGGGAGAGGGAAGTTTTTTGGAGTTTTGCAAGAGGCTCCATTGAGATTAGATTCTATCCGGAGCCAAATGCTTTTCAGATTATTTCTCTCTGCTTTCACCCATCCGCCATCCGCTGGTCTTCCGCCACGTACCTGCACCCCAAAAGAGCAAAGCCGGCCGCGACCAGAACCGCCAACGGGGTTATCAGCAGTGAGGCTGACAATCCCCATCTGTCGGACAGAATGCCGATTATTGCAGGCGAAATCGCGTCCCCCAGTGCGTGGATAGCGAAGATATTGATTGCAAAACCCATGGCACGGCGACCGGGAACGACCACATTTACGAGCACCGTGTTGAGGGGGCCGGTGTTGAGGAACAGAAACAGTTCGGCGGCGAATATGGCGGCCAGGCAGAGCGTCAGATTGGAGGTCGTCAAGGCCAGTACCATCATCGGGGCACCGAGCAGGAAACCGGCTGCCGAAACCTGCAGATAACCGACCGGAGTCCGGCGCTGAAGACGATCCCCCAGCCAGCCACCGGCCAGTGTACCCAGGATTCCGGCCACGACCGTGATCATGCCGAATATGGTATTGCCGCGGGCGACCTCCAGCCCGAATGAGCGCTGCAGAAATGAAGGCGCCCACTGAGCCAGTCCCCCCAGGGCAAAGGTCATGGCCGCCATGGATAGAGTGGCGTTGATATAGCTCCGGTTTGTCATAAACCGGAACAGTTCCGGCAGGATTCGCTCGCGAGGGAGCGGCGAGGCCGGCCCCATCCTTGTTGTCCGCGGATCGGAAAGAGAGAAGAGCGGAACGGCCAGAATCAGACCGGGGAGCCCGACCAGCAGAAAAGCCCTCTGCCAGCCAAAGGCCTGCCCGAGCTGTCCACCCAGTATGTACCCCATTGCGCTTCCGACCGGGATGGCCAGGAAAAAGAGCGACATCATCCTCCCCCGCCGTTCGCGCGGAAAAAAGTCAGCTACAAGTCCGGGGGATACGGTGCCGTAGCTAGCCTCCCCCACCCCCACCAAGGCGCGGGCCGCCAGCAACATCCGATAAGAGGAAGCCATGCCTGACAGCATGGTGGCAAGGCTCCAGAGCGCCAATCCCCCCGCCGCCAGCCGGGCACGGTTCATCCGGTCGCCCAGACGGCCGAACAGCGGGGCGGCCAGCATATAGCAGAGCATGAAGGCGCTCCCAAGGAGACCAAGGGCGGTGTCTGAAAGATTGAGATCGGATTTTATCAGGGGGAAAACAGCGTATAGCGCCTGGCGGTCGATGTAGTTGAGCAGGTTTACCGCCAGCAGGAGGGTAAGGGCATAGCGCGCCTGATTTCTGCCCTTTTCAGAATCCACAGGTTTTCCTGTTCCATTCAACCGGTTCCATGCCAACCTGATTTCCAAGGTCGGCCAGCAGGCTGTCCATATCGGTCTCGAATCCCTTCATTATGGCGATGCGGATGATCCCGGCCTCATTGTCCACTGTACTCATTACGTTCATACCTTCGTAAGCTTCCAGGATAAATTTAAGATAGACCATATCACGGTGGGCAACCTTGAAGTATCGGTATATCATTGAAGAGAGTTCCCCTGAATCGCCACCTTTCCGGCCCTCCCAGCAATCTCCCCCATAATGAGCTCGCAGGACGGAGCATTGGCAAGAACCGGCAACGTTTCTCCCAGAGTGATGCAGCGAACTCCATCGCCCCGGAAACGCTCCAGCAGACGGACGAAGGATGGCCGTATGGCGTTGCCTTCCAGTTCGGCATGGATAGTCAGGACGTTCACCCCTTCCTTCAGGTTGGAGGCATAAAACTGATGGATATTGTCAGGAGTGATGCAGTTCTCACCCAGAATCTCGTCGGCAGTGGGGAGTGTGGTGGGAAGTTGGAGCGTCCGGAAGCGGCGCCCCCCCATGACCGGGTAGAAGGGGTGCGTTCCCCGGCTGTCGCTGCAGTAGGAGAGGCCCATTTCATCCTGAACTTCCAGCGAATCCGGAGATACGGTCCAGCCTGGCGCGGCGGTGGTAACAGCCCGATGGCCGAAAATATCCTCGAAAAGGGAGTCCGCCTTGCCCAACTCCATGGCGGTAAGTTTTTTGGGGAATTCCGGCAGGAAATCGTGCCACTTGACATGATCCCAGCAGTGAATACCAACTTCGTGGCCGGCCTGTTCCGTTTTCCGCAGCAATTCCGGAAAGCTTGCAGCGATCATCGGAGCCGGCAGCAGAGTTCCGTAGAGCATGGTTTTAATACCGTAGGCGGCAGGCGCCTTGGTGCGCAACATCTTTTTAAGGAAGCCTGGACGCGTAAAGATCCGGCGAACGGCCTTGCCCGAGTTGTCCGGACCCATTGAGAAGAAGAATGTGGCCTTGACTTCGAAGCGTGCCAAATCCGCCAGCAGGTTCGGCACTCCGTCCCTGGTTCCTGCGTAGGTATCGACGTCTACTTTCAATGCTACGATCTTTTCAGCCATTTCCCACTCTTCCGTTCAAATTGTTTTGTGGCGGAGTTTACCAGTTTTGCGAGGAGTGTAAACAGTAAATCATCGCAAGTTGTTTCAGTACCGCTTGACACAGCATGCAGAAGGAGTATAACGGCAGAAAATGCAGCCGAGATCCGTTTCCCAGAGGAGCGGATGCGGGGGACCCAATCAGTCGGGGCGCACTCTGGAAACAGAGAGAGAACTTCCAATCTCCAGCCCGTCAGCTAACCTCGTAGGCATCTGGAAGGGCGCGACAGCGGACAGAGGCCGCCGGTTCATGCCGGTGGTTTTTTGTTTTTCAGAAGTAGGCCTGCACACATCGTGCGGGGGGAAGATAAACATGAAGCAGCAAGAAGCAGGATCATACTGGGGGGAGATAATCAAGGCCCTGGGACTGGTGTTCGGCGACATCGGGACCAGCCCGATCTACACCCTTACCGTCATCGTCACCCTCACCAAACCCTCTCAGGAAAGCATCTACGGCGTAATCTCACTGATCGTCTGGACACTGGTTATCCTTGTCATGGTCGAATACGCCTGGCTGGCCATGAGCCTGGGGCGCAATGGTGAAGGGGGAACAATAGTGCTGCGCGAGATCCTGGTCAGGATGATAAAACCTGGACGAACCCTCGCTTTTGTTACCTTCCTTTCCTATGTCGGCATCTGCCTGCTGATCGGCGACGGCGTCATCACCCCGGCCATTTCGATCCTCTCTGCTGTGGAGGGGATTGAATTGATACCGGGGATGGAACATACCCCCGAAAACATTCTGATCCTGATCGCCGCCATCATCGCGATCGGACTCTTCATATTTCAAAACAGGGGAACCGACATGGTGGCGCGCGCTTTCGGGCCGTTGATGGTGCTCTGGTTCCTCGCCCTGACACTCTCCGGCGCGTTCTCGATAGTCGAACACCCATTTGTTCTCAAGTCGCTCTCCCCCTGGTATGCGGCCCGGTTCCTGTATGACAACGGCCTGGCCGGTTTTTTTGTCCTCTCAGAGGTAATCCTCTGCGCCACCGGGGGCGAGGCTCTCTATGCCGACATGGGGCACCTTGGTCGCAAGCCGATCGTCAGGGCATGGAAATTTGTATTCGCGGCTCTGGTGATCAACTATCTCGGCCAGGGCGCCTACATCATCACTCATCCCGAAGCAAAAAACATACTTTTCGGCATGGTCCGCAGCGAAGCGGTCATCCTTTACATCCCGTTCCTTATTCTGACCATAATCGCCACGGTAATTGCGTCACAGGCCCTTATCAGCGGGGTTTTTTCGATCGTTTATCAGGGGATTACCACCAGAATTCTCCCGCTGTTGAAAGTCGACTACACCTCGACACACCTGAAATCCCAAATATACATCAGCTCTATTAACTGGGCGCTGCTGGTTGCTGTGATCATGATCATGCTCCTCTTTCGCAAATCCGAAAATCTGGCTGCCGCATACGGCCTGGCTGTGACCGGCACCATGACCATTACCGGCATCATGTTGACCATGATCTATGCCCGCACCACCAAGAAGTGGAAAGTGCCGATCGCACTGCTGGTCACCTTGGCTGATCTCGCCTTTTTGATTGCCAACCTTAACAAGTTTCCGCATGGCGGCTACTGGTCGCTGATCCTGGCGTCGATACCTTTTATCACCATCATCATCTGGACCAAGGGGCAGCGTGCGCTGTACCGCGCGCTAAGACCACTCGACTTTGAGACCTTCGAGATTTCGTATTCCCAGATATTCGCCAAAGGAAAGAACATACCCGGAACCGGCCTCTTCTTTGTCAAGGAGTGGACCGTCATTCCTCCCTACCTTGTGCACTGTATTATCCGTAGCAACATCATCTATGAGCGCAACGTGCTGATCTCCATCGCCCGGACCGATGAATCGTACGGAGTGGCGACAGAATTGAAAAACGGACTGTCGATCGGTCTCGATGCAATCGAGATCAGGGCCGGCTACAAGGAAATACTGGATATCGAGGGGCTTCTCAAGGCTAACGGAATTACGGAAAAGGTTATTTTCTACGGGATTGAGGATATTGAGACCAGCAACATATTCTGGAAGCTCTTCTCCACCATCAAGCGGAACACTCCTAACTTCGTCCAGTTCAACAAATTGCCTGCCGCCAAATTGCAGGGGGTGGTGACCAGGGTTGAGATGTGACTCTCTTCTGGTGGTATTACTGAAATAAATGATGTATAAAACTGAGGCGGCAGAAATGTCGCCTTTAATTTTTCCTGGACGGTTACATGATCCATAAACATGAAGACTCCTTCTGGGGCGGGATTGTCAAGGCTCTGGGCCTGGTCTTCGGCGACATAGGCACCAGCCCGATATATACCCTGACCGTGGTATTTGCCATGACCAAGCCGACGGTTGCCAATGTGTACGGCATCCTCTCACTGGTTTTCTGGACCATGACCATTCTGGTGTCCGCAGAATACGCCTGGCTGGCCATGAGCCTCGGCAAGAAGGGGCAAGGGGGCGAGATCGTCCTCAGAGAGATCATCATCAAGCTCTTCAAGAAAGGACGTATACTGGCCTTTGCCGGTTTCCTCTCCTTTCTGGGAGTCTCGCTGCTATTGGGTGACGGGGTCATCACTCCGGCCATCTCGATCCTATCGGCAGTGGAAGGTCTGCTGCTGATTCCTTCACTGGCCGCTACCAAACAGCCTGTCCTGGTGCTGATAGCTGCCCTGATCGCCTTTACCCTCTTTTTCTTTCAATCGCGAGGCACCGACAAGGTGGCCCGTATCTTCGGGCCGATCATGGTTGTCTATTTCGGTGCGCTCCTCTTATCCGGCCTGGTTTCAATCGCCGGAACACCCGGCATAGTTTCGGCCGTCAACCCCTGGCATGCAGTCGAGTTCTTCCGACAGAACGGCTTCCCCGGCTACATCGTTCTCTCCGAGGTTATCCTCTGCTCAACCGGAGGCGAGGCGCTCTACGCCGACATGGGACACCTTGGGAAAAAGCCGATCATACGGGCCTGGTATTTCGTCTTTGCCGCTCTGTACATGAATTATCTCGGCCAGGGGGCCTTTATTCTGCGCAATCCCGAGGCCAAGAACATCCTGTTCGCCATGATTCAGAACCAGTCTCCGCTGCTATACATTCCATTTCTGCTGCTGACAATCATGGCCACCATCATCGCTTCGCAGGCCATCATCAGCGGCGTATTCTCCATCGTCTACCAGGGAATCACCACCCGCCTGATGCCTCTGTTCAAGGTCGATTACACCTCCAGCCACATACAGTCCCAGATCTACATAGGCGCAGTCAACTGGACCCTGATGGTTGCGGTGATCTTCGTGATGTTCTTCTTCCAGAAATCGGGCAATCTGGCAGCGGCCTACGGAATGGCGGTCACCGGTTCCATGACCATCACCGCCATGATGATGATCATGGTCTTTTCAAAAACAACTAAGAAGTGGAAGGTTCCTATAGTTGTCGGCATAGCCCTGCTTGACATCGTCTACTTCACCTCGACCTTCTCAAAGTTCCCCCACGGCGCCTACTGGTCGATCATCCTGGCCTCGATTCCCTTCGCAACCATCCTGATCTGGACAAATGGCCAGCGTGCACTCTATCGCGCGTTGCGCCCCCTGGATATTGACATTTTCATGCTCTCCTACGAGCAGATCTATGCAAAGGGGAAAAACATCCCCGGCACCGGGCTCTTCTTTCTCAAGGGACTGGACGTGGTCCCCCCCTACATCGTCCACTCTGTTATACGTTCCAACATCATCTATGAACGCAATGTTTTTATCTCCATCGTACGTACCGACGAACCGTTCGGGACAGATTTCCACCATAAGACCGACGTAGGCACCGGTCTTGAGTTCTTCGAAATCAATGCCGGCTACATGGTGGTGCTGGACATTGAGAAACAGCTTAAAGCCCACGGCATAACCGAAAAAGTGATTTTTTACGGTATAGAGGATATTGAAACCAAGAACCCGATCTGGAAAGTTTTTGCCCTGATCAAAAAACTGACTCCCAATTTCGTGCAGTTCAATAAACTCCCGGCCGCCAAGTTGCAAGGCGTCATGACACGGGTGGAGATGTAGGTAGAACAGGTTAAGGTTGAGGCTGAGAAAGGCTTGATCTTAAACTTAACCTTAACCTCAACCTTAACCTGTTTTTGAAAGCGAGTTCACTCAAAATGACAAACTGGCTTCTGTTATTGATTGCCCTGGGGATCATCCTTCTGGGGGCGACTGTTTTTACCAACGGACTGGAGTGGTTCGGCAAAAAGATGAAACTGTCGGACGGCGCGGTGGGGAGCGTATTTGCTGCCGTTGGTACAGCCCTGCCGGAAACGCTGGTGCCTATCGTGGCAATCCTGTTCGGCACCCCCGAGTCCGGCCACAAAATAGGTGTGGGCGCCATCATCGGAGCACCCTTCATGCTGGGTACACTGGCCTTATTCATAAGTGGACTGGCTGTGATCTGGAATCGGAAAAAACGGGACGACTACCCTGTCATGAGGGTCGATACGGTCGTCATGCGACGTGACATGGAGTATTTTCTGGCGCTGTACGCCGTGGCGATAACAGCATCTTTTCTGGGAGGTCATCCGGTCATCAAGACCTTTATCGCCCTGGCGCTCTTTCTGACCTACGGCGGTTATGTGCTGAAAACTCTGAAAGGGGGGGGAGAACCGGAGGAACACGAGATTGAGGAGTCAGAGATCGATCCATGTTATTTCGCTCCCAAGTCTCATGACCCGCAGATGACGATTATCGGCGTTCAGGTTTTGAGTTCACTGTTGCTGATCGTCTGGGGTTCCTACATATTTGTGGAGAAGGTGCAGATACTTTCGGTGCAGATGGGGATATCACCTTTCATTCTGGCCATGATTATCGCTCCGATTGCAACCGAGCTGCCGGAAAAATTCAACAGCGTCATCTGGATCAACAAGGGGAAGGACACCCTGGCAATCGGCAATATCACCGGCGCAATGGTCTTTCAAGGTTCTATGATAACCGCAATCGGAATACTTATGACCGATTGGCAACTGAACAGAGCCGCACTTCTTACCGTGGCCCTCACCTTCGCATCGGTCGGCATGGCCTACCTTCAAATCCGTTGGAAAAAGCATCTGACGCCTGGGACATTGCTGGTGGGGGGGGGATTTTACTTCGTGTTTCTGCTGCTGATCTTTACGGGGAAAATCTGACCCCCTGCCTGGTTCCGCGCCGTTCCATCTCGGCGTCGATCAGGTTCAGCACTTCGAATTTCTTCAGTGACCACAACGGGGCCACGAGCTTGTCATGCCCACCGTCACCGGTCAGGCGGTGTATCAGGATACGCGGGTCGAGCAGTTCCAGAAAATCGCATACCAGGCCAACGTACTCATCCCTCTCCAGCAACAGTACCTCGCCTCGCCCGTACATCTCAGCCAGCCTGGTCCCATTCATGACATGAAGCAGATGCAGTTTGACACCATCCACACCGAGGCGGTTCAGTTCGCCCGCCATGGCCAGCATCTCTCCCCTTGTTTCTCCCGGCAAACCGAGAATTATATGAGCGCAGATTTTCAAACTACGAGCTTGCGAGCGGACGACGGCATCTACAAAACAGGCGTGATCATGCCGCCGGTTGATCAAGCCCAAGCTCCTGTCATGCATGGACTGCATCCCAAGCTCCAGCCAGAAATAGGTCTGTGCATTCAACTCCGAGAGGTAATCAAGCACATCATCCGGCAGACAGTCAGGACGTGTAGCGACAATGATGCCGACCATATCCGCGACAGTAAGCGCCTGACCAAAGCGCGATTGGAGAAGATCTAATTGAGCATAACTGTTTGAAAATGCCTGGAAATAGGCAATGAACTTGACGGCCCTGTATTTGCGGCGCATGACCTCTTTGCCGTCCTCAAGTTGAGCTGGTATTCCAAGATCGCGACGGATGCCATGCGAACCGGAACCATGGCCGCCACAAAAAATACATCCTTCAGTGTCAAGCGTGCCATCGAGATTGGGACAGGTGAAGCCCGCATCTAAAGAGATGCGCTGCACCTTGCAACCAAAGATGCGCTTAAGTTCGTCTGGAAATGTGTTGTAACGTTTTGTCTGACTCATGGCAGAAACAGAAAGAGCGGCATCAATGCCGCTCTTGAATGCAATTATCTAATAGTTTCTATTTACGGATGCCTTTACCGGCGACCTGCATCCGGATAATTGCCCGTTCGAGGGCGGCTTCATAAATTTTATGCTGTTTGTCTTCGGAGGTCAGTTTTTTTAGAGCTTCCTCGGCACGGCCAAGAGCAGCCTTGGCTCGCTCAACATCAATTTCAGCAGCGGTCTCCGCTGTTTCAACCAGGACGATGATCTTGTCGTCCCTGATCTCGAAGTAACCCCAGTTGAGTGCCATATGCTCAATCAACCCGTTGTTCTTATAGGCCAGCTCCCCGATCTTGAGCGAGGTCAGGAAGGGGGCGTGGCCAGGAAGGACGCCAAATTCGCCCAGTTTCCCGGTGGCGGTGACTTCATCCACCTCGGTGTCAACGACCTTCTTGTAAGGGGTTACTATTTCCAGTCTCATCTTTTCAGCCATGTATTTGATCCTTGTAGGGGCGCTGCTTGCTGCGCCCGAGAAAGCGGGCAGGGAAACCCTGCCCCTACACGAGTATAATTAGACCGCGGCAAGTTTGGCGGCCTTTTCAATGGCCTCTTCAATTGAGCCGACCATGTAGAATGCCTGTTCCGGCAAACTGTCGTGTTTGCCGGCAACGATCTCCTGAAACCCCTTAATGGTGTCTTTCAACTCAACGTATTTACCGGGAGAACCGGTGAATGCCTCGGCAACGTGAAACGGCTGGGAGAGGAAGCGCTGAATCTTTCTGGCGCGGGCAACAACCAGTTTATCCTCTTCGGATAGTTCGTCCATACCCAGAATGGCTATGATATCCTGAAGGTCTTTGTACTTTTGAAGAACATACTGAACCGAACGAGCCACAGCGTAGTGCTCCTCGCCGATAACCTGCGGGTCGAGAATGCGTGATGTGGAATCGAGCGGATCGACGGCCGGATAGATGCCAAGCTCGGCGATCTGGCGGGAAAGAACCGTAGTTGCATCCAGATGGGCAAAGGCTGTAGCCGGTGCCGGGTCGGTCAAGTCATCGGCCGGAACGTAGATGGCCTGTACTGACGTGATGGAACCTTTGTTGGTCGAGGTAATACGCTCCTGCAGTTCACCCATTTCGGTAGCCAGCGTAGGCTGGTAACCAACGGCGGAAGGGATACGGCCAAGAAGCGCCGAAACCTCGGAACCTGCCTGGGTGAAGCGGAATATGTTGTCGATGAAGAGCAGAACGTCCTGCCCCTCTTCATCACGGAAGTATTCTGCGACGGAAAGTGCTGTCAGGGCGACGCGGGCGCGGGCTCCTGGCGGTTCGTTCATCTGTCCGTAGACGAGAGCTGCCTTGTCAAGAACTCCGGACTCTTTCATTTCCATCCAGAGATCGTTCCCTTCGCGGGTACGCTCGCCGACACCGGCAAAAACCGAGTAGCCGCCATGCTGCTTGGCGATGTTGTTGATCAGTTCCATAATCAGAACAGTCTTGCCAACCCCGGCACCACCGAACAGACCGATCTTGCCGCCACGGGCATACGGCGCCAGCAGGTCGACAACCTTGATGCCGGTCGTAAAAGCTTCTACTTTGGTAGACTGATCCTCAAACGGGGGCGCCTCGCGGTGAATGGGGTACTCTTTCTCATTCCCGATCGGACCCATTTCGTCAACCGGCTCGCCTATTACGTTCATGATGCGGCCAAGAGTTTTTGCGCCAACCGGTGCGCAGATCTGCTTGCCGGTATCGATGACTACCTGGCCGCGCTTGAGACCATCGGTGGAGTCCATGGCAATGGTGCGTACCGAGTTTTCACCCAAATGCTGGGCAACTTCCAGCACCAGATTGTTTTCACGGTCATCGATGGCCGGATTTGTCACGCGTAATGCGTGGTAGATCTCCGGCAGTTTGCCGGGCTCAAACTCGACGTCGATAACGGCGCCGATGACCTGCGATATTTTACCTGTGTTCTGACTCATGGAACTCTGTCCTCCTGCGGCCCTGCGGCCTCATATAGTGTATTATCCTTTGATCGATTCAGAGCCGGAGATAATTTCCATCAACTCGGTAGTAATGGCAGCCTGACGCGCGCGATTGTACTGGAGCGTCAATTTGCCGATCATTTCATTCGCGTTCTTTGATGCACTGTCCATGGCCGTCATACGGGCGCCGTGCTCACCAGCCACCGTTTCCAGCATCGCCTTGAAAATCTGAACCTCAATATTTTTAGGCAGTATCTCGGCCAGCAGCTCGCCAACCGAGGGCTCATAGATAAACTCGACAGGAGTTTCGTCGGAAATGTTCGACTCTTCCGTAATCACCGGTAACATCTGCTGGAAAGTGATGTCCTGAGTCATGACCGTACGGAATGAGTTGTAGAGGAGTTCGACCTGATCGTACTCTTCTGCAATAAAACCATCTATTACTTCCTGGGCCAGCATGGCCGCAGTCTGATAATTTGGTTTGGCCAGAACGTTGGGAAAGTTTTTGTAGATCGTATAACGACTTTTGAGGAACTCATAACCTTTACGGCCTACCGTCATGACACTGATCTGCTCGTATGATTCCTTTTTTTCCTTGATGTAGCGATCGCCTGCCTTGCAGAGATTGGAGTTGAAACCACCACACAAACCACGGTCTGATGTTAGTACGATCAGAAGCAGTTTCTTGGACTCACGCTTCTCTAATAGCGGGTGAAGATCCCCTTCAAGATTTGCGGTTAATGATTGCAAAACTTCACCCAGCTTTTTTGCATACGGGCGGGCAGCCACTACATTTTCCTGCGCACGACGCAGCTTGGCAGCCGAAACCATTTTCATGGCTTTGGTGATCTGGCGAGTATTTTTTACGGATACAATCCGCTTTTTTATGCTTTTAAGGCTTGCCATATCTCAAACCATCCTTGTTTACGCAGTAAATTCCTTCTTGAACAACCCCATCGCGGCGATAATCCTCCCCTTCAGATCATCGTCAATAGCCTTCTTGTCGCGCAGTTCAGCAAGCATTTCGGCTTGGCGGTTATCGAAAAATGCATACAGTTCGATCTCGAACTTTTTGAGCGCGGAAACCGGGTACTCATCCAGGAAACCGTTGTTGGCTGCAAAGATAATCAAAACCTGCTTTTCGTTGGGTATCGGACGATACTGCGGCTGCTTCAGAATTTCAACCAGACGAACACCACGCTCCAGCTGCATCTGGGTGGCCCTGTCCAGGTCGGAACCGAACTGGGCGAAAGCCGCCATCTCGCGATACTGTGCCAGGTCAAGGCGGAGTGTGCCGGCAACCTGCTTCATGGACTTGGTCTGAGCAGAGCCGCCGACTCGGGAAACCGAGAGACCGACGTTGATGGCCGGACGTACGCCGGAGAAGAACAGGTCGGACTCCAGATAGATCTGGCCGTCGGTAATGGATATGACGTTGGTCGGGATGTAGGCGGAGACGTCGCCGGCCTGGGTCTCGATAATCGGAAGCGCGGTCAGGGAGCCGGCGCCGCAGGCATCCGAAAGTTTGCAGGCACGCTCCAAAAGACGGCTGTGGAGATAGAAAACATCGCCCGGATAGGCCTCGCGTCCCGGCGGACGGCGGAGCAACAGGGAGAGTTGGCGATAGGCAACGGCCTGTTTGGATAAGTCATCATAAATTATCAGGGCATGCTTGCCGTTGTCCCGGAAGAACTCACCCATTGTAACGCCTGTGTAGGGGGCGATGAACTGCAGCGGTGCGGACTCGGAGGCGGTTGCAGCAACAACGATGGTGTAATCCATCGCGCCGTGCTCGGTCAGTTTGGAAACAACCTGGGCAACAGTAGAGCGCTTCTGGCCAATGGCGACATAGATACAAACCACATCGCCACCCTTCTGGTTGATGATGGTGTCGATGGCAACGGCTGTTTTGCCTGTCTGGCGGTCGCCGATAATCAGCTCGCGCTGGCCTCGTCCGATCGGAACCATGGAGTCGATAGCCTTGAGTCCGGTTGCCATCGGTTGGTGCACCGACTTACGGGCGACAATACCGGGCGCCTTGATTTCAACCTTACTGAAGCTGCTGGTGTTGATGACACCTTTTCCATCGATGGGTTGTCCAATCGCATTAACAACTCTTCCGATCAAGGCATCTCCTACCGGGACCTCGGTGATTCGGCCGGTACGCTTGACGGTGTCCCCTTCCTTTATCTCTGAGAACTCTCCAAGAATTGCAGCGCCGACGTTGTCTTCCTCAAGGTTGAGAACCATTCCTGTTACGCCGCCTGGGAACTCCAGGAGCTCGCCTGCCATAGCGCCAGCCAACCCATGAATACGGGCAATACCGTCACCGATAGAGATGATTGTGCCGGTCTCCGACACTTCTACTTCCTTACCGTACTCTTTGATTTGCTTTCTGATGATCTCGCTGATCTCTTCGGCTCTGATTTCCATGGAAACTCCTACCCCTTCTGTAATGTATCCTGAATACGTTTTAATTGGGTTTTGACGCTGCTGTCGTAGGCAATATCACCGATCTGCGTAACAACTCCGCCAAGAAGGCTCTTATCAACCGATACCTCGGGAATTACCTTCTTGCCGGTCTTCTTCTCAAGAGCGGCCTGAATTGAAGCCACTTGACTGTTATCGAGCGGGAAGGCGGTGCTGATAACCGGCCTGATAACCCCGGAGAAGTCGTCGGCCAGCTTTTCGTAGGTCTGAACAATCTGTCCCAGAAACGCAACGCGATTCTTGTCCACCAGCAACAGCAGGAAGTTGGCTACCAGTTCGGAGCAAGCCAGCTTGGCTACCAGTTCCTTCATGATCGTTTTTTTCTGCTCATGGGTTAATGCAGGGTTGGCAAATGCCGCGCGAAGTTCTGCGTTGATCGAGAACAACCGTTCGAAAGCCGCCAGTTCAGTACGGAACCGGTCAATCAGCCCCTCTTCGGAACCAAGCTGCACCAGCGCTTTGGCATACCGCTTTGCAATCGTGTTGTTGATCACTGGATCTGTACCACCTTGTCAAGATATTCAACGACAAACCGGTCGTGGTCTGCTTTCTGTATTGCGCCGGTCAGCTTGCCGGTCGCGATCTCTACTGCCAGCCTGGCCGCTTCGACACGTAGCTCATTGCGAGCTTTCACTGTCTCCTGTTCGGCAGACAATGCAGCCTGTGCGATTATTTTTTCAGCAGCACTGTTTGCCTCGGCAATAATACGGCTTTTTTCCTGCTCACCTTCACGAACAATAGCGGCATGCAGCTCTTCGATCTCTTTTGAGGCCTGGTCCAGTTTGGCGCTGTATTCACGCAACTTTGATTCGGCGGCATTACGTCCGGCCACAGCATCTTCCAAACTCTTCTCAATCCCGTCCTGACGGGCAGCGAGCGAACCCTTGAGATCAGCCTTTTTGACTGCGAACCAGAGGATTCCGACCAGTACCGCAAAGTTTAACACCCGCCACATGAAGTCCTTCATCTGGGCGCCACTGTCGGGATGATGTACCCCACCGCCGGCTTCGGAAGCAAAGCCAATATTGGCGCAAAGAATAATTGCGCCGATGTATGCCAGAGACAGAGCTATTCTCTTTCTGCGTTCAGATAGCATAAACATGGCTAGAGGCTCCTCCCGAGGATTTTCTCGCAGATATCGGCGGACAGCACCTCGGCCTGCTTCCTAAGCAGTTCACGCGCATCGGAGGCCTCTTTGGCTACTCGGTTCCGGATTGATGCCAGGGAACCGGAAGCCTCTTTGCGGGCTTTTTCTAATACCACAGCTTCTTCAAGCTGGGCCTCTTTAAGGGATTCCGCGCGGCGGGCCCCGGCCTCGGCCTTGGCTTCACGTAGACGGGACTCATACTGGGCCATTTTTGTCTGCACTTCCTCATCAACCAAAACAGCTTTTTCTCGGGCCGAGTCGATCACATTACGGCGGTCGGACAGTACCTTGCGAATAGGCTTATAGAGGAATATGTTGAGGACGAGGACGAGGATGCCGAAGTTAATCAGCTGAACTACAAATGCTAAATTTAATTCAATCACGACCTACCCCTTGCAGGTATGCTGAGTTGTATACTGTATCCCAGATTCGGGCGCAAAACAGAGGCTAACTATCATGATAAGCGGGCGTCTGTCAAGGAAATATTGAATATCCATGCAACTAATAAGGAGTAAGGAGCCAGAATAAACCCGAAGATACAGCAGAAATTCAAGGAGAGGCTGAAACGCATGCCTTGGAACTCTCCGAGCGCGGTAGATACGGACTGTTTTCCTTCTGAATTCTGACCCCTGTATTCTGTATTCTGAGAGATTAGATATCCAGCAGGTCGATAATACGTGTCAATTCATCCGAGTCGCTGAAATGGATTTCCAGCCTGCCGCCTCTTGAGCCTACCTTGCGGATGACAACACGGGACTGGAAGCGTTTCTGAAGCTGCTCCTCCAGTGATGTCATTAACAGATCCGGCTGCTGCAGACGTTTGGCCGACGACGGGTGGGGGTTGGTTTTAAGACGCCGTATCAGCTCCTCAGTGGCGCGGACACTCAACTGGCGATGCAGAATTTCATGGCGGGCCTTATCGATCAGTTCAGCACTCTCCAGCGCCAGCAGGGCCCGGGCGTGCCCCATGGAAAGGCGCTCTTCCACAATATCCCGCTGTATATCATCCGGCAGCTTGAGCAGTCGCAAGGCATTGGTGACGGTCGTGCGGTTCTTGCCTACCCGGCGGGCCAAATCCTCCTGTGAAATTTTGAAGTGTTCCACCAGCGAGCGATAGGCCTGAGCCTCTTCTATGGCATTCAGATCCTGACGCTGGATGTTTTCGATCAGGGCCAACTCCAGGATTGCATCCGCAGTGGCCTCACGGATCACGACGGGAATCTCGTGCAGCCCGGCCTTCTGTGCAGCACGCCAACGCCGCTCACCGGCTATGATCTCATAGTGGTCGTCCTTTCTGGTCACAACCAGCGGTTGAATGATCCCTTTCTCTCGGATCGAGGCGGCCAGTTCTTCCAGCTTGTCAGGCGCGAAATGCTTACGCGGCTGATTGCGGTTGGGACGAATTTTCTCAATCGGGCAGATAAAATAGTTCTTTGACTCATCAACCGCTTCGGTTACCTGCAGCAATGCCGCCATCCCCTTGCCGAGCCCCCCCCTTTTAAGCATTCAGCGCCTCCCTCCGGATGATTTCGCGGGCCAGCTGCAGATAACTGACTGCGCCGCGCGAGGCAATATCGTAATAAATGACCGGCTTTCCGTGGCTTGGGGCTTCCGCCAACCGGACATTACGCGGGATGACAGTTTCGAAAACTTGGCCGGGGAAATGTGTCCGGATCTCGGTGGCCACCTCTTTTCCCAGATTACCTCTGGAATCGAACATGGTCAGCAGGATTCCTTCAATCTTCAGGAGAGGATTCAGATTTTTCTGGATCAGGCGTATTGTCTGCAAAATCTGTGAAAGCCCTTCCATGGCGTAAAATTCGCACTGCAGCGGGATCAACACCGAGTCGGCGGCGGTCATGGCATTTATTGTCAACAGGTTAAGCGACGGCGGACAGTCAATGATGATGTAGCGATACTTTTCCGACAGCGCAGCCAGTGCATACTTCAGTTTCAACTCACGCCCCGTTTCAGTCGCCAGTTCCAGCTCGGCGCCGGTAAGGTCGGCATTGGAGGGGATGATATGCAGAAACGGTTGACCGGTATCAACGATCAGACTTTTCGAGTCAACCTCGTTAATCAGCAGATCGTATATTGTCTGCCTGAGTCCCGACTTATCAATCCCGACGCCGCTGGTGGCGTTGCCCTGAGGGTCGATATCAATCAGAAGAGTAGAGCGCTCGGACGCCGCAAGTGAGGCTGCCAGATTGACGGCGGTGGTGGTCTTGCCGACCCCCCCTTTTTGATTGGCGATACAGATGATTTTGGATTTTGCATTCAAGGGGATTATGCTCTTTTCAATCGGCGCTTTATTTAAGTTAACAGTTATATCCCAAGCTTTTCTGACAGGAAATATCTTCGTTAACTCACTTATTTTCCCGCAAATTTTTTACACCATAACGCTTGCAGATTTTGCGTGCGGTGAATGTATCACAGCTCTTTGCAATCGTCAAAGGAAAGGGAATAAAAAAAGGGCGGGATTTCTCCCGCCCTCAGGCATAACTGAATCAAACAGAATTAGAACGTGTAGTTCAGCATGTAACCGACCAGGTAAGGATTTGCGGGCATGCTGCTGCTGCCAGCTGTGATACCGGTACCGGTACCTTTGTAGTGGTCGCCAAGGACGACGTATGCAGCCATGATGCTGTTGGTCAAATTGGGGAACAGTTTGTAGTCGACCTGAGCATTGAGCTCGGTTCCAAGCGACTTATCAGCGGTAGTCTTATACTTGTTGGAAGCCATTGCATAGCCGACGTTGAAGGAAGCGCCCAGTTTGGGGCTGAATGTGGCATCATAACCGAGAACGCCAAGAGTAACACCCTGGTTGCCGTTGTTGATTGTATAAACCATCGCCTTGTCGGCATCCATGTTAACAATATTCCTCATCAGGAGCAGCATCTTGGAATCGTAGTAGGAGTTGGAAGAGATACCAAAAGTGTTATTGGCGCCAGAGCTGCTGTTCAGGCTCTGCCATGCTTTGGATTTCCTGGCGTTATTGCCGCTATCGCCGGAAGCGTACAGGACGTTGGCGCGGATAGCGCCGGCTGCGCCGAGATCAGCCTTGACTGCAGCCTGTGCGGCCCATGCGGACAGTTCCTGATCGGTAGCCTTGGTTACACCG
>JAQTRC010000023.1:28475-39303 GCA_028712665.1 Desulfuromonadaceae bacterium
TGCACGCAGGCGGTACATACCGTGAAACTCATTCTCAAATGCCATCGCCGGAACTGATACGGCCGCGAGTGCCCCTGCTGCTACCAAAATTGCTGCTACTTTTTTAATACTCATTTGTGTGTGCCTCCTTCAATTTTTATAAGATGCTTGTTACTACTGCGTTTTTCGTGATGGCTCTGTTTATGCTGCTTGTCGCTACTCACCACCTTTCAATTAAATTTGCTATGCAACTCCAACATTTCCAACTTTCATCTTGCCAAAAACCGTTACCAGAAAAACGAATACCCCTGAACAGCCGTAATCAGACACGGATACCCAAAGGTACAAGAATATATTGCATTGCATATTTTTTTTCTGAAACGTTCACAGTGTGTTTCGCTCCCGGTCTTTGCTACCAGCGCCTGCTGGAAACCTATAAGTTTCAATCGGTTAGCTACTTCTTAGGATCGTCTGTTTCAGGATGCCGTTCTATTTAAGTTTGGCGAAATATACAAGAAATCAAACCAATGTCAAGAAAAAAACGTGGTTATAGTACCAATTCATGCCCTGCCTGGCAAAGTTCCGTCAATATACCATTGCTGCTCTTGGGGTGTACAAAGGCGATGAGGGTTCCGTGAGCGCCCCGGCGCGGCTTTTCATCGACCATGCGACTGCCGCATGCCAGCAGTTTCTGAATCGCCATTTCAATGTCTTCAACCTCGTAGGCAATGTGATGAATTCCGGGACCGTTTTTTTCAATGAATTTGGCCACAGGGCTCTCTTCGGATGTCGGTTCCAAAAGTTCTATCTTGGATTCACCCACCTGTAACATCGCAACCTTTACCTTCTGCTCTTCAATTTCTTCCAAACCAAGAAAGGGGATCCCAAGTTGGTCGCGGTAGAAGGGGAGAGATTCATCGAGCGATTTTACGGCTATGCCGATGTGGTTTATTTTTGTGAGCATGTACACCTCGTTAGAATTCTGTTGCCTACAGCACTACCGTCTCCGTATGCTTACCGAATACTCCACGCAACAGATCCGCAATCTCGCCAAGAGTTGCATACGCCTTTACAGACGCCAGGATATACGGCATCAGGTTGTCACTGCTCTTCGCTGCGGCCTCTAGATCAGCCAACGCAATTTTAACGGCGGCATCGTTGCGCCCCGCCTTCATTTCCCCCAGCGACTTCTTCTGGAATATCTCCACCTCTTCCTTAACTTTCAGCAAACCGGTCGGAGGCGGCTCCTTTACGGTGAACTTGTTGACGCCGACGATAATCAGTTCATCTTTTTCAATCGCTTTCTGGTATGCGTACGCCGAATCCTGGATCTCCTTTTGCTGGAAACCACGGGATATCGCCTCTACCGCCCCTCCCAGTTTGTCGATCTTGTCGATATATTCCAGGGCGGCCTTTTCGATCTGGTCGGTCAGTGACTCGACCAGGAAAGAGCCGGCAAGCGGATCGATACTATCGGCCGCTCCCGATTCGTAGGCGATGACCTGCTGGGTACGCAGGGCGATCCTTACCGAGTCTTCTGTCGGAAGTGCCAGTGCCTCATCACGCGAGTTGGTGTGCAGTGACTGTGTGCCCCCCAGAACGGCCGCCAGAGCCTGTATGGTAACGCGCATGATGTTATTGTCCGGCTGTTGTGCGGTAAGGGTGCAGCCGGCGGTCTGGGTGTGAAATCGGAGCATTTGAGATTTGGGGTCTTTAGCCCCGAAGCGTTCCTTCATAATCTTTGCCCAGATGCGGCGGGCGGCTCGGAATTTGGCCACCTCTTCAAACAAGTTGTTATGGGCGTTGAAGAAGAATGCGAGGCGCGGTGCGAACTCGTCCACCTCCAGCCCGGCCTTGATCGCCGCATCTACGTAGGCGACGCCGTCGGCCAGCGTGAAAGCCACTTCCTGCACAGCGCTGGAACCAGCCTCGCGGATGTGATATCCGGAGATGGAGATCGTGTTCCACTTGGGTACGTTGTCCTTGCAGTAGGCGAAAATATCCGTGATGATCCTCATCGACTCCTTGGGGGGGTAGATGTAGGTGCCGCGAGCCATGTACTCTTTCAGTATGTCGTTCTGTATGGTTCCGGAAATTTTGTCGGCGGAGACACCCTGTTTCTCGGCAACGGCTATGTACATGCAGAGCAGGATGGCAGCCGTCGAGTTTATGGTCATCGAGGTGGAGACCTTGTCCAGCGGTATGCCATCAAAGAGGATTTCCATATCAGCCAGGGAATCGATGGCGACGCCGACCTTGCCGACCTCCCCCATACTCATCCCGGCGTCGGAGTCATATCCCATCTGAGTTGGCAGGTCAAACGCCACAGAAAGACCGGTCTGACCGGCGGAAAGCAGGTATTTGTAACGTTCGTTAGACTCTTTGGCAGTTCCGAAACCGGCATACTGACGCATGGTCCAGAAGCGGCCACGGTACATCGTCGGCTGCACGCCGCGGGTATAAGGGTACCCACCGGGGAAGCCCAGTTGCTCCTCGTATCCGGGGTAGTCGAATCCTGGAGTAAAACAGCGTTCCATCTCTATGTTTGAGGTAGTCAGAAACGGGTCCATCCGCTCTGGCGATCCGGCAATGTTTTTGGCGACGGTTTCATTCCATTTCTGCTTGCTGTCACTGATGCTCATAGCTGGTATCCTTATGGATTTATTTTGCTTCCCCTCCCTTTACGGATCTAAAGGGCCTAAAGGAGGGGATTCAGGGGTGGGTGCGTCTCGTAAAAATAGACAGAAAGAAAAAGGCTACTGAAAAAAGGGAATCCTCTTAACTCTAGCCTTTGTCTACTGTTGGCTTTATCCGTGTCTCTCTGCGCCTCTTTGTTTAAAACTGTTTTAAAGCACTGCCTTAAGGTATTCGGACGTCCGCTCGCGTTTTTCCTTTTCAATCAACTTCGGGTCAACTTCCACAAACTTCTCGTCCGGAGTTATCTTGAAGAGCGGCTGACCTTTCTGAACGATCGAACCATCTCCACTCTGGATAACGATCTTGTCGATAGTGCCGGAGAAAGCGGCCCGGACGGTATTGAACATCTTCATAACTTCGATAATATAGAGCGCCTGCCCTTTTTCAAAATGCATCCCCTCGCTTACAAACGCCGGAAGTCCAGGCGCTTCCTGACCGTAGTACATTCCGCCGCAAACGGCTACTATCTCATCAGCCTTGGTGGATGGGGGGGGTACCAGAATTTTCTTCATGCGGGCCTGTAACTCGGCATCAAACAGGTATTCGGGAATTGTGACCTCCAGATCTTCCTCGACGCGGAAATCCCAGAAGTTGGTCTTGTCTGCGACAAGGAAGAGCATCCCAATAAGCTCGACACCTGCTTCAAAACCGAAGTGCGCCGATCTGATCTGATCCCACATCCCGGCATCATACCCCCCCTGTGGTTTTTCCTTGTGCAGGAGATCGTTCAGCTTGAAATAATCATCCATGTGCAACTTGAAAGTTTCGTTCAAGGTTGCGTAGAAGCTGAGCGCCTTCTGGAGAACCTCGTTGTCATGACTCCAGATGACCTCGGCGGCAGGCACATTGGATCGGTAGGACATATTCAGGTACCGGTAAGTCTCATCCAGAATCACCAGAGGATTTTTTAGCCAGATCACCTTCCCATTATCCAGTTTGAAATTTTTTCTGTTTAAGCTCAACCAGCCTGAGAGCAGGTGCGGATCTTCGATGAACTTCTCTATCGGGCGGGTCACGAGAGTCCCTTTGCGGTCAAGAATCTGCGACATGGTTTTAGCAACGTCCGGCTGATCAGAGAACTGTTCAGATGCCAGCTTGGCGTAATTTTTCTTCATCTGAATGAAGGCGAAAACCGGATCGAGCTTGCTGGCCTCTTCCTTCAGCTGTCCAACAAGCGTCAGATAGGGGACAACGAAGCGTGTTGTCGGCTTGGCCATGACGTTGTAACCTAAGAACCAATTGACAAGGCCGTAATGAAACTCCAGATTTGTGCCGAGATCGTTGCCGCGCAGAGTGGTTCTGCAGAGCACTTTCGCCATATGCGTGTAGCTTTCAAAGCGGTCGGCGCCTTTAGTGAGCAGCAGGGCAATGTTGGAATCATACGCCCCTGCCACTTTGTAGCGCATGAACATACCGGTATCGGGGTTGACCAGGCTGATGCCCTGATCATCGCGGATCTCCCCTTCGATAGGCTTAGACCAGTAGCGAATCATGCCGCCGGCGTGTGGTGACAGGGAGGAATCCGTGGCGTTCAGACGAGCCTCGGCGGAAGCGTTGAAACGTACGATCCGTTCCGGTTTTGGAAGACGCTCCTTGTGACGGGCCAGGAGGGCCATCGCCTCAACCAGAGATTCCACTATGAAGAAATCATTCTTGTTCTTGGGGTTCGCAAACTTGAGGCTGTAGCAGAGTTCGGTTACGCGGTGTTCAACCTGTATGCGGGTATTTACTTCCATAAAAAAGTGACGGTCACGGTCAACGATACATTCAAAGGTCGAAGCGGAGTCGAGACCAACCGCCTGACCGAAACGGGCCGATTGCTCTTCCATCCGGCGTAGAACATTCAGATCGCTTTCCAGAGCCTTAACTTCAGACTTGCGCCCACCCTTTTTAGCGTTTTCAATTGCAGCCTCCAACCCTTCCTGCGTAACCGACACCTCCAGCAGTTTCTGCTCGTGCATCTGCAACGAACAATCGCGCCCCCCCAGCGAAATACACCATTTCCCATTGCCCAACAGTTGAATTTCGTTGTGGCGGGTCTGCTCAATGTTCAGTTCTATCAGAACGTTTTTGTTATCGCCGACACCGTTGGCTTTGACCTCGTTCAGCACTTCGCGCACCAGCGTCGGGGCTTCAGCTGCAGCGGCGTTGATCTGCTTCTCGGTCGGATTTTTGGCTGTCAGCAGTGAGGCTCCAAGAATGCGCTGCCCCTTGCCTCCACCACCGCCGATTGCCTTGATACGAAAGCGGCTCTGAGGATACTTTTTGAATAGTCCCGCCACCTCTTTTTGCACCTGGGCGCAGAGTTCCTCTATCGAGAACAGGTCGACTCCCTTGGTATAGGAGGCCATCAGGACATGGTCGGCCAGCTGTTCTACGGCAAGATTCTTATCGGCAAGGATCTTTTTGTCGCAGGCCAGATCTTCGGCGTCCGCCAATTTCAGCAGCTTATCACGGGTTGGATACTTCTTGAGCAGGGTCAAGGCGGTGACATTGTTGACACCGGGGGTGACACTGACATTGACCTGCAGGGCGGTACGTTTGGCCTCGTCCTTTTTGCCCGCCTTGGCCTGGGTTGCGGCGCAGGGACCGATAAACATGAGTCCGGCCTTTTCAATTGTGGCTACAAACTCCTCGTCCTCGGCCATAAAACCGTAGCCGGCGAAAATCGAGTCATAACCGTTGTCCTTGGCGGTCTGGATGATCTGATTCATCCTCTCGACACGCTCTTCCTTGCTGGCGCCGCTGTAGTCCGGCACCCTGTGCACGCGGGTCGAATCTGTCAACTGGCGCAGTTCGGGGGCCAGTGCATTGGGATAAACTATGGAATCCTTTTCGGAGAGTAGTATCCCGAAATGAGTGATCCCCATCTCTGCGTAGACGTCCATTGCTTCCTTACGGATCGGCCCGCGACAGACGATCAGAGGCTTTAAATCTTCGCAGGCAAAGGAGCGCACCCATTCGGAAGTGGCCTGGCCCAGACGGCGATCTCTGTGGATCAGGGGATTGTGCTTGTAGTAATCGGTCATCGCTATGTATCTCCCATTTAAGTATTCAATTTTCAATTTTCAGTATTAAGGAGACAGGAGACAGAATGCTAAAACCCTTCTGACATCTGAATTCCGGCTCCTCTATTTTAATGAAACTCTCTCTGTACGCCACCCATCGGTGATGGTTTATAGTGGCGCAGGAAGAAGTTCAGGTTTTCGCCCAGCACTTTGCGCAGATCGGTAGGCATTACGATAGAGGAGATAGAACCAAGTGTAAGACCTTCCTTAGGGTTCATCAACTCCTTCTCGTAGCGCAGATTCAGGGCGGCTTCCTGACCTTTCAGCCATTCAGCTGCCTCTTTTTCGGCATCCTTTTTGGCTTCATCGCCGTTCATGCCTGCTGCAATTCGATCGTGAGAGCCCTTCTTGACCAGATCGGCGGCTGTGCCGCGGATTTTGCGCATCTCGTCCTTATAGACGAATTCCTTGCCTGCAGGCCCCATAACCGCGAGGCGGGTGGTAGGCAGAGCAAGTACCAGGTCGGCACCGGTCGGGTAGTTGTTGAAGGAGGCATAGGCGCCGCCGTAGGCGTTACGGAGGATCAGCAGGATACGGGGGGTGCGGACATCAACAATGGAGTCCAGCATCGAACGTCCGGCCTGCACGATGCCACGGGCTTCCTGCTCGCGCCCCGGCAGGAAGCCGGTAGTATCTTCCATGAAGATGATCGGGATATTATAGATATTGCAGAAACGCACAAAACGGGCGATTTTGACCGCCGAGTCGCAGTCGATCTGGCCGGACGATACGGCGCTGTTGTTGGCGCAGAAACCGACCACATTGCCGTCCAGTCTTCCGAAGGCGGTGATAACCTCACGAGCCCGATCAGGCTGGAGCTCAAAATAATCGCCATGATCGCAGATTTGCTGAATGATGATCGACACATCAAAGGGGGTGTTGAAACCGGTCGGCGAGTTGAAAGCCTTCTTCAAAAGTGTGTTGATCTCCCAGGTCTTCCGGTCGAGCGGATCGCTGGTTTCCTGATAGGGAGCCATGACGCTGTTGTTGTCCGGAAGGTAGGAGAGCAGGCGTAGCGCCGTTCGCAGAGCGGCAACCTCATCGTTCACAGTCAGGTCGGCTACGCCGGATTTGCCATGTACATTGGGTCCACCCAGATCTTCCGGGGTGATGTCCTCACCCAACACAGACTTGACGACCCCAGGCCCTGTGAGACCGAAGAAGGTGTCGTTGGGCTGGATGACAAAACTGCCCTGTCGGGGTAGATAACTGCCACCGCCGGCATTGAAACCGAACATGCACATGATGCTGGGGACAACCCCGCTGATCTTGCGCAGGGCGGTGAAGGCTTCGGCATAACCGTCGAGACCGCCAACCCCGGCCGGTACGAAGGCGCCGGCGCTGTCGTTCATGCCGATGACAGGAATCCCTTTTTCGGCTGCCATATTAAAGAGCCTGGCCAGCTTGCTGCCGTTGGTAGCGTCTATAGAACCGGCCCTTACGGTGAAATCGTGTCCGTAAATGGCTACGTCGCGACCGCCAACATTTATAATCCCGGTCACAAGAGAGGCGCCGTCCAGGTTTTTCCCCCAGTTCTGGAAGAGGATGTTGGGCTGACTGTCGGTCAAGGTTCGAATACGCTCCCAGACGGTCATCCGTTTTTTGAAGTGCTGCTTTTCGATCTGATCTATGCTGACCGATTTTATCGGCCGTTGGATCAGGTCATACCCCTCCTTCATCGCCTCTTCGTAGCCCCCTTTTTTCCCGGGGATCTCCCCAGGAATGGTGAACTCGACTGTTTCAGCGGGTGCAAACGGGTTTTTCAGTGAAGGTTTTATCGCTTTTTTGGACATCTCAACCATCCTTCCGGTCATTAAGAATAGGGGGCAGGGGGCACGAAGCGAGAGGAGAGGGGTGAAAGGGGGAGGGTCAATTTGATTTCCCCTCTCCCATCTCCCCCGCCTCCTCTCCTTTCCTTTGCCCCTTGGCCCTGAAATTATTAGCGTGTCACTACCGCCAGCACCTTGACTTCGCCGTCATCTGTAGAAAGCAGGCGATGCTTGAGGGAAGAGTCGAAGTATACGCAGTCCCCTTCGTTGAGTAAAATCCGCTTTTCTTCCAGGATAAGCTCGGCGGTGCCTTTCATGATGAAAAGGAATTCCTCGCCATCGTGACTATAGGTATTCTCCTCAAGCGCCTTTTGAGTCACAGAGAGGAGAAAGGGTTCCATCTTTTTATTCTGTTTGCGGAATGAGAGTGATTCGTAGGAATAGCCCTGGCTGGTGCCGGCCTTGGAGATGACCCGTGGGATAGCCTTGCGTTCATCGGCCCTGACAACTTCATAGCGGCACTCCTCTTCATCATCAGCGAAGAACAGGCCGATCTTAACATCGAAAAATTTGGCGATTTTGGAGAGAGTAGCAATCGGAGGCGAAACGTTATTGTTCTCAATCTGGGAGATAAGCGCGGGTGAAAAACCGGTCTCACGGGCGACCGCCTGGAGAGTAAGCTTTTTCGCAAGACGGAGTTTCTTTATTTTTACTCCGATATTGTAGTCGCTCATCCAAACCCCAGGCCCTGATAAACAGGATAATCGCGTCAGTCAAACAATTTTCTGCCGGAAACGCGCAGAAAATTATTTACAACTCGCTAATTACAAAAATAAAACTCAGTTTTTCTGCGGGGTTTGTATACAATTTGCTTTACAATGTCAATAAATATTCTTTATCGGTAGCAAAAAAAACGGCCTGTGCAGTAAAAAAAATTTAGTTATAATAAAAAAAGGGGTTCAAAAAGTCCGAATTGGGGAGACAGAATTCAGAAATTATGGGGATAGGTGGCTTCCAAAACAGGACAATTCCAGACGACATCTACCTGATGTCGTCTGGTTTGCCTGCGTAAATTAAAATTATTCCGGATCCTGACTCCTGTATTTACAAAAGCCGCCGTGCCAGGATTTGCAGAGTATGCAAAACTTTCACGTCAGATCCATGCTGTTTCAAGCCGTCCGAAAGTTGCATCATGCATCCTGGACAGCCTGTGGCGACGGCTTCGGCGGCAGTGTCAATGATGGCCAGGCTTTTGGCCTCATTTATCGTCATCGAAGAGTCGTAATGATAAACATTGAAGGTACCCCCCAAACCACAGCACCTGTCGGCCCCCTCCATCTCTACCAGTTCGACGCCGGGAGTCCCGATCAGAAGTTCGCGAGGCTGTTTAATTATCCCCCTTGTGCGCAGATGGCACGGGTCGTGGTAGGTAACCCTGATCTTTTCACCGGCTCCGGTCTCGGTCGGGTTAAGCCCCAGCTGCTGCAGCAACTGGGCAGCGTCGACAGTTTTTTTGGCCAGAGCATCCAGCCGGGTCCGCAACTCGGGACTGTGCTTTCCGACTACCAGCGGGTAGAGACGGTGCAGGGCTCCGCCACAGGTGGCACAGGCGCTCATGACATAATCGGATTCGTACTTTTCCATCTCTACCAGGTTTTTTTCTGCCAGTTCCCGGACCGTGTTTATATCGCCGCCCGACATGCCCGGCAGACCGCAACACTGCTGACCTTTGGGTATGATGACGGTGCAGCCCAGGTGCCTGAAAAGTGCCAGGGCCGCCTCACCTATTTCGGTATATACAAAGTTGGTCATGCAGCCGACGAAGAAAACGATGCGCGGTTTTCCCGGTTCGCCTGGGATCACCTCCGGGTGCCGGTCGATGAAAGGTTCTTTCGCGATTTCAGGGATATAACGCTTGGTCCCTACAAAAGGAATCGGAAAACGGAGCCGTAATCCTGAAGTTTCCGGAACTTTTTTGAAGAATAACGGCCCGAGGAGTGCGGCCATCTTCGCACCCATCTTCATCCGGGAGCGGTTGTTGATGACCTGCCCGACCGCCTTGTGGAAAGTTGTCAAGCCGCGCTTTTTAGCCAGCGCCTCACGGGCGGCGATTACAATCTCATCGGTCGGCACATCGTTGGGACATTTCTCAACGCAGCTGCCGCAGAGCAAACATTTGGACATTGCCAGATAGGTCTGGTCATCCAGATCTATGTCATCTTTCAGGATATGCTGAGCAAGGGCCACCTTGCCGCGCGCCACAGCGGGCTCGCGTTGAAAGACGGAAAAGGCGGGACAGTTGGTACGACAGGCGCCGCACTTGACGCATTTTTTGAGCTGGTCTTCAACCCGCTTGAGGGGATCGATACATTCGGTAACCATTTTCAATTCTTTCCTAAAAATTAAGAGCAACAAAACAACAGAGACACCCTTCCATCTGTTGATATTAAACAGACAGACCCATAGTTTTCAAGCTGTTTAATCAAAATAATTTTTTCTTGCTCTTCTCGGTTGCCCACTGTTTCACAGGCTTTGCTTCCACTCATCCAATGCCGCCACTGCCCGCTCAGCGAGCTTCTGCCGCCGTTCTTTCTTCTTGACCCTTCCAGGCAGCTCGGGGAAGAGTCCGTAGTTTACATTCATCGGCTGGAAATGTTTGACATCAGCATTGGTAATATGATTCATCAGAGCGCCCATGGCGGTTTCAGGCGGCGGCACCGACAGCGGCAGACCATGTACGAGACCGGCGGCGGCGATACCGGCCAGGAAGCCGCTGGCCGCAGATTCGACATACCCCTCCACCCCGGTGATCTGACCGGCGAAGAAAATACGTTGATCGCTTTTCAGTTGTTGAGTTGGGAGCAACAGCGCCGGAGAATTGATGAAAGTATTACGGTGCATCGAACCGAGACGGACAAATTCAGCCCCCTCCAGCCCCGGAATCATGCGGAATATCCGGCGTTGCTCCGGCCAGGTCAGCTTGGTCTGGAAACCGACCAGGTTGTACATTGACTTTTCCAGGTTTTCAGCCCGCAATTGGATAACCCCGTACGGTTCATATCCTGTATGCGGGTCCGTCAGGCCTACCGGCTTCATCGGCCCGAAACGGAGCGTTTCCAAACCTCGGGCGGCCAGTTCCTCGACCGGCATACATCCCTCAAAGTGGACGATCTTCTCAAAATCGCGGGACGGAACCTTCTCGCCACGATTCAGTTCATCCACAAATCGGAGGTATTCCGTCTCGTTCAACGGGCAGTTCAGATAATCATCGCCATCCCCCTTGCCGTAGCGCGAGGCGGCAAAGACCTTCGTCAT
>JAQTRC010000118.1 GCA_028712665.1 Desulfuromonadaceae bacterium
CGGCCCCCCAGCTCGACAAGTTCATAGAGCTTTTCAGAACGATCGACCCGATCATCTGTGAAAAGATGTTCACACTCTGCATCGAGCCACAAGAGGTGCTCCGTACATTGTGGGCCGGCTCCAGGATTTTCACTCTGCGAGAGCTGATTGCAATCATCCCGAGGAGAGAATACTGGTCGTTCTTGAAGGATTTCTTGAGATTGGGCTTTGAGCTGATCCCGGCCGGCCTCCACTACCTGATCTTCAGGGAGTGGCCGGTGAAAAAAAGAGATTTCTGCGTTTTCGGCGATGATTCAGCGTAACCCGCCCCGGAGCTTTACACAGTTCTCCCGCTCATGTATCATTCCCCCGTGAAAAGAATTTTATTCCTATACATAATTCGCGAAATCGCTTCGCTCTTTCTGCTCGGGATAGCCGTCTTCACGCTGATCCTGCTTATGGGGCGGCTGATAAAACTGACCGAACTGGTTGTCTCGAGAGGCGTACCGCTGGCTGATGTAAGCAGAATGATCCTGTACTTGATGCCCTCTTTTCTTGTGTTCACCATCCCGATGGCTTTTCTGCTTGCCGTACTGCTGGCATTTGGCAGGCTCTCCTCCGACAATGAAATCACCGTCATCAAGTCCAGCGGTATCAGCCTGATTCAGTTTATGCCTCCAGTCCTTCTCTCTGCTTTTGTTGCGGCCATGTTGACATTGGCTGCCAGCCTGGTAGGAGTTCCGTGGGGGAACAGCGCCTTTAAGGAGCTTAGTTTTCAGGTTCTGAAACAGAATGTGTCGGCAACCATACGTGAAAAGGTTTTCTGGGATGAAATCCCTGGAATGATACTTTATACGGAACATTACGATGATCTGCGCCAGACTTTGCAGGGGGTCATAATCCACGATGGCCGCAATCCAGAACGCCCTATGACAATATTTGCCAAAGATGGTGTTCTCACCGGCGGATCCGAAGGCCGGGCGCTGCGATTGTCATTGAACAACGGCAGTATCCATGCGGTCGGCAAGGGTGACGAATACCGCCTGGTAGTATTCGGCGAATATGTCATGACGATCGGGGGAGAGGGGGGATCTGCCGCTTTAGGTCGCAACGAACTGGATATGAGCGTAGCTGAACTTAAAAGCAGGATTTCCGACAAGGTCACGCCACCCCAGACACGTATTAAAATGCTGTCGGAACTGCATGCCAGATATGCGTTTCCGTTTGCCTCGCTGGTGTTTGCGTTCATAGCGGTTCCGCTTGGCGTACAGAAGCGCCGCTCAGGAAAATCAGCCGGTTTTTCGGTCAGCATAGGAATTCTTCTGGCATATTACCTGATGCTTTCACTATTGAGGACGCTGGCCGAGAAAGGGAGCATCCCGCCGTTTATTGCGCTCTGGCTGCCAAATATGGTTTTTTTGGGGATCGGATGGTATCTGCTCCGCATCTCCTCGCTTGAGCGCAAATCCGGATTTCCTAAACTGGAGGGCGTCGTTGATATGTTGAAAGGCAGGGCTGGCTGATGTCGATACTGAACCGATATATCTCACTCACCTGGCTGCGTCTTTTTTCTCTCTGTCTTTGTAGTTTTGTTTCGATTTACCTGGTGCTTGACATGATGGATAAAATTCCACGTTTTATCCGGGCAGGGGGGGCGTTCACCGATATTCTGCGCTTCTTTCTCAATAAACTCCCTGAAATGGTTGGTCAAACCACCTCATTCTCGATCCTTATGGCGACTCTGCTGACCCTTGGTCTCCTCTCCCGGAACTCTGAAATTACCGCTATGCGGAGTTGCGGGATAAGTCTCTTCAGTATATCGCTCCCGATCCTTGCGCTCGGTCTTGCGGCCAGTATTCTGCTGCTCATCAATGCCGAATTCATAGTTCCCAAAAGCTATGAGCGAATGGATTACATCGAGCGGGTAATAATCAAGAAACAGAATGTAAATGCCGTTTTCAAGCTTAATAATATCTGGTTCAGGTCGGATTCTTTGATACTTCAGGCGCATCTATTCGACCCGCAGAAAAAAATTCTGAGGGGTGTGACGCTCTGGACATTGGACGACTCATTAAACCCGGTTAGCCGTATTGATGCCGATCGCGCCGAATACAATAATGACAAATGGACACTTATCCAGGCGAAGGTAAAGGATTTCCGCGGAGCTGCAGGGTATAGCGGCAGTGCCGTCGCAAGCATGGAGATTGCATTAAAACTGAAAGTCGATGATCTCAAGGTTCTGGACAATAACGCCGACAATCTGAACTATGCCAAATTATACGAATATGCCGAGAATCTGAGGCGCGGAGGCTACCATGCCTTCCGGCACCTGACGATGATGCATGCCAAGCTTTCATCCCCCTTTGCTGCTTTTGTAATGGTTATTCTCGGAATACCGTTTGCTCTTCGCAACAGCAGGTCGGGTGGAATCGCCGTCGGGATAGGGGCCAGCGTGGGGATCGGTTTCGCATATTTTGTCGTTAATGCCCTGCTGTTGTCATACGGGCGCAATGGTGTTTTGCCGGCTTTTGCTGCGGCCTGGGGTGCGAATCTGCTCTTTGGCGCCGGAGGGGTCTGGCTCGCCATGACGGTTAAACGCTAACGTTTCCCTGACAGTTCCAGAAGCGCCGGCAAGAAAGCCAGAAAGACCGCCACGCTGGCCAGCATCCCGAGCGACATGACCGCGCCTATGCTGAAAACCCCCTGGTGATGAGCAACCATCAAGGCTCCAAAACTGAACAGGATTGTGAGCGCATTCAGTAGTACGCCGATTCCGGCGCTACGGGTTGCAACCTGGGCCGGAGTCTCGCTCCCCTGGCGATATCGGTTGATGATATAGATGGCCGAGTCGATGCCGACTCCCAGAATCAGAGGGAGCACGATTATGTTTGCCGAGTTGAAACTTACACCCATCAGCCGCATGCCCCCTATCATCATCAACAGACCCGCCGCCAGCGGCAGAGTGCCGAGCAGCGCGTAGCGGACGCTCCTGAAGTTAATAAGGAGGATCGCTGCGATGCCGATGAAGGCATAGGCGAAGGCCTTCAGATAGGAGTCGCGGAGTACGGTGAGTGATTCGAATACCATGACCGGTTCTCCGGTGGCGTTTGGGAAGACCCCCTTGACCTCTTTGACGAACTCCTGCAACGGCTCCCGCTCAAAGATCTCTTTTTTTGCCGCTACCTGTAGCAGAAATTTGCCGCTTTTGCCGACAAAGCGCTGCGTCAGCTCTGCCGGTATATCGGACTCGCCGATTGCCGTGGCCTCCAGGCTCTCCTTCATCATCTTCAACTTGCCGGGGAGTTCGGCGAACATACCCCCTTGAAACTCCCGCAGCATCCCGAGGGCATTCTTATCCTTCTCTTTTTCGAGAGTATTGAAGAAAGAATCCAGTGTAACCAGAAAGGCTCCAATCGGCTTGGCCTCGGGCGCTTTCGACGTTTCCAGCGCCCTTGTCAACTTCTCCAGACGGTCGCGGAAATTTTCAAAAACAGCCGGAAGCGCCATCACCTGCAGATTTTCCTCATAGGGCGCCGGTTTGACATCAGCCATCACATTTCTCAGCGCGGTCAGTTCGGCCAGCTTTTCTGTCTGCTGCTCCGGCACCAAGGTTAGCCGGCTGACGACATGGTCTACGGACGGCAGTTTTTCGAGACGTTCTGTCAGGCTCTCCGCTTCAGCCCTGTTCCTTGCCGTGACAACGGCAAAATAGCCTGAATTTTCCTTGCTGCGCATCAGTTTGTAGGCGTACTCAACCGACTGAAGCCCCTTTGCCTGCAGGTTCATCAGATTGTAGTCGAAGCGGATGGTCAGCGCGGGGTATAGACAGGCTGCCGACAGGAGGAGAGTCACGGCGATAATTGTTCGAGGGTTGCCGAACATGATGCGGGTAAAAGCTTCCTCCCCTTCAAGGGGAGGGTTGGGGCGGGGATGGGCTTGTGGTGGCATACTGAAATCAACCCCACCCTCACCCTGACCCTCTCCCTGAGGGAGAGGGGAATTCCTTTTGGAGGGAGCAGCCTTTCTAAATCTTTCCAGCAGGATCAGCATTGCCGGCAGGACGGTAAAGGTTGCCAGCACGCAGATAAAGACGCCGCCGGCGGCGATAATGCCCAACTCGGCAATCCCCTTGAAGTCGGTGAATGCAAAAGTGGCAAACGCCAGCGCTACGGTAGCGGCAGCCATGATGATCGAACGGATGTTGCAGGTCAGGCCGGTTTCGATGGCAGCCAGGCCGGAGGCCCCATTATTCAGCTCTTCCTGATAACGGAGTACCACCTGGATGCCGTATTCGATCCCCAAGCCTATCAGCATGATTGCAAAGACCATCGAGAGTATATTCAAGTGCCCGACAGCCATCGTGGCGAAGGCAAATGAGAGGCAGATGCCGACGATCAGGGAGACCATCGCGGCAATCACATTAAGCAGGCCGCGAAAAGCGAACAGTAACAGTAGTACGGTCAGTGTCAGCGAAAGAACGGTGGCTATTCCTATATCGCGCTGGCTGGTGGCCATCTCCTCGTACTCGAGTATCGGGACACCGGTGAGACCAGCCTTGATTCCCTTGAATTCCGGTTTTTTGAGTATTTCATCGAGTGCGGTCCGGGTTGCTTTGATCGCATTTTCGGCTGGAACGAAGCTACCCTGTTCCTTGATCGGCAAAACGGTGATGACCTGTTGCCTCCCCGCACTCTCCATGATGGATGGTTTGCCGTCGCTGTTTCCTTTGAGGAACGAGTCCATGGAGAGGCCGCTGCTTTTTCCGTCAAAGGCTTTGAAGCCTTTGTCCAGCGTTGTCAACATGAAAACAAGGCTCTTAAGGGTAGCGGGGTCTCCGGATTTCAGATAGCCGTCGATCTGTCCCGTCAGGCTGGTGAAGAGGGTTTGCACCGAGGGGGCTGCGGCCAGCTCTTTCAGTACCGGAGCGGCCATGGTCAGACTGTTTCGAAGCTGCCTGATCTCCTCCAGCGGCATGAAGAGAAGGCCATTTTTGCGGAAATAAGGAAGAGCGCCAGGATGGAATACCTCGCGAAAAGCTCCTTTATCCCGACTAAGAAGGGCATAGAGAGCATCTGCGGCACGGGTTGTCCGTTCGGCGTCCTCCGACTCGATGACCGCGACGATCTCCTCCTGATCGCCAAACTCTGCGCGATAGGCGCGATAATCCACCTGGAAGGGGGCGTTCCTGGGCATCAGGTCGTCGCGTCCTGTCAGAAATTCCATGTTCCTGATCGTATAGATAACCGATATGATCGAAAACAGAAGGGCCAGACCCAGAATCAGGCGGGGTCGTGCGGCTACGAAGTTGAAGAGACGGTTGTTGCCTTGAGACACGAAAAGCTCCTTGGAAATTTTTGAAAGTTTTTTACACGTACCATACCAGCCGGCATCGTGTCAAACCGGCCGGTGTCCGTTTTGCCTCATTATTGGAAGTTGTTCTGGCAATTACCCGGTCAGTAGGGTATACAGGCGTAAGAGAGCGGCGTTTATTCTGATATTAACCAGCATTGAGGCTTCCCATGACTATATCACCGGAAAACCCGTTATTTCTAGTTCTTGGCATCGGCAATCTTGTCATGTCTGATGACGGCATTGGAGTCAGGGTCATTCAAGAGATTCAAAGTCGGTACCGTTTGCCGGATAACGTAACGGTCGTGGATGGCGGCACGTTGGGGCTTGATCTGCTTGCGATGCTGGAGAACGTGACTAATCTGATATTGGTGGATGCGGTTGAGACCGGTGGATTGCCTGGAACCTGTGTCAGGCTGTCTGGCGAGGAACTGCCGATTGCCCTGGAGACCAAGGTGTCGCCGCATCAGATGGGACTGAAAGATCTTCTGGCCGTTTCAGAACTGGTGGGGCACTCGCCGCGAGAAATGGTGCTGATAGGGGTCCAGCCCGGTTCTATTGAGATGGATACCGAATTGACTCCTGAAGTTGAAGCGCAGCTTGAAACATTATTGGCGACTGTCTTGTCAGAGCTTCGAGGTTGGGGTGTGGAGATAACTCCGGCCTGACCTCTTCTATTCATTTTTGATCTGATCTTTTCGTCTCGTGCAGGCGTCCCTATTTGCCCGTGAAGAATTTCCTGATATCCCGTCCCATCTGCTTGAACGCGTCACCGGTTTTTCTGCCGGCATCCCGAAACCTATCACCCATGGACCTGCCCGCTTTTTTAGCCTCTTTCCCGGACTCTTTCCCCATTTCCTTGAACCCTTGACCAATCTCCCTGCCACCCTCCTTGAAGGCGCGGCCTGTCTCTTGACCTGCCTTCTTGAAGGCCTCTCCTACCTCTTTCCCTTTTTCCTTGATTGAACTATCAGCCGAAACCGCAGTTACGAGCAATAGCGATATGACAACCGCCAGCACAGTTTTTAGCACAAAAACCTCCAGTACATATTTTCCGGCGCCGCTATTTGCTGTCGTTCAGATAATATTCCAAATTCCCTGGAGAGAAACCTGACATTTTGTTTGAAGAGATGACGACAGGTTCTGGGTTGCGGCCTATCGCAAAGATTTTTTCATTTCCAGCACGTTTCCGCCGTTCGCTTTTTTGTACACTACAGAATCCATCAAAGATCTGATAATGAATAAGCCGCGCCCATTTTCGTTCAGTATGTCCGAGTCGAAACAGGGATCAGGCACTCTGTTCAGATCAAAACCCTGCCCGTTGTCGAAAACTCTAATGGCCAACTCCTTGCCTGAGATGTTGATGCGAACCAGAATTTCTTTGGTCGGGTCGGTGACATTGGCATGTTTGATGGCGTTGACAAGAGCTTCGGTCAGTACAGTATTGATACGGCTGGCAAGCTCCTCACGGTCGCCATCATAACGATCTAGTTCTTTTGCCATACTTTCGCCTATCTTGCCTACAAGGCTTAAGTAGCAGGTTTGGTTCGGAATGGTGATTTCAAGGACTATGTCATTTTTCATAGTGTCACCTTAAACCTGCATTATACCGATTCCATATCAAAGCGCTCTCTTCGTTGGCTCGTCACAGGCTCGTCAACGTACTGGCAGTACGCCTCCGTCGCCTGTATCATCGCCGCCTTGATATCATCTTTGATCTGGAATCGGAATTACTAGCTCTCCAAAGCATCATCCACCGTTGCGTAAATATCAAAAACACGGTGCAGGCGTGTTAGTTCAAACATTGATTTAACCTGTGTCTGCATCGCGGAGAGTTTGATGGTCCCATGCCGGGTAGAAGCATTTTTGAATCCGGAAACCAGCACTCCCAGACCGGAGCTGTCTATAAAACGGACCTCTTTAAGGTCAATGATCAGATTAATACTCCCACCCTCAAAAAGACGATTCATTTCGGTCTTCAAGTCACCAGAATTATGCGCGTCAAGGCGTTCCTCTTTTACAAATACAATTACACTCCCACCGCTTGTCTCTGTTTTCAGATTCATGTCATCTCCCCATTTTCATAGTATTTTCAATACAACAATCGACACATCGTCCTGAAGGGTTCTGGATCCGGTAAATTCAAAAATTTCGTTGTAGAAGGAATCGATTATATCCTTGGCAGGCAGATATGAAACGTAGCCGAGATGCCTGCATACTCTATCGATGCCGAACATATCGCCTTCCTTATTGAAGGCTTCTGTAAGTCCGTCCGTGTAGAATAGTAACACATCGCCTCTTACAAGTTCAATACTGCGCTCTTCGAATACGACGGATGGCTTTACGCCGATTATGAGACCTTCCGTGTCAAGCTCGATGCAGGATACCTCCCCCAAGCGATGGATCATGGGGTGATTATGGCCTGCATTTGAATAGTTAAGCCTTCCTGTTGTTGAGTTGTACTTGGCGTAGAACATGGTGATGAAGAGTTCGGCGCGTGTCAGGTCATCATAAAGCTGGTTGTTCAGCGTATTAAGGATGGCGCTGGCGGTGTGCGCCGAATTGAACTGGGCTCGTAAAAGCGTGCGAACTTCGGCCATTATAAGGGCCGCACCGACACTATGACCGGAGACATCCGCTATCAGCATATCCAGGGCCTGTTCGTTACGGCGGAAAAAATCGTAATAGTCCCCGCCAACATGTGCAGCAGACATGCACCGTCCCGCGATTTCCAGGCCAAAAAGCTCCGGAACGCTTTCAGGCAGGAACGAAATCTGTATTTGCTGGGCGATTTCCATGTCACGCACCACACGGGCATTTTCCAGGAGAGCCAGCTCCTTCTGGTCCCGCTCCTGATCTCTGGCTTCCATCTCACGTGCTATGGTTATCGCCTGCGCGAGCTGCCCCGCAAGGCTTGTCAGCAGACTTATGAACTCCTTGGTAAATAATCCGGCAATTGATTTTGAAAAGAGCGACATGATGCCGACAGCCGGTTGACCTTCTCTAAATATCGGGATGTGGACAGTGGATACTATACCTTCGGCCAGGGTTCGCTCCAATGCGAGCGAATCAGCTGCGATACGGACATCGTTGGAAAAGTGAGGTTTTTTGTCAAAACAGGCCATATCGCAGTAAGGGGCGCTCTCCATGTACCAGTGATTTTCGTTGATCGGACGGCGGTTCGCACCCTCGTAGCTGGTGACTGAGAATGTTCCGTCTCTGTTTATTAGCTGGACGATTGCAATGTCAAGTTTGAATTCCTTCAGGAGCAGATTGAGCAGATCGTCCATTATAATCTTCAGGTCAAGGTTGCGATTTATGATCTCGGAGGCTTTAAGACGGACGAACAGGGATTCCCGGCTCTGATCCAGGGATGTCCGGACAGTACTGAAGATATCATAGACCGACTCCATCCGGGATCCCATGTCGGATAGAAAACTGTCAACTAT
>JAQTRC010000024.1 GCA_028712665.1 Desulfuromonadaceae bacterium
CGGGTGTAAGCCTGACGTTCGGCTCTAACAACACTACTGTCAACAGCAATGTTGTGACAGGAGTCGACACCGGTTCGATCAGCGCAGGAATGGTAGTTTCCGGCCCCGGTATTCCGGCCAACACTACAGTCACCGCCATCGACACCGCCAACAAGACCGTTACTCTCTCCAACTCCGCCACCGCGACCGCCTCCGGCGTCGACTTGACCTTCGGCGGCGTCGGATTCGAGTTCATCGATACCACCGGCGCAACCCGCTCGGGCACCCTGGTAGTGAATAACGGCACATGGACCGCCTTTGTTGCCGGCGCCACCAACCCGGTGACCGGCACCATCGCGGCCGGCACCGTCGGCAGCACCTGGACTCAGAACAGCAATGCCGTGAACATCGGCGGCGTCAATCAGACGGTGAATTTCGACTTCAGCGGCGCGAACTCATCGACATCTGCGGCCAGCATCAGCTCCAACGGCTTCGATGTCACAGACGCGAGCGCCACCTCGAATTTCTCGAACAGCATCCTTGCTTACGACTCTCAGGGGAACCCGCATAACGTCAACATATACTACCGGAAGATCGGGGCCAATTCATGGGACTTCCATGCGGTGATCCCGGATGCGACAGCCCTGAACGGGATAATCGGCAACAATATCATCAACGGAGCCCTGACCTTCGATGCGAGCGGCGTACTCACCTCTCAGAGTCCGCCGGCGACCAGCGTCAACACCGTAACCTTCTCCGGCAATGTGGAGCCGCTCACCATCTCCCTCGACTTCGGAGCCGGGCTGTCTACACAGGTCGCCTCCAAATCGCAGGCAACCCAGACTGTGGACGGTTTCGCCCGCGGCGAGCTCCAGAGCACCTCTATCGATGACAAAGGTTTCATGACCGCCACCTATTCCAACAACAAAACCGAGCGGATCGCCCAGATAGCAGTGGCCAAGTTTGCGAACCTGGGTGGGCTTGAAAAGGCCGGCGGGTCGCTGTTCATGGCCACCACCAAGTCCGGAACAGCCGATGTCCGTACCGCCGACAACTACGGTTACAAGGTTTTCACTAATTCACTCGAACAGAGCAATGTTGATATGGCCACCCAGCTTGTCAACATGATCAAGTTGCAACGCGCCTATTCGGGTAACTCGAAGACCATCACCTCTTCCGACGAGATGATGCAGGAGACGTTGAGCTTGAAACGATAGTAATCGGTTATTAAAATGAGATCCTGGGGGCGAGTGCATAACTCGCCCCTTTTATTTGGCCGATTTTTTGCAGCGGTGTCCATTTTTAATGATCTGATATTCGGAATGTCAAAACATTGTCACTGTTTCTCTATTTGGCAGTTGCAAAATTATTGGTTTAGCTTTAAATATAACAGGTTAAAAATGACGTCTGACTTACTAAATGTCATAGTAACGGAGGGATGACATGGCCAAGGATGATCAGGGTGCCGCTGAGGCGGCAGATGAAGGCGGCGGCAAGAAAAAGTTGATAATCATTATCGGTGCGGCGGTGGCTGTGGCGGTAATTCTGGGCGTCGTAGCCTTCATGATGCTTGGCAAAGGTAAAAAGAGTACTGCAAAAGAGGGTGAAGCATCGCCGGCTGCGGCTGCAGGGGCTCACGGCGGAGCTCCGGCTCAGGGCGCTGCGGCTGGTCAAGGCGGAGCTCAGGCGCCGGGTGGGCCCGTTTCAAACGTTTTCCCGCTGGAGCCGTTCATCGTCAATATCTACGATGGCCAGGAGCTGCGCTATCTTAAGGTAAAAATCGAGCTTGAGATGGTGGGACCGCCTGTTAAGCCTGAGATCGAAGCCAAACTGGCGCCGATTCGGGATGCCGTGCTGGTCCTTTTAAGCGCCAAGACACTCCAGGACATTCAGGATGTTCAGGGTAAAAACACGCTTAAAGAGGAGATTCTGTCAGCGATCAACAGACATATCCCCCCTGGGAAGATCGCGAAGGTTTATTTTACCGATTTTGTTGTTCAATAGGTATCGCTGTGGCTGCAATGGAAAAAATTCTTACCAAGGCAGAGATTGAGTCGCTGCTTAATGCCGTGTTCGACGGCCGCATCGAGCCCGAGAGAGAGCTCTCAAAGGCCGAAGGGAGCGCTGTAGCCTACGATCTTTTCAACTCTGATGCCAACAGGGGTTCCGTTCCTAATCTGGACATAGTCTACGACAGCTTTATCCGCTACAACCGCGTCAATCTCTCCAACCGCCTCCGTAAGTCGGTCGAAATAAAAAAAGTTGGAGCGCGCTCCTATAAATTCGATGATTTTCTCCAGACATTGCCAATACCTGTCTGTGTGGCCATCTTCAAGATAGAACCTCTCAAGGGGGCTGCGCTGATATCTTTTGACAGCACCCTGGTGATGTCCCTGGTCGACAGCCTTCTGGGAGGCACCGGAATTGCGAAGGTGCCGGTTGCCAACAGGATGTTCACCGCCATCGAGCTGCGCCTGATGGAAAAGGTTGTAGGCGATATCCTGCAGGATCTTGAAAAGGCCTGGGCGCCGCTCTATCAAACCCATATGACCCTGCTCCGCATGGAGATGAATCCACGCTTGATCAGCATTGTACCGCCTGAGTACCAGATCGTGACAATGTCGCTTAAACTGCAGATAGAGGATATCTCCGGGAATATTCAGTTCGCGATTCCCTATATGACGATCGATCCTATCAAGGACAAGCTCAAAGTCGGCATGCAGTTTGACCTGATGGCCATCGATCCCCAATGGTCAAATCGACTCTCTTCGGAACTTCTTGAGGCTCCGATTGAGACGACGGTAGAAATGGGTAATGCCACTATCTCGCTGCGCGAGCTGCTTGATTTGACGGTAGGAGATACGATTATGCTCGACAAACCATGTTCAAGCGATATGCTTGTCAAGGTTCAAGGGGTGCCGAAGTATTTCTGCATACCTGGCATACGCCACGGCAACAAGGCGTTTCAGATCACCAAGATTTGCAATATAAGGGGGCAGTAGTGAGTGACAAGCCTGATGCGAATGAGATGGGACACGATAAGAAGAACCTCGATTTCATCCTTGATATTCCATTGCAGGTAACTGTTGAGCTCGGAAGGACCAAGCTGCTGGTAAAAGATATTTTGCAGCTGAATCAGGGGGCGGTTGTCGAATTGACCAAACTGGCCGGCGAGCCGCTTGATATCTTCGTCAATTCCAAGCTGGTGGCTCGCGGTGAAGCTGTGGTCGTTAACGAGAAATTCGGTGTTCGCCTGGTGGACATAGTCAGCCCTAATGAGCGGGTGGAGAAGATTCTGTGAAGTATGCGGTTTCGCTACTTCTCCCCTTCCTCCCTTCAATAGCCTCTGCCGGAGATAGCCCCGGGCAGGAATTCAGTTTTTTGGCCAGTCTTATTCAGATGATTGCCGCCCTGGCTCTGGTCGTCGGCCTGATCCTTGTCACCTGGCATTTTTCCGGTAAATTGATGCGGAGACTCCCGGTAGGTCAACACCTGATATCTAAGCACATCCGCCTGGTGGAAACTCGTTACATGGGCCCCAAAAGGGCTCTGATACTGATTGAGGTGGGGGGCGAATACCTGCTTTTGTCAAGCAGCGATAACGGGCTCAGCCTAATAAAACAGATCAATATGCTGGAAGAAATCGAAGTTATAGAGGAAAAATCTGAGCAGGGCGGTTTTGCCGCTGTACTGGCCCGCCTGAGACGGACAGCATGATGACTCGACATCTTTCAAAACGGGCTATCGTTCTCGGATCGACCGCTCTGATTCTGTTGGCCGGCGCTCTGGTCTATGCCGAACCGATACCGTTCCCATCGCTCAATATAGGGGTCGGGACTGCCACCAAGCCGAATGATGTGGCGGTCACAGTTCAAATATTCCTGTTGTTGACGATTCTGTCGCTCGCGCCCGGACTTCTGATAATGACCACCTCTTTCACACGGATTGCGGTGGTACTTTCATTTCTACGCACCGCCATGGGCACCCAGGCGGCGCCTTCCAACCAGATTATCCTCGCTCTTTCGATGTTTCTGACGTTCTTTATCATGACTCCGGTCTGGCAGCAGATTAATAAAGAGGCCTATCAACCCTGGAAGGCCCAGCAGATCAGCCAGGAGCAAGCCATGGAACGGGCAGTAAAGCCGGTACGCAAATTCATGCTTTCCCAGACGAGGGAAAAAGATCTGGCGCTGTTCGTGAGCCTCTCAAAGCTCCAGAGGCCGAAAAATGCCGATGAAATTCCGACTTTGACCATTATTCCGGCCTTCATGATCTCGGAACTGCGCACTGCGTTTCAGATCGGATTTCTGATATATATTCCATTTATAGTTGTTGATATGGTAGTCGCCTCAGTCCTGATGTCTATGGGTATGATGATGCTGCCGCCGGTCATGATATCTCTCCCGTTTAAAATCCTGCTGTTTGTTCTTGTAGATGGCTGGGGACTGGTAATCGGTTCACTCGTAAAAAGTTTTGGCTAATGGAAAGACAGACTGAGATTGAGGTTAAGGTTGAGCAAAAACCTCAATCTCAACCTTAACCTTAACCTTAACCTGAGGTACCCCAATGACTCCCGAATTAGTCGTACAACTGGCCCGGCGCAGCTTTGAAGTCACACTGATGCTCTCAGCGCCTCTTCTGCTGGCCAGCCTGGTCATCGGGCTTCTGGTCAGTATATTTCAGGCTGTTACCTCCATCAACGAGGCTACGCTGGCCTTTGCCCCGAAAATCATAGCTGTCATGGTTGCGATGATCATATTCTTTCCCTGGATGATGAGCTATATGAGCGATTTTACCCGTGAGATCTATTCGTTTATAGCAACAATGAGGCGTTAGCCTCCCATGTTCCCGCTGCTCCCTTTCCCGTCTCCCCGTGAAGTCATTATATTTATGATGGTATTGAGCCGTATTGCAGGCATCTTTGCGGCGTTGCCGGTCTTTGGCGGCCGGAGCGTGCCGGTTGTCATCAAGGCCGTCACGGTTTTCATGATAACGCTGGTCTGTTTTCCAACACTGTCGGTTTCCATCCCGGAGGTGCCGCCGGACGCTTTCACGCTTGCCCTGCTGGCTTTAAGCGAGCTTATGGTCGGCCTCTCGCTCGGATTTATCACACAGATTATCTTTGCCTCCGTCGAATTCAGCGGGCAGATCATCGGCATGCAGATGGGGCTGACTATCTCATCGATCATAGATCCCACCCGCGGCACACAGACCCAGATCATGTCGGTTGTACAGGTGCTGTTTGCCACTTTGATGTTTTTGTCGCTCAATATTCACCACCTCTTTATCCGGGCTATCATAGACAGTTTCAGGGTCATCCCGCTCGGGGGATGGCATCTGAACGGCGAACTTGTACATTTTTTAGTACAGCGCGCCGCCGATATTTTCACAATCGGCGTCCGTTTGGCCGCACCGGTAATGGTGGCCCTGCTGCTGACCACGGTGGGCCTCGGAATCATGGCGCGCGCTTTCCCGCAGATGAACATATTCATGATAAGTCTCCCGCTCAATATCGGCCTCGGCCTGATGGTCCTAGGGATGACACTTACAATATTTTTTCATGTTCTGGAGGTCTCGTTCGGACATTTGAAAGGCCAGATCGACACACTCTACAGGCTTATGGCAAGGGGGGGATGACCTACGGCGGAAGATTCAGACAAACATTCCAAAACAGAAGAACCCACCAGTAAAAAATTAGACAAGTCCCGCGAAGACAGCCCGCCGCCGATGAGCCAGATGCTGACGTCGTCGCTCACCCTTCTCACCGGTATCGTCAGTCTGTATATCTTCGGCAGCTTCATGATGGACGGCATCAAAAACAGCACCGTCAAAATTCTCTCCACCATGGGAAGCTTCCAGCTGACCGAATCAAACCTCTATGTTCTGGTGCTCAAGCTGTTTGGAACCGTTTTACTGCTGCTTACACCTCTTATCGTGACAATCATAGTCACATCAATACTCTCAAGCCTGATTCAGGACAAAGGCAAATTTGAGTTCAGACTTACACGCCTGAAAGTAGATTTCGGCAAACTGAGCCCCCTGAAAGGTTTCAGTCGTCTGTTTAACAAGGACGCCCTGGTTGAGATGCTCAAATCCATGCTCAAGCTGTTGGTGGTTGCCTGGATAGCCTACGGGATAGTACGCGACGAAATGCAGAATATCACTTTTCTGGCTGAAGCCGATATTCAGACAATTTTTGACTTTGTCGGTCATATGGCTTTCAAGATCGTCACCCATACCTGCGGCATTTTGATTATTCTCGGTTTGCTTGATATGCTGTATGTCAAATGGCGTTACATTGAAAATCTCAAAATGACCAAACAGGAGGTCAAGGATGAGCGTAAGGAATCCGACGGGAATCCGGAGGTAAAGGGGAAGATCAAGCAGATGCAGTATCAGATGGCCCGCCGCCGGATGACGAAAATAATCCCGATGGCCGATGTTGTCATAACCAACCCTACTCACTACGCAGTCGCCATCAAGTATGACCGCCAGAAGATGGCCGCACCGGTCGTACTGGCAAAGGGGGCCGATATAATGGCCGAGGCTATCAAGAAAATTGCCAGGGAACATCATATCACACTGGTGGAGAATCGCTTTCTCGCCCGCGAATTGTATGATCAGGTGAAGGAAAACGAGCCTATTCCGGAGGTGCTCTACGCTGCGGTAGCAGAGGTGCTGGCTTATGTCTACAAGTTGAAAGGGAAGGTGTAGGGCCGGCGTTACGGCAAACAGAGTTGAAATAAGCAAGGAAAGTCAATAAATGATCCTCTCCAACACATCCATCAAGCGTCCCGTATTTGCAACGGTTATGATCCTGGCCCTCGTGGTGCTCGGGATATTCTCCTATCGCCGCCTGTCGGTGGAAATGTTCCCCAATGTTGAATTTCCGCTGATTTCGATCGTAACAACCTACTCCGGCGCCAGCCCTGAGACGGTCGAGCGCGAGTTGTCGAAGAGGATCGAGGAGTCTGTCAACCAGATCGCCGGGGTGAAACATGTTTTTTCCACCTCCCGCGAGGGTGTCTCAACGGTGATGGTGCAGTTCCAGCTTGAGCAGAAGGTCAATGATGCCGCCCAGGAGGTACGGGCCAAGATCGGTTCGATACGCGGAACACTGCCGCAGGGGATTGAAGAGCCGATCATCCAGAAACTCGATTTCAATGCTGCGCCGGTGGCTGCGCTGGCGGTCCAGTCGGATTCCCTCTCGCCGCGCGACCTGACGATACTGGTTGAGAAGAAGATCAAAAAACGCTTTGAGAGCGTGGCCGGTGTAGGCAAAATAGATATGGTCGGCGGCAGGAAGCGCGAGGTCAGCGTGGAGCTCGACCCGGTGCGACTTGATGCTTTGGGCCTCGGTGTCAACGACGTGGTGGCCGGGATCCGTTCCGAGAATACCAATACCCCGCTGGGGCGGCTGACCAAAGGCTCGTCCGAGTACCCGATGCGTATCGAAGGCAAGCCTGAGAGGGCCGAGGGGTACAGCCGCATGGCCATTGCCCAGAGAAATGGCCGTCCCATAACGCTTGGCGAAGTGGCGCGGGTAGTGGACGGCACCGAGGAGAAACGGAGGCTGGCGCTGGTGAACGGCCGGCCGGCCATCGGTCTGGATGTCTACAAGCAGTCAGGCGGCAACGAGGTCGAACTGGTCGATACCGTGAAGAAGACCATGCTTAAAGTGCAGAATGAATTGCCCCCCGGCGTGACCTTAAGCATGGTGCGAGACGGCACCATCATGACCCGCGAGTCGCTGGCCGACGTCAAGGAAACCCTGCTGATAGGCGGTATCCTGACGGTTATGATAGTATTCTGTTTCATCAACTCCTGGCGTTCTACCGTCATAACCGGAGTGACCCTGCCGATCTCGGTCATTTCGGCTTTCATCGTAATGAACGGCCTCGGAATGACGCTGAATGTGATGACCCTGATGGCCCTGTCGCTGGCCATCGGCATGCTGATAGACGACGCCATCGTGGTACGGGAGAACATTGTACGGCATCTGGAAATGGGCAAGGACCACATGGAGGCGGCGCGCTTCGGCACCTCGGAGATCGGTCTGGCTGTCTTCTCCACCTCGATGTCGATCATCGCCGTGTTCGTGCCGGTCGCCTTCATGAAGGGGATCGTGGGGCGCTTTTTCTACCAGTTCGGGATAAGCGTGGCCTTTGCCGTGCTGGTCTCGCTGTTCGTCTCATTTACCCTTGATCCGATGCTCTCCTCGCGCTGGAATGATCCCTCGATTCATTTACGGGGGAAACGGGTAGGGATTGCCCGCTACCTCGAAATCTTCAATTCCTGGTTCGATAAGAGCGCCGACAGATATCGGAGCGCCATCGGCTGGGCGCTGGATCACCGCAAGAGTGTCATGGCGTTTGCTTTCCTCTCCTTCGTAGCCGGTATCGTAATCTTTGGAACGCTGGAGTCATCATTCATGGCTCAGCAGGACAATGGCGAGTTTCAGATTTCCTTCAAAACCACGCCGGACGCCTCCATGGCCGAGACCGAGAACCGGATGAACGCTCTGCTTGCCGCAGTGAAAGATATCCCAGAGATCGATCACACATACTCGACTATCGGGGCAGGAGACAGCGGCACCGTGCGCGACGGCCTTATGTACGTGAAGCTGAAGGAGCGTGGCGAACGAAAAAGGAACCAGTTTGTTTTGCAGCGTGAAGTGCGGGATCGTTTCCATAAAATCGCGGGAATCACCTTCTCGATCGAGGAGGTCGGGCAGATCGGGGGGGCACAGAAACCTCTCAACGTCAACCTCAAGGGAGACGATCTGACCGTTCTGAAACAGCTCGGAGCGCGATTGAAAGAAGAACTCTACAAGGTGCCGGGCATCGTCGATCTTTCAATGACTCTTGAGAACGATATCCCGGAGTACCGCCTGAAGGTTGACCGGGATCGGGCCCTCTCCGCCGGGGTGACTACCAGTGACATAGTCGGGGCACTGGGACGTATGGTGGGGGGTGAGGCGATCAGCAGTTACGAGGATGAGGATGGCGATGCGGTGGAGGTGAGGGTTCGCCTGCCGGAGAGGTTACGCCAGAACCCGTCGCAGGTGGGGGATCTGAAGGTTTCAGTCGGCAACGGCGCCGGCGGAGTCAAACTGGTGCCGCTGGCCAGCCTCGTGAGCACCAGGGTTGCGGCCTCGCCGACCGAGATAAACCGGCGGGATCTTGCCCGTCAGGTAACCGTCAGCGCCAATCTTGACCGTTTGCCGGTCGGTACGGCGGCCAAGCATGTTGAGGCCGCCTCGAAGCGAATCAACATGCCCCCCGGCTACTCGATCAACCTGTCGGGCGAGGCCGAAGACATGGCCGAATCGTTCGGCTACATGGGGGAGTCGCTGCTGCTGGCGGTTCTCTTCGTCTATCTGATTCTGGCCGCCCAGTTTGAATCATTTTTCGAACCGCTCGCCATCATGTTATCACTGCCGCTCTCCATCGTCGGCATGGCCGGTATGCTGAAGCTGACCGGCGACACGGTCAACATCATGTCGCTGATAGGTCTGATCATGCTGATGGGGCTGGTGACCAAGAACGCCATTCTGTTGGTGGACTACGCCAAGGTGCTTCAGCGGCGGGACGGAATGGCTCGCCGTGAGGCGGTTATTCTGGCCGGACGCACCAGGCTCCGGCCGATTATCATGACAACTCTGGCAATGATTTTCGGCATGATGCCGCTCTTTTTTGCACTCGGCGCAGGAGCAGAAATGCGTGCCCCGATGGCGCGGGCTGTGGTGGGTGGACTTTTGACCTCGACCCTTTTAACCCTGCTGGTGGTGCCGGTCATGTACACGCTTATGGATGATCTGGGAGGGTGGTTGAAACAGAGATGGAAAAGGGATCATGCCTGATTTTTCTCCAAAAGTATTTCTGGATTCTTTTGGCGACGGTGCTTTTGATTCATCCTGGCGCTTCTCTGATTACCATATAACGCTCTCTGCAAACGAACCCGCCGAGGTGACACAAGTTTTGCTTGAGGTAGAGGAGGCCGTTGCATCCGGCAGATACGCCGTTGGCTTTGTCACGTACGAGGCTGCTTCGGCACTTAACCCTGACCTACCTTCACTTCCGCCGGTTGAGGGGCTTCCACTAGCCTGGTTCGCCATCTTTCGCGAACGGTATAACGTCGATGCCGGTGCGGGGCTCTCTGCATCTTCCGTAGGTGTCGAGCTTGAACCGCTGAAAACTCTTGAAGAGTACACAAAAGACGTCGATCGGATTCGAGAGTATATCGCCGCCGGCGACTGCTATCAGGTCAACCAGACCTTTCCGCTTAAGGGACGATTCAACGGCGATCCGCTTGCGCTCTATCATCGTATCGGACGCGGACAGCGGGCGCCGTTCTGTTCGTATCTGGACACCGGCCGTTTCACCATTCTCTCGGCTTCGCCGGAACTCTTCTTTTCGCTGAAAGAGGGCAAAATCAGCACTCGCCCAATGAAGGGAACAGCCAGGCGCGGGCGCTGGGCGACGGAGGATCAGGAAGCGGCCGAACTGCTGCGGCAGAGCCCCAAGGAGCGGGCCGAAAACCTGATGATCGTCGATCTGTTGCGCAACGATCTCGGCATTCTGGCCGAAACCGGTTCCGTATCGGTAGACGCCATGTTCGAAGTGGAAACATATCCGACCGTACACCAGATGACCTCCACGATAACCGGTACTCTCAGGGAGGGCGCCGGAGTGGCGGATATCTTCCGCGCCCTTTTCCCATGCGGCTCGGTGACCGGCGCCCCAAAAAGGCGCAGTATGGGGATTATAGAAGAGCTTGAAAGGATTCCGCGCGGCGTTTACTGCGGCGCAATCGGTTTTGTCGCCCCCGGCGGCGAGGCGCTTTTTTCGGTTGCGATCCGCACATTGCTGCTGGATCGGTCGAGCGGTGGAATCTCTCTCGGTGTGGGGAGCGGCATCACCTGGGATTCGCTGCCGGAGCGGGAATATTCGGAGTGTCTGGACAAGGGAGCATTCGTTAACAGCATCGAAGATGATTATGGTTTGATCGAATCATTGCGGTTGGAAAACGGCGTATATACGTTGTTGAATCGCCACCTGGCCCGTCTGGAGGCATCAGCGAATTATTTCGGATTTGTCTTCGATCAGAAATCGGTTCGGCAGGAACTGCTTAACCATGCCAAAGAGATGCCGGGACTCTGCAAAACACGCCTTCTGCTCTCGCCGGACGGCTCTGTCGGGATAATTTCAGAGCCGCTGACGGTAGATAGCGGCACCCCTTTACGAATTGCTGTCAGCGATGTCCGGGTTGATTCGTCCGATCGCTTCCGTTACCACAAGACCACCCGTCGCGAGTTGATCGACACTGCCCGCTCTGCGCGTCCGGAGTGCGACGAGCTGTTGTTCCTGAACGAGCGGGGGGAGCTGACCGAGGGGAGCTATCATACTCTGGTTGTAAAATTGGACGGTCATCTGCTGACTCCCCCCATCTCCTCCGGGCTGTTACCGGGGGTGTTGCGGGAAGAGCTGCTTGAAAGGGGAAAGATCAGTGAGAGAATCCTCTACCCTGATGATCTCAAGAGAGCTGGAGAGTTGTGGCTGGTCAATTCGGTGCGTGGCTGGAGGCCCTCTGCAATGGTGACTCATGGAGGTAATGTATGTCAAAACTGATAGAGGAACGTATTCGCGGAACTCTCCGGGGCGCAGTCATCCTTGAGTTCCTGAAAAACTCCTTCCATTTCCCGCTGGCAAATATCCTCATCGAACTTGTTCTGGAAGGTCCGGCCCACTACGTCCGGTCGCTCGACTTCTACGCCTCCATCGGCGCTGCCTCCATTCAGGCGTATTTTCTCGGGCGCTGGTCATACGAGGGGAAACCGCGGCCGTTTGTCGGAAATCTGATCGGTCCGCTCTTTTATTCAGTTGTAGAAATTATCACTGCCCCCGATGAGTTTTTTTCGATGCCGTTTCACTACGCCTACTGGGGATTCGCCCTGGGCATCGGTATTATTCAAAAACTCCGCCTGATGTCAGGAGAGGAGCGGCAGGAGCTGCTGATCCTGATCGAAAACGTGATTCGCTCAGGCATTTTGGCGGTAATGTACTGGTTGATAGAGATGCTGACCGAACCGAAGTATGCTGACCTCTCCCTCTTCTTTACCAACAAGAGCCACATTTTCATGCTATCTGCCCTACTTTTTATGAGCATCATAGTAGGACTGGACGATGCCAGGTCACAGCGATTCCTGCACATTCTTCGCGGGACTACGGAACAACTGCAGACATTTTCCAACTGGCTTTTTGGCCGCAACATGCTTTCGATGGCCATGACCGATCCCGCAGCGCTCTCCCTGGTGCGCCGCGAGAGAAGCGTAATTTTCATGGATATCCGTGGGTTTACCGGATGGAGCGAGCAGCAGGAACCTGAAACAGTCGTAAAGATGCTGAACCGTTACTATGAAACAGCGGAAACCGTTCTCGGATCATTTAATGTCATCATGCTAAAATTCACCGCCGATGAAGTCATGGCTTTCTTTGCCGATGCGGCGGAGGGGTCAAAGGCCGCTTGGAGGTTACACGGCGCCTGTACAACTGAACTGTCCGAATTCGGCCTCTCCGTCGGGACGGGCGTCAATACGGGACTGGTTGTAGAGGGGCTTTTGGGAAGCAGCGAATTGAAGCGCTACGAGATAATCGGCGATACGGTCAACACCGCAAAGCGGATCTGTTCGGCGGCAGAAAGCGGTGAATTACTCGTTTCCAAAGAGCTGTTTCTGAAAACTGAAGGGTTCTTCAAGCTTATTGAATCACGAGAGATAACGGCCAAAGGCAAAAGCGTCCCTCTGGAAGTCTGTGTAGTAGAGCTTAATAGCTAATAACAGAGAGGCAAGGAGAAAACCCTCTATGCAATACTGTTCCTTTCACATTCCAGCCCGTCCGCTTATATACGATAAACTCTCCATCTCACTGATCGGTTTCATGACATTTTTTCTGCTCTTCTCCGCATCTCCCCCTCTCCCAGGTGGAGAACGGAAGGCCCATGCCTCAGAAATCCGCACTCTGACCCTCGACCAGGCGCTCTCGATTGCAATGGAGAAAAATCGGGACATTGAAAAGGCTAAGGAGTACGCAAAATATGTACAGGGGAAATATGTCGAAGAGCGGTCGGCGGCATTGCCGCAATTTTCCCTTAACGGTTCAACAACGATTTCAAAAGATGAAAGCCAGGAAATTGCCGGATTTCCTGCTCAACGCCAGTTTGGCCGGACGGTTGACCTGAATCTTTCCCAGCAGCTTTATTCCTGGGGGAAGGTCAATGCCGCCATACGCGCCGCCGAGCTTGGACTGAAAACCGCCGATGAACAGTTGCGGCTCTACAGGCAGGCGGCCTATCGGGATGTGACTGCGGCCTATTACGACATTCTGTTGGCCAAAGAGCTGCACAACCTGTCGATGGAGAATCAATCGCAGAAGCAGCGCCATCTGGATGAGGCCAAACGGAAATTCAGCGCCGGGGTTGCGACCGATTACGATGTGCTGGCCGCCGAAGTCGCGGCGGACAACGCCCGCCCTGAAGTCATCCGGACCGGGAACAGCATCCGGATAGCCCGTGAACGCTTGCGTTTCCTGCTGGCGCTGGGAGTTGAAGAGGTCGATGCGATCGGTTCTCTGGAGCGGCCGTCTGCAGACCTGTCGATACCGTTTACCTACGAGGAGGCACTGCTCTCTGCCCGTAAAAGGCGCCCGGAACTGGCTGATCTCCGTCTTCGCATAGGTATTTATGATGAGCTGATAACCATAGCCAACGCTGATGACAAGCCGCGCCTCGATTTGAGAGGCGGTGCCGGTTGGCATTGGGCGAGTCTGGATAATCCAGCCCCAAAGTGGGAGTTGAATGGCCCCGCCTGGAATGTGGGAGTCTACCTGACGTTCCCCTTTTTCGATGGTTTAAAGGCCAGCGGCAGGGTCGCCCAGGCCAGAAGTGATCTCCGGACAAAGCAGATAGAAGAGGCGAAGCTGCTTGACGCTATTTCGCTTGAGGTTCGCGAGGCGGAATACGCGCTTAGGGAGGCTCTAGAAATTTTTCAGGCGATCTCGGGGACGGTCAAGCAGGCCGAACGGCTTGTGCTGATGGCTGAAAAGGGGTATGAGTATGGGGTCAAAATCCGGCTGGAGGTGGACGACGCGCAATTGAATCTCCTTCAGGCCAGGAGCAGTCAAGCCAGCGCGCAACGCGACTACCGGGTGGCGCGTGTTAATTATGAGTGGGCTTCAGGTGTTGCCGGAGAGTAGAAAGAGGACAGAGTGAGAATGAACCCGATTGAATTCTTCGGAAATAAGATTCTGTACGCCTTTCGGATCATAGGTGAGGTTTTGATTCTTTTATGGCGGACCGTGGTCTCGTTCCGCGAGGCACCCCGCAATATTCCTTCCATCTTTTCCCAGATCACTATTATCGGATATGAAACCTTGCCGGTGGCCTCGGTAATGGCTTTTTTCGTAGGGATGGTGTTGGCGTTGCAGACCGGTATGGAGCTGGCAAAGTACGGCACGCAGGAAATTATCGGCAGTGTCGTCGGATTTTCGATGGTACGGGAACTGGGGCCGGTTATGACCAGCTTTCTGGTGGCAGGCAGGGCGGGGAGCGCTATGGCAGCGGAAATCGGAGTCATGAAGGTCTACGAGGAGATCGATGCCCTGCAGACGCTCGATATCGATCCGGTGCGCTATCTGGCCATGCCGCGCCTGATTGCGGCGCTGATCTGCGTCCCGGTCCTCACCATCTATGCCGATTGTGTCGGGATTGCCGGAGGAGCCATAATCAGCCACCTGCATCCACGTCTCTTCATCTCCTACGGCACATACATCGACTCAATTCGCCATGCGCTTAAAATCAACGAAATTGCCGTTGGCCTTACAAAATCCTTTGTTTTTGGCGGAATTATTTCACTTATTTCATGCTATGTCGGGTTCAACACCTCGGGAGGGGCCAGGGGGATCGGTGTATCGACCACACGCTCGGTGGTTCTCTCATTTATGCTGATCCTGGTGGCTGATTATTTTCTGACCAGAATCCTGATGTGATTTCGAGTTATTGAAGTTAAACATACAATCCTTTTGACTCGTATTCGGGGGCGTGATAGTTTGAAACTCTTTCAAAACTGCCAATAACTCTCCCCCGGCGGGGGCGTATTCGGATGGCTATTATAAAATGCTCAAAGAGGAGAAATAAGTTATATGGGAATTGTAGTTGTTGGAACCGTTGCCTTTGATACGGTAGAAACTCCTTTTGGGCGGGGGGAAAATGTGCTGGGAGGTTCGGCCACGTATTTTTCGACTTCGGCCAGCTTCTTTACGGATGTATCGCTGGTGGCGGTAGTGGGTGAAGATTTTCCTGAAGAACATGTCACTTTTCTTCAATCGCGAGACATTGACACTGCAGGTCTTCAGCGCATTCCGGGCAAGACCTTCCATTGGACCGGCCGCTACGGTTTCGATCTGAACGAGGCCCAGACTCTGGATACCCAGCTTAACGTGCTGATGGAGTTTCAGCCGAATCTCCCCGAATCCTATCGGGATGCCGACTATCTCTTCCTGGCCAATATCGATCCGGACCTGCAGATGCAGGTGCTGGAGCAGGTTAGAAAGCCAAAACTGGTGGCTTGCGACACCATGAATTTCTGGATATCCTCCAAGCCCGAGGCACTGAAGAAGGTTCTGCAAAAAGTGGATATCGTGGTCATAAATGAAGGTGAGGCGCGCCAGTTTACCGGCGAAGCCAATCTGGTCAGGGCGGCGCGCCAGATTATCTCCCTTGGCTGCCGGCGATTGGTCGTCAAACGGGGAGAGTACGGTGTGCTTATGTTCACCGCCGATTCTGTCTTTGCAGCGCCTGCCTATCCACTGGAGGATGTTTTCGATCCGACCGGCGCCGGCGATACCTTTGCCGGCGGTTTTATGGGATACCTTGCCAATACCGGAGATTTGTCTGAAGAGGGTCTCCGGCAGGCGATCGTTTTCGGCAGCGTGATGGCTTCTTTCAACGTGGAGGATTTCAGCCTCAACCGGATGAAACGTTTGGAATACAGGGAAATCGAGGCCCGTTACAGGAGCTTCAAGTCGCTTACCAACTTCAGGGATATTAGTTTTTAGTCGTACCCTTCTGATCCATTGACAAATTTTGCGAGTTTGCCGACATTTGAAAACGGTCTGCACTAAGGTAGCGAGATGAAAATTTGTCTTTACCACATTGCTTTACTGCTCATTTTATTGATGGCATCCGGTTGTGTGTCGGGCCGCGCGCAACAGTCAGACGGGTCTAAACAGGCTTCCTATCACTATCAGATGGGAGTTTCGTATCTGGGTGAACGCAACTACACCTCCGCCCTGATCGATCTGACAGAGGCCAATAAACTGGACCCGGATAATCCCGAAATCCTCTATAATCTCGGTTTGGCCTATATGGGAAAGAAGCGGCCAGACCTTGCAGAGCCGAGGTTTCAACGGGCCATTATGCTCAAACCGAATTATTCAGTGGCTCGCAATGATCTGGGCGTCGTCTATCTTGAGTTGAAACGTTGGGATAACGCCATTCAACAGTTCAAAATCGTAAAAGACGATCTTTTTTATCAGAGCAACGACAATGCCACGATCAACCTGGGTCTGGCCTACCTGGGTAAGGGTGATTATTCAAATGCGCTGGCTGAATTGCGTGCAGTCGCAACTATGAATCCGCGCAATCCGGTGGTACATCTCTCGCTTGGGCGGGTAATGTTCTCTATGGGAAAGAGCGATCAGGCCATCATGGAATACGGCAAGGCGCTCGAAATTTATAGCGACTACGGCGCCGCATATTACTACCTGGGTCAGGCGCAGTTGAAGCTCAACAGGCCGGATGCGGCGCGCGCCGCTTTTAAAGATGCCGTCAGACTGATTCCGGATACGGATCTGGGGCGCGCAGCCGCTGGGTATCTGGAATTACTGAAGTAAGCGAGGCCAGCGTGTCAGAGACAATTACAACACCCCTTGATACGTCCGTCAACTCACCGGGAGCCGTTCTCAAACGTTGCCGGGAATACCACGACATCACGCTTGAAGAGGCATCTCAAACAACAAAAATAGGGATTTACTATCTAAAATCTTTGGAAGAGGATCGGATCAGCGGCTTCGCCAATCTGACTTATCTCAAAGGCTTTCTTCGCATTTATTCTGTCTATCTCGGCCTGAACCCGGATGACATGGCCCGTATGTACGACAAGCTGTATGGAGTCAAGGATGGAAAATCAAATGTCGAAAACAGTCCCGCCAATAGCGCCCGCCCCGCCCGGCGCATGGTTCAGCTCAAGAAGCTCGCGCTTCCGGCTTTTCTCCTGCTCTTGATCCTGATCACGGCTACATTTTTCAAAAAGCAGCCATCGCCTACTATTCGCATGACAAAACCTGCGGCAGTTCCTTCCGAAGCGCTTCCTGTTTCAGCGGTTCAGCCGATTCTGACATCTTCAAAGATCAGGAGGGCGCCGCCGGTGATTGAAGAGGCCAAGACCCCCTTGACGAACATTGCCGACAAACCGCCACAGTCGATAAAGCCTGCCGATCACGGCAAAGGTTTCGTTCTGAAAATCAAGGTTATCCGGAATGGTAATCTGAATGCGGTTGTAGATGATTCGGCGGCGCAGTCATATGAGCTTACTGTTGGCGATGTTATCGAGTGGAAGGCGGAAAAGAGCGTCGCGCTTGATTTAAGTGACGCCGGGGGGATTGATGTTGAGCTGAACGGCAAGCATTTCAAACAGCTCGGTCCGCGAGGAAAATCTGCCTACGTTCTGTTTGATGCCGACGGAATCAAACCTTAGTCTCAAAGCGCCATAAATTATTTGCATCCACTTGACAGCTGTTCCAAGCGTGCTAAACTTCCCTCTCTGGTGACCAACCGGCAACTCTCATTTTGTAATCAAAAGTAATCATAAACATATTCTGGGTGGGGGAGCTGCTTTTTCCGGTGAAAACCAACCGGATATTTTGCAGAGGAGCAGATGAAAAAGCACGCAGGCAAAAGAATTCTGATAGTGGATGATGAGGAGAATGCCCGCGTGGCGCTATCCAAAATCCTTGCCCGCGAAGGTTTTGATGTGTCATCAGCCGGAAATGGTCTTGAGGCGCTCAACTTCCTCCGAAACCGGGATGTTGAGTTGATTATTACAGACATAAATATGCCGGAGATGAACGGGCTGACTTTCCTGCGCGAGTTTAACCGTAGCCACCCGCATGGTAATGTTATCATGATTACCGCCTACGGAGAGGTGGAGTCCTACCTTGAGGCGATGAATCTGGGCGCCTTCGAGTATATAAACAAGCCGATCAAGTACGACGAGCTGAAAAAAGTTATCGATAAGATATTCAAAATTAGCTGAGACAACTTTACGAGCCGGGAGGGAAAATACATGTCAAAGTCGTTTGATAAAATTATTACCGCTATCGATTTTTCGGAGAACTCCGAGCGGGCTTTTGATTATGCGCTAACTCTGGCGGTCCGTTTTGATGCCGAGCTTACCATCATGCATGTCATCAACGAGCCGGTTGACCTGCGTGGTTTCTACGTTCCGCATATATCCTTCGAGCAGTTGGAAAAGGAAATCGAAGAGGGGGCCGTTAAAATGATGAAAGAGTTCTGCAGCAGCAATCTGGGCTCCTTCTCCAACTACAAAACGGCGATTGTAACCGGAATCCCATACGATGAGATCACCCGCAAAGCTGAAGAGATCGGAGCCTCTTTGATCGTACTCGGCACCCATGGGCGGACCGGTCTTGATCACCTCATTTTCGGCAGCACCGCCGAGCGTGTAGTGCGTTCTGCAAACTGCCCGGTGATGACGGTCAGGCTTCCTGCAGCGTAGGCTTACCGCCGGATGAAACGTCCGGAGAGTGATCTCGTCCAATGCCGACAGAAATTCAGACAGCAGCTACAAAGGCGACGGTTGTCATCATAGATGACGATCAAAATATCCTAGAATTGACTTCGCTTGTCCTTTCCAGGCGAGGTTTCAGGGTTTTTACGGCTCACTGTGCCGTTGCAGGTATTGACCTTGTCGCCCTTCATGGGGCAGAACTGGTTCTGCTTGATTACATGATGCCGGAGGTTGACGGATTGTCCGCCTTGCGGCAGATCAAGACCAGATTGCCCGATACATATGTGGTTATGTTTACCGGCAAAGGGAGTGAAGAGGTTGCGGTCGATTTGATGAAGGCGGGCGCCTCGGAGTATATTCTTAAGCCGTTCAACAACCGCAATCTTGTCGAACGTCTTGAAAATGTTTTGAGAATTCGTGAGGTTGAGCTTCAAAACAAGGAGCTTCAGCTTGAACATGAACGCCTGCTGAAGGAAATAGAAATGTGGAACCGGGATCTTCAGAAGCGTGTGCGGGAGAAATCCGATGCTCTTCAGAAGGCCCAAAACGAGATTGTTCAGTCAGAAAAGCTGGCGGCGCTGGGATATCTGTCGGCAGGCATGGCCCACGAGATTCGCAACCCACTCAACTCAATCTCACTGTTTATCCAGCTGATGCGACAGAACACGAACGATCCGGAGCAGCTTGACTATCAGGAGAAAATTTTGAAAGAGGTTGACCGGGTAGATTTGATTATCCGGAAGCTTCTGGATGCATCGCAGAGAACCCGCACCATCACATCAGACGTACAACTTAATGAAGTAATTGACAATGCTCTGGAGGTCTTCACGCCTCAGATTGAGGACAGGCGGATCCATGTAGAGCGGCGCTATCATGTGGTACCCTCTCCGATTAAGGCCGACCAGGCGGAACTTGAGCAGATTTTCACCAACCTGTTTCTTAATGCCCTGGATGAGATGATTCATGGAGGGCGTCTCGACATAGAAATATCGGAACTCGAAGGTAGAGTGGTTGTCAGGGTTGGTGACAGCGGTGGCGGGATTCCTGATAATATTCTGCCGAGCGTGTTTGAGCCGTTTTTCAGTACCAAAGTTCGGGGGACCGGGATGGGGTTGCCGGTCGTGCAGCGCATAGCCCGAATGTACGAGGGGAGTATTGTGGTTGAACGGACCTCGTTGGAGGGAACCGTCTTCCGACTCGAATTCCCTGTTTGTATTTAAATGGGTTCTTAAAAACAGCTCCTGGAGCGGGGAAAATACCTGTAAAGCAGATATTATGCCGTATATCTATCGTAATCTTATCCTCTCTCTCCTGGAGAGTGAAGAGTCTCTCCCGTCGTTATTGGCATCAGAGCTCTCACTTCCGGTAATTGCTCTGAGCAATGTCCGCATACTCCGTAAAGGAATCGACGCCCGCAAAAAACAGAACATCAAGCTTGTTTTCACGCTGTCGTTCTCTGTCGATGAAGCCTTCCGCGCCCAAGTAACCGCAAACAACTCTCTTGAGTGGTCTCCGGATGTTGCCCCGGAGGTTTTGGCGCAGGTACACTCCAAAAAGCGGATCGTTATCGTCGGTAGCGGCCCTGCCGGCCTGTTTGCAGCTCTCCGGCTGGCGCGGTATGGCCTGACCGCTACGATCATCGAGCGGGGTGAACCGGTGGAGAGGCGTGCCTTGTCTGTGCAGCGCTTCTGGAAAGAGGGTCTCCTCGATCCGGAGAGTAATGTCCAGTTTGGCGAAGGGGGAGCCGGAACCTTTTCCGACGGCAAACTGACCTGTCGTTCCAAGGACCCTCTTGTGCCGTGGGTTCTGGAACAGCTGGTCGCCTTTGGCGCCCAGGCCGAGGTCCTTTATCTTGCCAAGCCGCATATAGGAACTGATCGGCTGAGGAGAGTTGTAAGCTCCATACGCCGTCACCTGATTGAACAGGGCTTTGTCATCCGATTTGGTTGTCGCATGTCAGACATGGTCATACGTGACGGAAAGATCATCTCTTTGATGGTGAATGGCAATGAGGAGCTCAACTGCGATCATCTCGTTCTTGCCTCGGGACATAGCGCCCGCGATACGTACGAACTGCTGGAGCGTCTGGGGGTGCCTCTGAGGCGGAAGCCTTTTGCAATGGGGCTGCGGGTGGAGCATCCCCAGGAACTTATAAATCGCATCCAGTATGGGACTTCGCGGAATCCCGCTCTGCCGGCTGCTGACTATGCCGTCACCTGGAACGACAGCGCCAGCGGCCGTAGCGCCTACTCCTTCTGCATGTGTCCCGGCGGTGTTGTGGTGGGGGGCGCCTCTGAGACAGGCGGAGTGGTGACAAACGGTATGAGCGGGCAACTGCGCAATTCTCCTCATGCAAACAGTGCACTGGTGGTAAATGTCTGTGAGGACGACTTCGATGGGACAGGGCCGCTGGCCGGTGTCCGTCTGCAACGAATGTGGGAGCAGCGGGCCTTTGCCGCAGGCGGTGGAGGATACCGCGCACCTGCCCAGAACTTGCTGGATTTCCTCAAATTGCCGGGAAAGGGGGGGGTTAATGCCAGCTATCGTCCCGGTATCCGTGAAACAGAGTTGGCCGCAGTTTTGCCGCCATTTATCATCGAGACGCTTCGGGATGGAATTGTCTACTTCGAACGGAGGCTCAAGGGGTTTGTGACCGCCGAAGCTACCCTGATCGGCATTGAGTCACGCACCTCGGCTCCGGTCCGGATATTGCGGGATACGAATGGAGAATCCACAGGGGTCAAAGGGCTCTATCCGGCCGGTGAAGGGGCCGGCTATTCCGGGGGCATAATGAGCTCTGCCGTGGACGGTATCAAGATAGCTGATGTTATTGCGGGACGATTGGCAGCAACATCTATCTAGTCTTTGTACCAATATGGAATTACCCTAAATACGGCTATTATCTCACAAAGCTCACGAAGTTCACCAAGAAAATCAGGTCATTATCAAATTTAATATTGCCACCTTCTGGGTGAATGCTTCAAACCCGAAAAGACTTTGATTTCTTTGTGTTCTTTGTGCCTTTGTGAGAGCCAACTGCTTTTTATAGGATTACTCTTCCCGTGCATGTATGAAGCGGCTGTACTCCTGGTCGGTTCCTTTTATGTGGCAAACCAGCCACTCCACCATGAAATCAAGAAATTCCTTCTCCATTTCGTGCCCATCATTAAAGCTGGTCTGAATCTCCTGCAAGCGGGTTACAAAGTAATCATGTTCCTTGCGGTGTGAAATCAGCTCCGGATATTTATAAGAGAGCAGCAACCGTTCTTCATCGCTGAAGTGTACGGTTACATAGCTGATGAGATTAACGATTATCTCTCCGACCTTTTCATGCCCGTCGCCACTGATTATTGCCTCGTTCAGGGCGTTGACCCATCCAAAAAGCAACTTGTGCTGGTTATCGATGGCCGGAATTCCCAAAGCGATGCTGTCGTCCCACTCAAAACCTTTCATGTCAAATCCCCTTATTTGTAAATTAACGCAGTTATCCTGTTTTGTCAGGGTGTTGGAATAGTAAACTTCAAGTCAAGCTCCCGCACCTTGCCGAATGATGAAAGCGGCTTGTCAAACTTTGCGGCATCGCCTATTACAACAAGTTTAAACGCCTCCGGATGCAGATATTTTCGCGCGGCATTCAGAACATCCGTTTTGGTCACCTTGGCGATCCTGTCACGATACAGCTCAAGGTAGCCGTCAGGATAGTCGTAGTATTCGAGCCGGGCCCGCTGGGTAACGATGGATGCCGGAGTGGTAAAGCCGAACATGAACGAGTTGATCAAATATTCCCGGGCGGCGCTCAGTTCCTGATCGGTGACCGGTTCTTTGGAAATACCGTTGATTATCTCCTTCATCAGAGTTATTGCCCTGGATGTTGATTCGGCCTTGGTTTCCGTTTCGGCAATAAAGCTCCCTGTGAAGCGGCGGCCGATATCGAAATGACTGCTGACACTGTAGGCAAGCCCTTGATTGGACCGGATTTCCGTTGTCAAGCGGGAGGTGAAACTCCCCCCCAGAATATAGTCCAGAATGCGGACTGCGTAGATATCGGGACTATCCTTACTGAGTCCCAGGTGTCCCATCCGGATGACGGACTGGTTGACATCCTTCTTGCCGTAGAAAATTTCTCCCTTATAAAGCCGTTCGGGCTGTGGCACTTCAGGCAGCAGGAGCGGTGAACGTGCCGCTGCCGGAGCGAAAATTGCGTTTAATTCTTTTAGAAGAGCGCCCCTGTCAAAATCACCCGATACAGCCAGAATCATATTGTCAAGACGGTAGAACCGGCGATGAAACTCCAGCATCTCCTGGCGGTTTATACCGTTTATCGATGCGTACGTAAGCACATTTCCGAGCGGGTGACCAGCATAGATTGATTTTCCGATTTCGCGCCCGGCAATCTCCTTGGGATCGTCATTCTGGCGTCTCACCCCTTCGATCAACTGTTTGCGGGCAATCTCGATCCGTTTGTCGCTAAAATCCGGCCGCAACAGAACATCGCTGAAAATCTGCAGGGTACGGCTGAAGTTCTTTGCCAGAGTTGTCAGAGAAACAGTTCCCATATCGCTACCAATGCTGCTCTCTACGGACGAAGCCATGAATTCCAGTTCATCGTCCATCTTCTCCGGAGCAAGACCACCGGCCCCTCCGCTGCGCATGACGCTACCGGTCATAGTTGCCAGGCCCGATTTTGCTCCCGGTTCATAGACCGATCCGGCCCGAACCATCGCGGTCATGTTGATGATCGGGAGTTCCGTGTCACGCAGCAGGTAGACCGGCATTCCGCATTCCAGAACGACCCTTTCGGCTTTCGGAATCTGGAAGCGTAGCTCGGGGAAGGTCATGGTTCGGGGATCCGCTTTTGGCAATGTTCCGAGTATCCCGCAGGCGGATGTAATTAAAAGGGAGAAAAGGGAAAGGGAGATTATGAGCCATTTCATTTGCCACCCCCTTTTTTCGTAATGAATCCGACGGTACGGTTCTCGTTGCTGAAGTACTGGCGGGCCACCCGCTGAATATCGCCGGGGGTGATCTTTTTAACCCTGCTGCGGTACTCGGTCATGTAGCGCCAGCTGCCGGCAACCGCCTCGTACTGGGTCAGATTGCGAGCCAGGCCGCCGTTGGTACCCATCCGGCGGGCCTCCTCATATTCAATCTTGTTCTGTATCCGCTGCAGGTCCCGCTCGGCCACCGGTTCGGATTTGAGCAGATCCAGTTCGGCCTGTATGGCGTCTTCGACCTCCCGGATCGAATGGGGCGAACGGGGATTTGCGGTGATTACAAACAGGTTTGGAAAACGGCTGCCGGGCGCATCGAAGGCACCGACTTCCGTGGCGATCTGTTTCTCTATTACGAGTTTTTTGTGAAAGCGGGATGTCCGGCCACTTCCCAGAATCATGCTGATGACGTCAAAAACGTAGTCATCATCTGCCATGATGGCTGGTTTATGGTACCCGATCATCAGAGCTGGCTCGGCCTCCGCCACCAGTTCAATGCGGCGCTCGCCAGCCTGCTTAGGCTCTACGGCAGTAACCGGAGGGAGTGCTTTTCCAGGCTTGATCCCACCGAAATAACGCTCTAGCATGGCAATGGTCGCTTTCGTGTCAATATCGCCGACAACCGCAACTATGGAGTTGTTAGGCGCGTAGTAATTGTGAAAGAACTGCTCGGCCTTGCTGCGTGTCAGGTTCTCTATATCGGACATCCATCCGATGGTTGGCTGACCGTAGGGGTGGGCCAGAAAGCTCGAGGCGACGAAGGTTTCCCATAACTTGCTCTCAGGATCGGCATCGTAGGAGCGCCGCCGCTCCTCCATAACAACCGAACGTTCGGTGTAAAATTCCCGCAGCACAGCGTTCTGAAGGCGATCAGATTCTATCGCGGCCCAGAGTTCCAGCTTGTTGGACGGCAGACTGATCAGGTAGGTTGTGCCGTCGCGGCTCGTAAAGGCGTTATAACCGACCCCGCCGTTTTTGGAATATAGTTCAAAAAACTCATCTTTGATAACGTATTTTGACGCGTCGGTTTCCAGTTTGGCCAACTGTTTCGAGAGTAGTTCGATCTTGCTCTTGTCCCCCTTATTACCCTTTCCCCTCTCAGCTATCAGTGCCTGGCCGGTCTCCTCGATCTTGTCAAGAATCGGCTTTTCTGCGTCATAATCCTTTGTTCCCAGAGTTGTAGTTCCTTTGAAGAGCATATGCTCCAGCAGATGGGCGATTCCCCGCTCATCGCTCTTCTCGTCGACGCTCCCGACCTTGAACCGGATCCAGGCCGAGACTGTCGGGGAGGTATGCCGTTCCACCATCAGGAGCTTCATGCCGTTCTTCATGGTGTGTTCTACGACCTTATCTTCCAAACCTGCGGCATGGAGGGTGGTGGTAAACAGGCATAACGAAACAACAAGCAACCATATTCTTTTCATGCATATACCTCTTCTGGTTTATCTCTCTTTACAAATTCTGTATTATTCAACGTCAGACGAGGCGCATTCGAGGAACCAATGCCGTGATCTCTCAAATGTAGTGCCGCATCAGAACACCGAAAACTTTATATACTTCCTCGGGTGCTCCTTGAAATCCTTCACCAGCGCATCCAGATCATCAACCATCCGATTCATCCGGTCGTAAAGTTCCTTGTCGTTTACAAGCCTGCCTGCCGTTCCCTCGCCATTTTTGACTTTTTCGGCAATCTCTTCGATGGTTTTAACTGATGAGTCGGCCCTGGTTAGAAGAGAAATCCCTTTGTCATAGAACTCCCGGCCGCTCAGCAACAGTCCGATGGTGCCGTCGGTGGAAGTTATTTTTTTGTTCAGTTCACGAACATCGTCGGCCGCCTGGATGCTCTTTTCCGCCAGAGAGGAGAGCTTCACATAGAGGGCCTTATCATAGATAAGTTTATTGAGAGTGCCGTCGGATTCCTGGATATCCTGTAAAGTTCGATCGGCGCGGTTCAGGATGCTGATCAGCATGTTGAACGGTTCAGGATCCCGGTTGAGCCGTCCCAGGGTCCCTTCACCGCGGTTGATGGTGACCACCAGATTCTTCATCTCGACCGCAAGGGTGGCCACATTTGTGTACAGTGTCTCATCCTTGCTGAGTTTGCCGAGTGTCCCCTTACCCTGGTTGATGTTGTCGATTATGCCGTTGATTTTTTCAAAGGTGGTGCCGGCTTTCTGAATAACATCGTCCAGCTTTGCGACTGAAGTGCCATGCAGAACAGCAGGCGGCTTTTCCGAGTACTGACTTGAAGCGGTAATATCGACATATTTTTCACCCATCAGGCCGCGGGTCTTGATTGCTATTTTTGAGTCGAGACCTATTTTTTTCAGATACGATCTGTCCACCTGGAGATGTATGCTGACCTGATTGGTTTTTTGCGGGTCATCGAAGTGGATATCGGTTACAACTCCGACATCCACTCCGGCAAGCCAGACCGGAGCACCGACTTTAAGTCCTGCCACATCCTCCATCAGCACCTGCAGATCCCCTTTAGTGACAAACATCTTGGTCTTTTGTCCCATTATGGTAATACCGCCGGCAAAGAACAGAAGCGCCAGGAATATGAAAACTCCGGCTCGAACCTGCGCCCAACCTATCTGATTGCTTCGTTCCATACATTTACCGCCTGGTCACGTTTTTCATCAATCAAACAAACAGCGATTCGTCGGTCGGCTTAAGAAACTCACGTACTTCGGAGATCGGACTGCCCCTCATCTCGGCCTCGCTCCCCTCGAACAGCATCCGCGTATCGTGAAGGAATGTAAATCGCTGTGAGGTGGCAAAGGCGGTGGCCAGGTCGTGGGTGACCATGAGTGTGGTTTTCCCTTCGGCCTGCAGCCGTTGCATCAGGCTGCAGATGTTGTATACCCCGATCGGGTCGAGGCCGGTGGTAGGCTCGTCGAAGAAGATAAAATCCGGGTCTGCAGCCAGAGCGCGGGCGATGGCTACACGTTTCTTCATACCGCCCGACAGTTCAGCCGGGTAGAGATTCAGGGCCGGACCCACCCCCACGAAGCGCAGCTTTTCCAGCACGATCCGTTCTATCTCTGGCAGCGGCAACCGCCCCTCCTCAAACAGGCGGTAGCCGACATTTTCGCCGACCGTCATTGAGTCGAACAGCGCCCCCCCCTGGAATACGATGGCTATGCATTTGCGCTGCTGCATGAATCGCGATTCCGGGAGGTTGGTGATGCAAAGATCGCCAATGAAGATTTGCCCGGAGTCGGGTTGCAGCAGCCCGAGCATTAGCTTGAGAATTGTGGTTTTACCGGCGCCGCTAATCCCCAGGATCGTGCGGTTGACTCCCCTCTCCAGGCAGAAATCGAAATCCTGCAGGATTTTTCTCCCCCCCACACTGTAGCAGATTTTTTCCATCCGGATGGTGTAGCTGGAACTCATCCGGATACCTGACAGTAAGCCATATTATCCTCGGAACGCCACAAATATCTTGGTCAGGAAAAAGTCGGTTACCAGTATCAGCACAGACGACAACACCACGGCCTGCTTGGCCGATGCCCCGACCCCTTCGGCCCCCCCCCTGGTATTCAGCCCCACATAACAACCGGTCATGGCGATCAGAAAGCCGAATACAACCGGTTTGACCAATCCTTCGATCAGATCCTGAAAGACCATGAACTGTGGAATGCCGGTGATATACATAATCGGATTGATGCCGTAGCCGGAGGCCATGATGTAACCGCCGAGCAATGAAATGGCATCAACCATCACGGTCAACAGCGGAAGGGCCAGCAGCATCGCCTTCAGGCGCGGAACCACCAGGCGCTTGACTATGTCGGTCCCCTCCACCCTCATGGCATCGACCTGCTCGGTCACCACCATCGTTCCCAGTTCGGCGGTTATGGCCGACCCGACCCGTCCTGCCACCATCAACGAGGCAAGCACCGGTCCCAACTCCTTGACCATGGTAATCGCCACCATCCCCCCAACATAGCTGGTGGCGGCATAGGGCTTCAACTGGATCAGCGACTGCAGGGCCATGACCATGCCGGTGAACAGGCCGGAGAGGATGCAGATGAAAAGAGACGAAAATCCAAGTTTGTCGAATTGGATCACAAATTCCCGGTAGTAGAAGGGACGATCGAACATGCGAACCAATGTCCGGCCGATCAGGGCGAAATAATTCTGCAGTTCGCTGAAAAAATTCAGCATTACCTTATCGATAATGGCGATGTTCATGATTCTCTAGAGCGCAGCCTCCAGCGCCTCGGATGCCTCGCTTACGAAAGTGAACTGCAGTTCGTTGCGGACATTGTCCGGGATATCTTCCAGGTCGTCGCGGTTTCTCTCCGGCGCCACGATGGTTCGAACACCGGCGCGATGTGCCGCCAGTACCTTCTCTTTCAGCCCCCCGATGGCAAGCACCCTTCCGGTCAGTGTGATCTCGCCGGTCATGGCCACGTTGCGCCGGGCCGGTTTATTCGTCAGCAGCGATACCAGTGCGGTTACCATGGTAATGCCGGCAGAAGGACCGTCCTTGGGGATGGCTCCGGAGGGAACGTGGATATGGATGGTGCGGTTCTCGAATGCTTCAGGCTTGATACCGAACTCTTCTGAATGTGCCTCTATGTAGGAAAGCGCCGCGCGGGCCGATTCCTTCATCACATCACCCAGCGAACCTGTCAGGATCAACTCGGCCTTGCCCGGCATGGAGGTGACTTCGACGAAGAGGATGTCGCCTCCGGTCTCGGTCCAGGCCATGCCGGTCGCGACGCCGACCCGGTCATTCTCGGCCGCCACTTCGTTGTGAAACTTTTTATGCCCCAACAGCTCCGCGACGATTTCAGGGGTTATTAGAGTGCGCGGCGTCTTGTTCTGAGTGATCTCTTTGGCAACCTTCCGGCAGATTGAGCCTACCGTTCGTTGCAGGTTGCGCACGCCAGCCTCTCTGGTGTAGTCGCTGATGATCTTCTGCAGAGCCTCATCGCAAAATTCGAGTTCGCGATCTTTCAGACCGTTCTCCTCAACCTCGCGCCGGATGATGAAGTTACGGGCGATCTGAAGTTTTTCCTCGCTGCTGTAGCCGGCCAGACGAATGACCTCCATTCGGTCCTTGAGAGGACCGGGGATCGGATCAAGCTGGTTGGCGGTGGTGATGAACATTACCTTTGACAGGTCAAAAGCGACGTCAAGATAGTGATCGTTGAAAGAAAAATTCTGCTCCGGATCAAGCACCTCCAGAAGGGCGCTGGCCGGGTCGCCACGGAAATCGTTACCCAGTTTGTCGATCTCGTCCAGCATGAAGACCGGATTATTGGCGCCGCAACGAAAAAGTTCCTTGATGATGCGTCCCGGCAGTGCTCCAATGTAGGTTCGACGGTGCCCACGGATCTCGGCCTCGTCCCGGACCCCCCCCAGAGAGATACGCACGAACTTGCGCCCCAGAGCGCGGGCTATCGATTTGCCCAGGCTGGTCTTGCCGACGCCCGGAGGACCGACAAAGCAGAGAACAGGCCCTTTCATGTTATCCATCAGCGATCGCACCGCCAGGAATTCCAGGATGCGCTCCTTCACCTTTTTCAGATTATAGTGATCCTCGTTCAGAATCTCCTCGGCCCTTACGATATCAAGACTGTCGGGGGTGCAGATGTTCCATGGCATCCCGGCCAGATAGTCCAGATATGTGCGCGAAACGTTATATTCCGGCGAAGCCTGGTTGATCCGCTCCAACCGTTTCAACTCCTTGTCGGCAACTTTTTTTACATCCTCCGGCAGTCCGGCCTCCTCGATTTTTTTGCGCAGCTCATTCATGTCTGACGTGCGCGGATCTTCGTCCCCCAACTCTTCCTGAATATGTTTCATCTGCTCACGCAGAATGTACTCCTTCTGGTTTTTACCGACCCGCTTGGTGACCTCACCGGCAACCTCGTTCTTGATCTGCATCCGCTGCACTTCGTTAGTCAGGTGAACGTATACCTTTTTCAGGCGCTCCAACGGATCGACAGTCTCCAGCAATTCCTGGAGATCGGCCACCGGCAGGTTGACGTAAAGCGCCACCAGGTCGGATAGCCGGGCCGGGTTGTCGATGTAGTCGATCATCTTCATGACATCGTCCGGTAAAGGCTTTCCGTGAGAGAGAGCAATCTTGAGCAGGGCGTTCAGGCTTTGTACCAGTGCCTCTGAAACCATGTTTTTTTCAACAAACTCGCGTACGATCTCGCAGTGGGCAAAAGTAACCGTCCCGTCCCGTTCGGTATTCAGAATCTGCAGGCGGGTTACTCCTTCAAGTGATACCTTGAAGCGTCCGTCACCTGTCTTTGTGATCTGGTTGACCTTGCAGAGAGTTCCTATCTCGCATCTGCCTGCTGGCGCCAAACCATCAATGGCTTCTTGCCGCTCGAAAGCCAGCGCGATATAATTCTCATGGTTTTCGGCCTCACGAAAAGTAGCCAGTTCCGCCTCGTTGATGTAAAGCGGGAAGAGCATGAAGGGAAAGGCAACCATCTCTTTCTGGGTGTAGAGCGGCAATTTTTCAGGGAGTTCGATATGGTTATGCAGCATTTTGTATTTCCTTTAGTGAGTGATTCCTCCTCTGAGAGGGGGAGGAGATTTATTGAGTGACTTCTAAAGTTTAGGTATAGAATTGTATCATATATTCCGGCTGCAATCAAAGCATCAGACCGGTTGACCGGCATAAGAAGATATATCCACAACTTGAACCGCCACCCGGTAACCGGCCAGTTCACGATAGAGCAGGGTCAGAAAACGCGTAGTTACCATGCGATGTATTGCGGCCTGGGTTAAGCGGTAGAGCCAGAAACGGACCAGGGACGGTGGGGGATTGCCGAGTAGCCGCGGACAGAATTCGCTTAGCCGAAGCGAAACAGACACACCTCCCTGCACCGTTTCGAGGCGGAAGCGGAACTTGCTGCGGCCATTCTGGCATGGGTGCACCAACACTCCTCCGGAGATTTGAAGTGTCACGGAATCAGTGTCAACTTCTGGAGGTAAAAAACTGATCAGGCTCCAGTTTGTGCCAAGAAAGCGGAAGTCGATGCCGGTTTTCAAAACCAGCGGGCGGATGATTGACAGGGAGCAATCCCTGACGTAATCAAGATAACGCTCCAGCAGCTTTTCCGGAGAAAACCCGACTGTAATCTCTATCGGGAAAACAGTCGATTGAAGGGAGAATACGGAGACATTATCAACCAGCGCCTGCTGACAAACTATTTCCTGATGTTTAGGAGCTGTTTTCATCTATTCCATTCTGCCATCTAAATCGGATATTGCAATCTAAATCATAGCGCTTGTTTTTCAAGCTTGACAAGTTTCAAAATAGGTTTAAGATAAAAACTATCTTGTTAGGAATTAAATCATCAAATCGAAAGGAGACCCTGCCAATGTGGACTGCAAGATTCAAGATTCGTCCGGTTTCCCACTGCAAAGAGGGTTGCCATAGTTGGCCCGCCTCTTGAAAAACGTGGCGGGCGTACAGAATTAAAAAGCTCCGGTCTCAGGACTTGGAGCTTTTTTTTATTCGCGAATCTGCTATGATGCGATCCGACGCTGATTGCCATTACGATTACCGTGAGAAGAGCAGATGAAAAAATATATCATCATTACCGGCATTATCATACTGATTGCCGGTCTGGCCGGATTCTTCTACAAACGGACGCCTGAAACAAGCTACAAGACCGTCAGGATCGAGCGAGGCACGATTATTTCCAACGTGGCCGCTACCGGCAACCTCTCCGCTGTTACCACGGTACAGGTCGGTACCCAGGTTTCAGGCACCATCCAGAAGCTTTACGTCGATTACAACTCACGGGTCAAAAAAGGGCAGGCCATTGCCGAGATAGACCCATCGCTGTTCAACGCATCGGTTGAACAGTCCAGAGGTAATTTCCTTTCTGCTGAAGCAAACCTGCAGAAGGCGAAGGTGACCCTGGCCGATGCCGAAAGAACGATAAACCGGAATAAAAAGCTGCTGGCCGACGGCATAATCTCCCAGAGCGACTATGATCTGGCCGAGACAGCCTTACAGTCGGCCCAAACCTCGGTCAAGGCTGCTGAAGGGAGCGTCGCTCAGACTCACGGCGCCCTGATGCAATCCAAAACGAACCTGAACTATTCCGTCATCCGCTCTCCGGTGGATGGCGTGATCATCTCACGGGCAATAGACGTCGGCCAGACCGTTGCGGCCTCCTTCCAGACTCCGACACTATTCACAATCGCCCAGGATTTGACGAAGATGCAGATCGAAGTCAGCGTTGATGAAGCCGATATCAGCCGCATCGCACTCGACCAGAATGCCACTTTTACCGTTGACTCGTACCCGGAACAGAGTTTTAAGGGGAAGGTGGTCCAGATCCGGAGCGCTCCTATTATAACCCAGAATGTGGTCACTTATATTGTGGTGGTCAATGTTGACAATAGTGATCTGAAACTGAAACCGGGCATGACCGCCAACGTTTCGGTCGAAGTTGCCAGGAAGGACGTTGTCCTCAAGCTACCGCCCTCCGCTCTCCGCTTCAAACCGAAGTCAATTGCGGATGATCCGAAAGAGAAGCGTCAGGCGGGAGGAGCACCCGCCGGGGCCGGTCGCGAAGCTGGGAGCAAGCCGGCGGGTGGCCGCAAAGGGAACGGAGGCCAGCGGGTCTACATACTCAAGGAGAACAAGCCGGTTGCCGTGCCGGTCAAGACCGGCATTGCAAACAATAGCGCCATCGAACTGGTAGAGAGCGCCCTCAAGGAAGGTGATGAGGTCATCATCGAGCAGATTGGCGGAGATACCGGGAAAAAAGCGGGCGGTTCGCCGATGGGACGGCCGTTTTAACAAGTGGGGTAAATAGCTTTTTTGAGTTAATTGCCGACTTCGCCCACCCTTTATTCCCCCCCCCTTTAGGCCCCAGAGGGTCCGTCAAGGGGGGGGAATTGATGGGAAGAAATAAATCAACTAAACTGCGTCACTCAATCTCTTCTGTTTGCAGCTCAATCGGTTGAGGGCATGGATGTAGGCTTTGGCCGAAGCTACGATAATATCGGTGGAGGCCCCCTTTCCAACAACATTCTGACTCCCCTCGCTCACCCTGACCGTTACTTCCCCCTGGGCATCAGTTCCGCCTGTTATTGAGCCGACATTGTATTGGGTCAGTTTTGCCTTTGACTTCGTAAGCTTCCTGATCGCCTTGAATGCTGAATCCACAGGGCCGTCGCCCAACTCGGCGGTTCGCACCGAGACACCATTAATTTCCATCTGTACAGTCGCCGTAGCCACCGCAAATGAACCGCACGTTACGGTTATATGTTCCAGCTTGAATCGGTCCTCTTCTCTGGCCTCATCAGATACAATTGCATCCAGGTCCTCGTCGAAGACCTCTTTTTTCAGGTCTGCCAGAGTTTTGAAGCGCTCGAAAGCCTTGTTGAATTTTTCTTCATCCAGGTCGTGCCCAAGCTCCTCCAGCCGTTTTTTCAAGGCATGTCGGCCGGAGTGCTTGCCAAGCACCAGGGAGCCGGCCAGGAGGCCTACCGACTCAGGGGTCATGATCTCATAGGTGGATTTTTCCATCAGCATTCCGTGCTGATGGATTCCGGCCTCGTGGGCGAAGGCGTTGGCTCCGACTACCGACTTGTTGGGCTGCACCCCTATACCGGTTATGTTTGTCAACATGCGGCTGGCCGGGGTCAGTTGTTCGGTTACCACTTTGGTTTCAAAGGGGAGTATGTCACGACGGGTCCTCAAGATCATTACGAACTCTTCCAATGAACAGTTACCAGCCCTCTCTCCGATACCGTTTATCGTGCATTCTACCTGGCGGGCTCCGGCCTGGACCGCCGCAATCGAGTTTGCAACCGACAATCCCAGATCGTTGTGGCAATGCACTGATATTATGGCCTTATCGATATTTGGAACGTTATCTTTGAGATACTTTATAATGTTGAAGTATTCGAAAGGAATCGTATAGCCGACCGTATCCGGAATATTGACAGTCGTGGCTCCGGCGGCGATGACAGCCTCAACGACCTCGGCCAGAAACGGCAAACGGGTACGGACTGCATCTTCGCAGGAAAACTCGACATTCGGCGTGTAAGCGGCTGCCCTCTTGACGGCCTTGACCGCCGACGCAAGTACTTTAGCCGGTTCCATCATTAACTTGTATTTCATATGGATGTCGGAGGTGGCGATAAAGGTATGGATGCGCCCCTTCTCGCCGGCATATTTTAAAGCTTCCCAGGCCCTGTCGATATCCTTTTCACTGGATCGGCAGAGGCCGGCAATCTCCGGTCCCTTGACGGTCTGGGCAATCAGTTTGACCGCCTCGAAATCTCCATCCGACGCAATAGGGAATCCGGCCTCGATTACATCTACGTTCAGTTTTTGTAACTGTCTGGCAATCCTCAATTTCTCTCCAATGTTCATGCTGTTGCCGGGGGCCTGTTCCCCGTCCCTCAGGGTTGTATCGAAAATCCTGATCATCTGCCGGTCGTCATGCCTTGGTACTTTTGCTTTTGCCATGCGATAAACTCCTTTCTGTTCCATCTTCGTGTCGTAAAGTATACCAATCTTTGTGAACTTTGTTTCTTTAGCACAATAAAAAAGCCTCTCCCCCATATTTGGGGCAGAGGCTTAAAGGCCATCCGCGGTACCACCCAATTCGCCTTTCAGCATAAAACTGCAAGGCCTTCGTTACGCCATTTACGCAGGCAGACGGCTCCGACTACATATCACCGGAGCGGCTCCAAGGCGAGTTCATCATTTGTGCCTACCGGTTCGCACCAACCACCGGCTCTCTGAAAAGCACAAAACGATTACTACTCCTCTTCACAGCCTCTATATTTCCTGCATACTAGAAAAAGAAACCACTTAAAGTCAAGCTGTTTTTGTAGTTACTGCCATTATTAGTATTGATTACACAAAGGGCATACCGTACAATGCGGCAATTCGATTTGGGAGGAAATTTTCGTGAGCGATCTGCTGCTGATAACCGATATGGCCCGCTTGAGCAAGATTTTTGACCAACTGGCATATGGCAGTAACTTCAGTTTAAGAATAGTCAATAACCTTGAGAAGGGTGCTGAAGAGATTGTCATTCAAAAACCGGATGTTGTTTTTGTCCAGACACATTTATCAGGGCTCTCTCCGGAAATTCTACTCAAACACCTCAAAAAGCAACTTGGGCGCAAACGCTCTCGCTTTGTACTGCTTGCAACCCCCGGACAGCTAGGCAAGGACACTCTAAAGGCTTACCAGGGGTGGCTCGATATCTCATGTAATGACAGTGAACTTCTGACCGCCATTCAAACTCTTTTGACCTCGCTACTGTCAAAAAACAAAACCGCGGATGCCGGTACTCCGTCAGAAGAGATAACCGATACTACGCCAGTTTCGACAGAACCGGCTACCGTTGCCAAAGCAGGGGCTCTGGCGAAATTTGACTTCGCCGCCATTCCTGTCGCCCCTGATTTGAGCGCCATGCCATCAGAACCCGCCGCTCCAAAAGAAGCCTCTCTTGAAGATCAAGGGATAACCTATTCCCCACGCTCGCGCCTTTCGGTCTATTCAGAATTCAACAGTTCTTTCGACAATGCCGTCAACAAAACTCCGGAACCGGAACCACTCGTATCAGCCGCGCCGGAACCGGAATACAAATGGAATGGCGAATTTATAGATACAGTTGATACAGTTTCGCCACGTTCAAAGCGTTCGACCTTTCTGTTATGGCTGGCTCCGGTCATAGTAGCCGTAGTAGTAGTGACCTTTCTGCAGAAGAACAGGACTGTTTCCAAGCCGGTCACTGTAGTTGCTCCGCCGGCAGTACAGCCTGCTGAACCATCCAAATCGCCAATTCCTGCAAAACCGGAACTAGATTCGAAATTGGCTGAGAAAGACGTGATTAAAGCCATCGCAGAGAACCGGCCGCCAAAAGCAACCGCGTCTCCATCTTCCGCAAGTTCCAGGCCTTCTGAACTCCCCGAATTTATACCTCGTTACGGATTTGACAAACATTACGGCACTACCAACCCTGGCTGGGAACGGTACAAGGGGCAGGTCACTGAATTCAGGGTCTTACGCGAAGCGAAAGCCATCAAAGCTATTCAGGTTATTGATCGTGGTGGTCAGGGAGTTCCAGAATCTTTTATGAAGGGTGTCTTGCGTCAGGTTGCAAAAAATCCTGTCTTCACAGTAGAAACCTCTGAAAAGAAGGAGGGGTACGAAATACAGCGCGGGCGTATCTCAGGCAATATCAAAGTCGTATTTTACCGCGATGAGCAGGGAGGAAAACTGAGGGCTTTTGTGATAGGGTGGCAATAAAATCTTACCGCGAAGAGAGCTTCAGGTAACAGTCGGCTTTATATAAACTTGCATCGGCTGCCAGAGGCGAGCCGGGGTTATTCATCAGATATCGGTCAAACAGTTCAATAGCGGTGCTGAAATCGTCCTGCTTGTAGGCTTTAACTGCTCTTTCATATAATTTTTGCGCTGTGGCGGCGTTATTTGGAGGAGTCGGCACGCCCCCTTTCTTCTGGAGCGGTGGTGCCTTTATTTTATTATCCCCGGCACTCCCCCGGCCGGCACCCTTCTTATCGTACAAACGCTTCTTTTGCTTCTTATCATGCGGCGGTTTCAACTCATTCAGGGAAATATCGGTAACAGAAGCAGCGGCAGAGTTGATTGCCGCAGGTGGAGGGACGGAAACAGGCAAAGCCGCTGCCGGCTTGGCAACTTTCTCGGCAGTTACCTTAAGCCCCTTCGATTTTAATCTGGATTCTCTGGCAGGCGCAGGCTCACTCCGTCCCGAGCCTTGCGTTACAGGAACTCTCAGAGTGCTGCCGGTATGAATCATATTCGGGTTATTTATCCTGTTGAAAAGCAGAATCTGCGGATAATACATGCCGCGCCCGCTGAACTTGCGGGAGATGTCATAGAGCGTATCTCCACTTCGAACCGGCACTTCAGTAACCAGAATTCCCCCGTCGCCGACCCGACCTTTTTCTTCAGCCGTTACAGGTTTAGGTTCGTACAGATAATACTGCTGGCCCCAGGCCGGCAGGGTCAGAGAACAAAGCAATAATAGAACTGCCGCAAGGCTTATGCGTTGTGTCATATCAGTATCTGTTTCCCAGTTGATCTTCGTAGGTCATGACGTTTTTGAGCTGTATGTTTGTGCCCACTCCTGTTCCAGGCTTGACCCTGAAAGAAACCTTGATGACCCGTTTTTCTGCTGCGCCCATCTCCTTGAAACGCCAGATTATATTTCCGTTACTGAAGGCACTGTTTGCAGGGTTTGCAGCTACCAGTTCAAGCTGTTCCGGCCAGGTACTCTGCAACTCGACCACCCGTGCGAGATTAGTTCCCTTATTTGTGATGGTAAGATCAAAGGAAGCCACCTCGCCCGGTTTCAGACGGCCATCGCGCCCCGCCATGGCCATTTGCAGAACCGGGCGGGAATACAGAAGCTGCGCGGATCCGGATGCAGATAAACCCGCTTCCGCTTCAGGTGTGAAGGATAGAAGGACGCTCCCTTCGCTGCCGTCATCGGCAGTTTTCGGGGTCTTGATCTCCATCACTACACTGGCCTCTTCTTTAGGAGCCAAAGGACCTATTTCCGTTATCACCGGTTCAATGGACTGTCTGACACCATCGCGGTTTATATCGTGGAAGATGACGGCGTCCTGGGCTCCTGTGACAGTCGCGGCTATCTTGAATTTTTCATGCACGTTACCTGTGTTGGTTACAACGAACGGTACCGTAATGGTCTGTCCAGGAACAACCGATATCCGCCCTGAACCGGAACGTACAAGAATGCCGCGCTTTGGCTGCACATAAGCCATGTTGGATACGAAGGCCGCTGCTGTCTTAAGGGGGTTGTTGATCAGTTCAGCGCGGGTCGAGATCTCCTGCCCTGCCAGAGAGTCTTCCTTAAGCTGGAACGTAACGGCGAATTCCCGGCTCTCACCGGAATTGATCTGCAGGCCGTTAAGCACGAGGGCTGATTTCAGTTCCTTCTTGAACCCGGCAGATTCGTAATCGACCGGCTCCAGCTGCGGCGGGAAATTAATCCTGAATGTAACGTCTTCCGCAACGGTCGAGCCCACATTAAGTGCCGTAATTCGATAGAGAACCTTTTCGCCCGGTAAAGGCCTGGACTTGTCGGTTTTGACGAGAGCGCGCAGTAGCGGCGCCGATGCTGTCAAGGCGATCTCACGCGACTGGCTCGCCTCAATCATGAAGCTTGAGACCGCTTTGACCGGATGGATAATGCGCAGGCCATCGATGCTGTCAGCAGGAACGGTCAGATTAACAACGCCTTTGAAGGCCTCGCCGGGCGCCATGACGGGTGTCTTAATTATTGGAACATCGGGTGATGAAGCAGCTGCAAAACTTGCGTTAAAAGCTGGCGGAAAGGTGGATTCGAGGCGGAAAGAGTCGTTGCCGTTGCCGCGATTGATTATCACAAACGGCAGACTGCTCCGGCGAGCGACTTTCAAGGATGCTGCAGGGGGCGTAAGATTGAATTCAAAACCGGCGAACTGTGCAACCTCAAGACGCAAAATCTGGGCATTCTCCGGCACTGTCTCGGCTACTGCAGCCTTGGCCGGCAACGCCACTACGATGCCGAGTTCCCGCAGTTTGGCGGCAGCTGTGACAGCAGCGGCAGAGGATGGAAATTTGTCGATAATTGATTTGTACTGTGTAATAG